>NZ_JBIAZG010000012.1:0-196651 GCF_042898885.1 Micromonospora sp. NPDC000316
TCGGTACGGGCACTGAGCGCCCGCGAGCCGTCGGACTTGGCCGCGGCGCCCCGACCGAGCGGGTCGGTGCCGGTGAGCTGGCGATAGACCGGCCAGCCCTCGATCCAGCGGCGCACCCCCATCGCAGCACCTTTCCGGCCAATCCCGCATATGTGAACAACCTGACGCTAGTCGAGTGCCGGTCGGGTCGCAGCGAGATCACAGAGAGTCATACCTCCTTCAGGCGCGGCGCTCGCCCCCGAGACGGGGGTGTGCGGTCGCGAGCTGGGCGTTTCGCCCGCGGCCGGGGCGGCCTAATCCACAGTTGTGGGGGCAGGTCGGGCGTCGGGGTAAGCACCTGGCTGGGGTCGGCGGTCCCACAACACCAGGCCGGTGAGCAGCATCGCGACGCCCACAGCGACCATGCCCAGCCCCACCGCCGTGTGCGCGCTCCCCTCCAGGTGACCGGCCACGATCCACCCGCCGTCGATCCCGAACGCGAGCGGCATGACTCCCTGCGGGATCACCGGAATCCAGCCCACCGTCAGCAGCACCAGCGCCCAAGCCGTCGCCTTGTTCTCCCGGTACCACTCGGCGTCCCACTTCAGCGGGATCACCGTTTCGGGGGGCCTGCTCCGCTGGCCGGCCGCAGCGAGCACCTCGGTGCCGCGCCGAACGAGGCGGTCGTCGGCCAGCCGGAGGCCGCCCCACAGGGCCACAGCACCCGACAGCAGCCCGACCAGCGGCAGCAGCGGCGCCACCCCGGGCGGGCCCCAGATGACAAGCGCGAGGACCGGCGCCGCAGCGAGCAGCCCACCGGCGGTGGCGACAAGCACGCTGACGATGTCGGTCGGGTTGTCGGCCGAGGTGGGGTGCCGTGGGTCGGCTACCGGGCGTACCCGCAGCAGCGACACCCAGACCGGCACCGAGGCGCCCGCCCCGAGCAGGGCCGGCAGGACGGAGAGCGCGGCCAGCGCGTCGACCTGTGGCGCGAGGACGATGCCGGCGGCGGTGAGCAGCACCCCGATCGGGGTGACCAGGGCCAGCCAGGCCACGACACGTCCACGGACCTCGGCACGTTCGCCGTCCGGCGTGGTGAACGGCAGCCACAGCGCGGTGCCGTCCAGCCCGACCAGGCCTGCCGACATCGCCGCCGCGCCGAGCACGGCGAGCGACCCGGCCCACGGCAATAGAAGCTCCACATCAGACAGCAGCGGCAATCCGGCGAGCAGCGCGCCGTACACGACAGCGAACGCCAGATACTGCAACCGCAGCGGATGCCGCATCCACGCCCGCACCTCACGGCCCGCGACCGCCCGCACTGCGGGTGGCATCCATCCCGGCCACCCGCGCCGCTCACGCCCATCACCGCCCCGGGATGCCTCCGAGGGGCCGCGAGGATCCCGGTCGGGCGCGCCGGAGCGCGGGACCGCTGTGGTCCCGCGTGGCCGGAACGGCACGCCCGCGTTTATCGCCCTTCGAACGAGCACGATGTACGCGGCGACGCACAGCACCACGATGCCCGCCAGGGCCGCCATCAAAAGCGCCCCTCGGTCGGGTGCCTCGGCAACGGCGGCGAACGGCCAGTCACTCGGCACGTATCCCACGACCCGCACCACGTCGTCCGGCGCCTCGATCAGCAGTACCGACACCCACGGGAAGACCGCCCAGAGCGACCCTGCGACACCCATCGCCGTCCCGGTGACGATGCCGGTGAGCAGCGCTCCGGCCGGCCCGCCGGCGTGGCCGACGATCTCCAGCGCGATCGCCGAGCCGATCAGCCCGAGCAGCCAGAGCAGCACCGCGCCGCAGGCGGTGACGAGGACCGGGACGGGGCCGTAGCGAGCCGCGTGCACCGGCAGCGCGGTGAGCGCCACAAGCGAGACGGCCGGGCCGATGCCGATCGCGGACGCGGCGAGCAGGCCGATCGCGGCGGGGGCACCGCCGATCGGCTCCAACCGCAGGTGGACCGGCCGGACCCGGCCGCGCCCACCGCCGAGCAGCAGCGGCAACACGATCCAGCCGAGCACCCACGCCCCGACCAGCAGGGCGAGGGTGTGCCGGTCGCCGTGCAGCGCGTACCGGATCAGCCAGGCGGCGGCGAGCAGCCCGACGAGGCCGGCCACCACGGGCCCTGGATGCTCGCGCAGGGAGCGACGCAGCATGGCCGCGCGCATCCGTGCCGGCACCGCCATCCTGCCGAGGGTGTCGGCCAACGAGCGGGGAGCGAGCGAATCGGCGCTCATCGGGGCCCGGTCAACCAGTCCAGGCCGGCGCTGCCGGAGACGTCGGCGCCGACAAGTTCGACGAACCGGTCCTCGAGGCTGCCGCCGGCGGCGACCTCGGTGACCGGCCCGGCGGCGACCACCTGGCCCTGGTGGATGACTGTGACGTCGTCGCACATCTGCTCGACAAGCAGCATCGAGTGGGTGGACAGGACGCAGGTGCCCCCGCCGGCCACGAACCGGCGCAGCACCCGCCGGATGGTGGCCGCCGAGACCGGGTCAACGGCCTCGAACGGCTCGTCGAGTACGAGCAGCCGGGGCGCGTGCAGCAGTGCCTGTGCGAGGCCGAGTTTCTTGCGGGTGCCGGTGGAGCAGTCGGCGAGTGGGGTGCTGGCACCCTTGGCCAGGCCGAGGACGTCGATCAGCTCGGCGGCCCGGTTGGCGGCGGCGACCCGGTGCAGCCCGCGCAGGCCGGCGCTGTAGCGCAGCAGCTCGGCGCCTGTGAGTCGCTCCGGAAAGTCGAGGCCGTCGGGCAGCACGCCTGTCAAGGCGCGGGTCTGGCCCCTGTCGCGCTGCGCGTCGTGCCCGAGGATCCGGATCTCCCCGGCGTCCGGACTGACAAGCCCGACCGCCATCCCGATGGTGGTGGACTTGCCGGCGCCGTTGGGCCCGACGATGCCGTGGAACGTGCCGGAACGGACGGTCAGATCGAGGTCGTCGACCGCGCGGTGCGCGCCGAAGGTCTTCACCAGGCCGCGGATCTCGAGTGCTGGGGGGATCACGCGCCGAGCATAGTGATCCTTTGACGACAGAGAGGCCCGCCAGCACGGCGGATCGGCAGGGAGACCCTGTCAACTGTGGTGGATCGGGGTCTCCAGTTCGCGGAGCGGGCGACCCGAACCACCCCACGCCTGGGCGGTGATCTCGGCGGCGATCGCCACGGCCGTCTCCTCTGGTGTCCGCGCGCCCAGGTCCAGCCCGATCGGCGAGCAGAGCCGGGCAAGCGCGTCCTCCGGCACGCCCGCCTCCCGTAGCCGGCGCATCCGGTCGTCGTGTGCGCGGCGGCTGCCCATCACCCCGATGTAGCGGGCGGGTGTGCGCAGGGCGACCTGGAGCAGCGGCACGTCGAACTTGGGGTCGTGGGTCAGGACGCAGAGCACCGTCCGCTCGTCGACTGTCGTCGACTCCAGGTACGCGTGTGGCCAGCGGACGACGAGGTCGTGGGCGTCGGGGAAACGCGTGCGGGTGGTGAAGACCGGACGGGCGTCGCAGACCGTGACGTGGTAGCCGAGGAACCTGCCCATCCGGGCCATCGCGGCGGCGAAGTCGATCGCGCCGAAAATGATCATTCGGGGCGGTGGCACGTACGACTGGACGAACACGGCCACGTCGTCGCCGCGCTGCTCCCCCTGCCGGCCCAGGTGGACCGTGCCGGTGGTGCCGAGGGCGAGCATCCCGGCCGCCTGCCGTGCCGCCGCGTCGTCCAGGTCGGGCGTGCCGAGGCTGCCCGCGACCCGGTCCGGCCAGATCACCAGCTGCGCGTTCTCGACCGATGCGGTGGCGACCGGGCGGCTGTCCCGGATCGCGGCGAGCACGTCGTCGGGATCGGTCATCGCGACGTCCGGCTGCACAAGGACCTGGATTGTGCCACCGCAGGTCAGGCCGACGTCGAACGCGTCGTCGTCGCTGACGCCGAAGGTCTGGGTGTGTGCCTCTCCGGTCTCCAACGCGGTGCGGCAGAGCTCGTAGACGGCACCCTCGACGCAGCCGCCCGAGATGCTGCCGAGGACCTCGCCGTGCTGGGAGACGGCCATCGCCGCGCCGGGCTGCCGGGGTGCTGACTTCCAGGTCCGCACGACTGTCGCCACGGCGTACGCGACGCCGCGAGTGCGCCAATCCGTCAGCCCGTCGGCGATGTCCCGCATGGCCGCACCCTCCGCGAGCCCCGGCGGCACCGTCAACGGCGACCTAAGCAGTTGCTTAGGTCGCCGTTGACTTTAACCACCGGCGAGCAGAGATTTTGCCGGACTGCGGAGGTACGACATGCAGGTGCCGGCACCGTTCGAGTACGAGCGAGCCACGAGTGTGGACCATGCGATAAGCCTGTTGGAGCGTCTGGGCGGCACAGCCCGCCTGATCGCCGGCGGGCACAGCCTGCTGCCGATGATGAAGCTTCGGCTGGCCAACTTCGACTATCTGATCGACATCAACGACCTGCACGCCGAGCTGGGCTACATCGAGGCCGGCCCGGACGAGGTGCGGATCGGGGCGATGACCCGACACCGGGAACTGCTCGACTCCCCCGTGCTGGCAGAGGCGTTCCCCATCTTCGCCGACGCGGAGCGGGTGATCGCCGACCCGGTGGTGCGCAACAGGGGCACGCTGGGCGGCTCGCTCTGCCAGGCGGACCCGTCCGAGGATCTGTCGGCGGTCTGCACGACCCTTGACGCGCGGTGCGTGATCCGTGGTCCGGGCGGCGCGGAGCGGGTCGTGTCGATGGAGGAGTTCCACGTCGGGCCGTACGAGACCGCCGTCGCCGACGGCGAGATGCTCGTCGAGGTGCGGCTGCCGGTGCGGCCGGGCTGTGGCAGCGCGTACGCCAAGGTGGAGCGCAGGGCCGGCGACTGGGCCGTGGTGTCGGCCGGCGCGGCGGTGTGGCTGCACGGCGGCGCGATCGCCGACGCCCGGGTCGGGCTCGCGGCGGTCGGCCCCAACACGACGGGCATCCCGGAGATCTCGGCCGCGTTGCGCGGGCAGGAGCCCTCGGAGGCCCTCTACGAGCAGGCCGGGGCGATCGCGGCGCGCAGCTGCGACCCGGTGACCGACCAGCGCGGCAGTGCCGACTACAAGCGGCATCTGGCCGCCGAGCTGACCAGGCGGACCCTGCGCCGGGCCGTGGAACGGGCGAGGAGCTGAGCATGCAGGTCACCATGACCGTCAACGACGTCGAGGTCACCCGGGAGATCGAGGCGCGGCTGCTGCTCGTGCACTTCCTGCGGGACGTGCTGGGTCTGACCGGCACCCACTGGGGTTGCGACACGAGCAACTGCGGCACGTGCGTGGTCTGGTTGGACGGCGAGCCGGTGAAGTCGTGCACGGTGCTCGCGGCGATGGCCGGCGGCCACCAGGTGCGCACAGTCGAGGGCCTCGCCAAGGGCGCCGAGCTGGACCCGATCCAGCAGGGTTTCATGCAGTGCCACGGCCTCCAGTGCGGCTTCTGCACGCCGGGGATGATGATGACCGCGCGGGCGCTTCTCGACCGCAACCCCGACCCGAGCGAGGCGGAGATCCGGGAGGCCATCTCGGGCCAGATCTGCCGGTGCACGGGCTACGCCACGATCGTGCGCTCGGTGCGCTGGGCTGCCGTGGCCGAGGCGCAGGCCGCGGCCACTGTCACCGAGACCACCGAATCCACCGAGGCCGGCGAGATCGACAACGCCGGCCAGCCCGCGGAGGCCGTCGCATGACAACCGTGCACGAGCGCGTGGACACATTCCACGACAACGACCAGAAGCCCGTCGGGTACGGCCGGATGCTGCGCAAGGAGGACCCGCGCTTCCTGCGCGGTCGCGGCCGGTACGTCGACGACGTCCAACTGCCCGGCATGCTGCACCTCGCGATCCTCCGGTCGCCGGTGGCGCACGCCCGCATCATCAGCATCGACACGAGCGCCGCCGAGGCGTCGCCAGGGGTGCGCGCGGTGGTGACAGGTGCCGCGCTGGCGGAGCAGAACCTGGCCTGGATGCCCACGCTCTCCAACGACGTGCAGGCGGTGCTCGCCACCGACAAGGTGCGTTTCCAGGGTCAGGAGGTCGCCTTCGTAGTGGCCGACGACAGGTACGCGGCCCGCGACGCGCTGGAGCTGATCGACGTCGAGTACGACGTCCTCGATCCGGTGATCGACGCGCGTCGTGCGCTGGAGCCGGACGCCCCGCTGATCCGCGACGACCTCGAAGGCAAGACCAACAACCACTGCTTCGACTGGGAGACCGGCGACAAGGCGGCCACCGAGGCGGTATTCGCCCGCGCCGACGTCGTGGTCAGCCAGGATCTTGTCTACCCCCGGGTGCACCCGGCGCCGATGGAGACGTGCGGGGCTGTCGCCGACTACGACTCGGTCGAGGGCAAGCTGCGGCTCTGGTCGACCACCCAGGCGCCGCACGCGCACCGCACCCTCTACGCCATCGTGGCGGGCCTGCCCGAGCACAAGATCCAGGTGATCGCGCCGGACATCGGCGGCGGGTTCGGCAACAAGGTGCCGATCTATCCCGGGTACGTCTGCGCGATCGTCGCCTCGATCGTCACCGGCAAACCGGTGAAGTGGATGGAGGACCGATCGGAGAACCTGATCAGCACGGGCTTCGCCCGCGACTACATCATGCGCGGCGAGATCGCGGCGACACGCGACGGCCGGATCCTCGGCATCCGCACCAACGTGCTCGCCGACCACGGCGCGTTCAACGGCACCGCCGCCCCGGTGAAGTACCCGGCCGGCTTCTTCGGGGTCTTCACCGGCAGCTACGACATCGAGGCCGCGTACTGCTCGATGACAGCTGTCTACACCAACAAGGCGCCCGGCGGCGTCGCGTACGCCTGCTCGTTCCGGATCACCGAGGCGGTCTACCTGGTCGAGCGGATCGTCGACTGCCTCGCCGACGAGCTGGGCATGGACCCCGCCGAGCTGCGCCTGAAGAACTTCATCCAGCCGGAGCAGTTCCCGTACACGACGAAGACCGGCTGGGTGTACGACTCGGGCAACTACGAGCCGACGATGCGCCTGGCGATGGAGATGGCCGGCTACGACGAGTTGCGCCGCGAGCAGGCCGAGAAGCGGGCCCGGGGCGAGCTGATGGGCATCGGCATCGCGTTCTTCACCGAGGCCGTCGGTGCCGGGCCGCGCAAGAACATGGACATTCTCGGGCTGGGCATGGCCGACGGCTGCGAGCTGCGCGTCCACCCGACCGGGAAGGCCGTGGTACGCCTCAGCGTGCAGTCCCAGGGCCAGGGCCACGAGACGACGTTCGCGCAGATCGTCGCCGAGGAGATCGGGATTCCGCCGGCCGACATCGAGGTGCTGCACGGCGACACCGACAACACCCCGTTCGGCCTCGGCACGTACGGCAGCCGGTCGACGCCCGTGTCGGGCGCGGCGGCGGCACTTGTGGCGCGGAAGGTCCGCGACAAGGCCCGGATCATCGCCTCCGGAATGCTCGAGGTGTCGGTGGCCGACCTGGAGTGGGACAAGGGTTCGTTCCACGTCGCGGGTGACCCGGGCAGGTCCGTCACGATCCAGGACATCGCCCTGCGCGCACACGGCGCGGGCGACCTGCCCGAGGGCATCGAGGGTGGGTTGGAGGCGCAGATCTGCTACAACCCGTCGAACCTGACCTACCCGCACGGCGCGTACATCTGCGTGGTGGACATCGACCCCGGGACGGCGCAGGTGAAGGTGCGGCGGTTCATCGCCGTCGACGACTGCGGCACCCGGATCAATCCGATGATCATCGAGGGGCAGGTGCACGGCGGGCTCACCGACGGGGTCGGCATGGCCCTGATGGAGATGATCGCGTTCGACGAGGACGGCAACTGCCTCGGCGCGTCCCTGATGGACTATCTGATCCCGACGTCGCTGGAGGTGCCCGACTGGGAGACCGGCTTCACCGTCACCCCGTCGCCGCACCACCCGATCGGCGCGAAGGGTGTGGGCGAGTCGGCGACCGTGGGTTCGCCGCCGGCGATCGTCAACGCCGTCATCGACGCCCTGAAGCCCTTCGGCGTACGCCACGCCGACATGCCGCTGACGCCGTCGCGGGTCTGGGACGCGATGCGCGGCCAGGCCCGGCCGCCGATCTGAGAGGGCCGAGGATGACCACCATCGCGGAGCGCGCCCAAGAGTTGACAGTCACCCGGGAGCCGTTCGTGCATGCCACAGTGGTCCGCGCCCAGGAGCCGACGTCAGCCCGGCCGGGCGACGACGCGGTGATCCGCGCGGACGGCTCGATCGAGGGCTTCGTGGGCGGGGTGTGCGCCGAGGGTTCGGTGCGGGCGGCCGCCCTGGACGCCCTGCGCGACGGCACCGCCGTGCTGTTGCGGGTGCTGCCGGAGGGAGCCGCCCCGTTCCCGGAGACTCCGGGGGCGCGGGTGGTGGTCAACCCGTGCCACTCCGGCGGCGCGATCGAGGTCTTCCTCCGGCCGATGCTGCCCGCGTCGGCGGTGCGCGTGGTCGGGGATACGCCGATCAGCGCCGCCGTGGCGACCCTCGCCGCGTTCCTCGACTTCGACGTCGTGACCTCCGACGACTACGCCGGCTGCACGGCGGTCGTAGTGGCCGGGCTGGGCAGGGGCGAGCAGGAGGCGATCCGTGCCGCACTCGACGCGGGCGTGGGCTACGTCGCGCTCGTCGCCAGCCAGAAGCGCGGCGCGGTGGTCCTCGACGAACTGGGGTTGACCGACGCCGAACGAGCCCGCGTCCACTCGCCGGCCGGGCTGGACATCGGCGCGCAGACGCCGGCGGAGATCGCACTGTCGATCATGGGTGAGGTGGTCCGGGCCATCCGGGTGGACGGCCTGCGCCCGGCTGCGGGCGCGCTTGTCGTCCGGCCCGAGCAGGCCGTCGACCCGGTGTGCGGGATGACCGTGCTGATCGGACCGGACACCCCGCACGCCCGAGTCGACGGGCGGGACGTCTGGTTCTGCTGCGCCGGCTGCCTCGCGACGTACACGGCGGCGTAGCCCGTGAACCTGACCGGCCTGGTGCTCGCCGCAGGGGCATCGGTGCGCCTCGGCGAGGCGAAACAACTGCTCCCGTACCGGGGGCGGACACTGCTCGACGCCACACTGGACCTGGCCCGCTCGTGCGGCTTCGACCAACTGCTCGTTACCCTCGGCGGCGCGGCGGCTGCGGTCCGCGACCGGGTGGACCTCACCGGCTGCCAGGTCGTCGAGAACGAGGCGTTCAGCAGCGGCTGCGGGTCGTCGGTAAGCACCGCCGCGCGGGCCGTGGACCCGCGCGCCGACGCGCTCGTGCTGCTCCTCGGCGACCAACCCGGCGTCCGCACCGAGGACGTCCGCCGGGTCGCCACGGCCGCCACCCCGCTGGCCGTCTGCCGGTACGCCGACGGGTTGGGCCATCCGTTCCGCTTCGGCCGCACGGTCATCCCCGAGCTGTACGACCTGCACGGCGACAAGGCGGTGTGGAAGCTGCTGCACTCCGGCCGCCACCCGGTGACCGAGGTGCCCGCCGACGGGCCGGTGCCGATCGACGTCGACACCCGGGCGGACTACGAACGCCTGCTGGCGGGCGAGGCATGAAGGACGCGCTGGCCGTCCGGCACCGCCTCGACGCCGTCGACTACCTGGTCGACGACGGCATGGCGATGGCCCTTTTCCTGGCGTTGCGCCTCGGTCGTCCGCTGCTGCTGGAGGGCGAGCCGGGCGTCGGCAAGACCGCCGCCGCGAAGGCGCTGGCCAAGGCGTTGGAGACGCCGCTGATCCGGTTGCAGTGCTACGAGGGGCTGACCGCAGGCGAGGCGCTCTACGAGTGGAACTACCAGCGGCAACTGCTGGCGATCCGGCTCGCCGAGGCACAGCACGCGCGACTCACCGACGCGGACCTGTTCAGCGCCGAATACCTCCAGGAACGCCCGATCCTGCGGGCCGTACGCCATCGAGGGCCGGTCCCGCCGGTGCTGCTGATCGACGAGATCGACCGGGCCGACGACGAGTTCGAGGCGCTGCTGTTCGAGTTCCTCGGGGAGGCCGGCATCACCATCCCCGAACTCGGCACGTTCACCGCCCGTACGCCGCCAGTCGTGGTGCTCACCTCCAACCGCAGCCGAGAGCTGCACGACGCGCTGCGCCGCCGCTGCCTCTACCACTGGATCGACTTCCCCGAGCCGGCCCGCGCCGTGGAGATCGTCCGCCGTGCCGTGCCGGGCGCCACCGAGCCGCTGATCCGGGCGGCCGTGCAGTTCGTCGGCGACGTACGCGGCAGGGAGTTGGAGAAGGCGCCCGGGATGGCCGAGGCCATCGACTGGGTGGCCGCACTGTCCGTGCTCGGCGCTGCCGACCTGGCCGCCGACGACGTCGCGCACACCATCGGCACCATCGCCAAGACCCCCGACGACCGCGCCGTGGTCGCCGCCGCGCTCGGCGCCTACCAGGAGAGTCAGCCATGAAGATCACCAACGAGTTCGCGGTCACCGTCCCCATCGAGCGGGCCTGGGCGGTGCTCACCGACCTGGAGGGGATCGCGCCCTGCCTGCCGGGCGCCCAGCTGACAGGCGTCGACGGCGACGTCTACCGGGGCAAGGTGAAGGTCAAGGTCGGGCCGGTCATCTCGGAGTTCGCGGGCACCGCGCAGTTCGTCGAGAAGGACGACACCGCGTACCACGGGGTGATCGACGCCAAGGGCCGCGACGCCCGGTCGACGGGGAACGCGTCCGCGCTTGTCACCGCCCAGCTGCGGCCGGACGGCGACCGGACGCTTGTGAGCGTCGACACCGACCTGAAGATCTCGGGGAAGCTGGCACAGTTCGGCAGCGGCATGATCAAGGAGGTGTCAGGCAAGCTGCTGGCCCAGTTCGTCGCCAACCTGGAGGCGAAGCTGGCAGCCGAGCAGACGACGCCGGCAGCCGCGGACCCGCCGACCGCAGCGCCGCAGACCGTCGCAGACGTGCGGGCCGCCGGAGGCGACGCCGCAGCCGTGCCGGCGGTGCGAAGCGGGGACGATCCCGCCGCGTCCGCCCCCGTCGCGCCGGAGGCACCCGAGCTGTCCCCGGCCACGTCCGCCACGGCTGTCGACACCACCCCCGCCACGGCCGCCGTCGCGCCCTCCCCTATCGACCCGTCCCCGATCGCGCCGTCGCCGATCGAGCCGACAGCGGTCACCGCGTCCCCGATCACCGCGGCTCCCGCCGAGCCGTCGCCGCTCGCCGAACCGTCGGCTGGCGAGCCGTCCCCCGCCGACCCGTCGACGGACGAGCGGGCCGTCATGGGGCACCCCACCGCCGGGCCGGCACAGGGCAGGCCGCCGGCCGCCGGCCCGCGCACCACGTCGGATGCCGAACCGGAGGCGCTCGACCTGCTCAGCCTCGCGGGCGGTTCGATCACCAAGCGCCTCGTACCCGCGATCGTCGGCCTCGTCGCGGTCGGCGCGGTGATCGCCTGGCTTGTCGCGCGTCGGTGAGCCCGGCCCTGCTGCGGGGGATCGACCGGGCCGCGTTCGCCGTGGCGTTCACCGCCCGGCTGCGGCGTGCCGGCGTTCCGGCTGGGCTCACCGACGTCGACGCCTTCGTCCGAGCCCTCGACGTGAGCCCACCCCGCTCGATGTCCACGCTCTACTGGACCGCCCGGATCAGCCTGGTCCGGCGGCACGCCGACCTCGCCGCGTTCGACCGTGTCTTCGCAGCGGTGTTCGCCGACGCGCCGCCGCTGCCACCACCGAACAGGTCCGTGGCCCCGGCGGGAGACCGCGACGACGTCCACGTGCCGGTGCCCGCCGACGCCGCCGACGACGGTCCGGGCGGCGGGCTGCCGTGGGCGACGCTGCCCCCGGCCGTGGCTCATTCGCCGGAGTCGGACACCGCGCTGCGACTGCCCGAACGACGACCCAGCGCGCTCGCCGGGCTCGCCGAGAGACCGTTCGACGAACTCGACGCCACACAGGTCACGATGCTCGGCGACGCCCTGCGCGCGGCAGTCGTCGCCTGGCCGACCCGCCGCACGAGACGGCACGCCGTCAGCCCCACCGGACGGCGGATCGCGCTGCGGGCCACGATCAACCGGGCCCGCCGCACCGGATGGGAACCCGTCGAGATCGTCCGCGAGCGGGCGGTACGGCGACCGCGCCGGGTCGTGCTGCTCTGCGACGTCAGCGAGTCGATGCGGGCGCAGGCGACCGCGTACCTGCATCTGATGCGGGCGTTCGCGGTGGTCGCCGAGGCGGAGGTGTACGCGTTCGCGACGACTTTGACCCGGCTCACGGTGGTGCTGCGGCACCGTTCGGCCGCCGAGGCGGTCGCGCAGGCCAGCGCGGCGGTGACCGACAGGTACGGCGGCACCCGGATCGCCACGAACCTGCGCGCCCTGCTCACCTCCCAGCGCGCGGACGCCGTTCGCGGGGCCGTGCTGGTGATCGGCTCGGACGGTTGGGACAGCGATCCGCCCGAGGAGCTCGCCGCCGTGATGGCCCGGCTGCGCCGCCGCGCGTACCGGATCGTCTGGTTGAACCCGCGGGCCGGCGCCCCCGGCTTCGCACCCCGCACGGCGGGCATGGCCGCCGCGCTCCCCTACTGCGACCGGCTGCTGCCGGCCGGGACGTTCCAGGACCTGCTTGTCGCCGCTCGTCAGCTCCAGAGCGTCACGTGCACCGACGGCTTGAAGTGGCCGATGCTGACGCCCGCGCCGCGCATCATCGCCTGAATTGCCCGGGGTGTCGACGAGAACCGCGACAGCTCGGCGGCGGCCGACAACTGGCCCGGACTGGTCAGCACCTGCGAGTGCCACACCGCCTCGACAGTCGCGTGTGGCCCCAGCACCTGCTGAAGTTGGCCGTCGCGGAGGTCCGGTGCGACGGTGAACGAGAGCGCCGGCGAGACACCCCGGCCGCGCTTGGCCTCCCCCAGCGCCGCCGCGTGGCTCTGGAAGATCTGCTGCCGGTCATCGGGCACGGCCAGCCGGCGCAGCATCGCGGGAACCGCGCCCAGGTCGGTGGCCGCCGACGGGCCGAGCAACCAGGTCTGCTCCCGCAACTGCCCCGGGGACGCCGCCACACCGGCCAGCGGATGATCCGGGCCGACGGCGAGCACGAGCCGGTAGTTCATCATCGGCCGGCAGGTGATCGCCTCGTCGATGACCGGCGCCTGCGGGCCGACCGCGATGTCCGCGGCCCGGGTCAGCAGCAGCGACTCGAACGAGCTGGGGTTGCGGACGCTCAGCTCGACGTCGAGGTCGGCGGCCCGCTTCGCGAACATCTCGATCAGCCCCGGCGCGGCGAACTCGGCGAACAGGCTGGACGCGGCCACCCGCAGCAGCCGCCGGCCGCGTTTCGCGGCGCTCACCTCAAGCATCGTGCGGTCCTGAAGGCCCAGCAGCTCCGCCGCGCGGCTGGCCAGCCGGAGCCCGCCCGGGGTGAACGCCAGCCCCGCCGCCGTCTTGGTGAACAGCTTGTCCCCGAACTCCTTGCGTAATTGAGCGACGTGCAGCGACACGGCCGACTCGGAGACCGCCAGCTCGGCGGCGGCCTGCTTGACGGACCCCAGCCGGACCACTGCGACGTACGCGCGCAGTTGCGTCGGGGTCATCGGTGCCACCCACCTCCCCGCACATCGCGTGGTTCGGCTCCCCGTCGAGACGAACCACGATCATGCCCGCTGAACCAGTCTGCCGCCAGGGTGCGTCACCTACCGGTTACGGTCGGCGGTATCAGCGCCGTGTGGGAGCAGTCAGCGGAATAGTCAGCCCAGCGCTGCGGCCTTGCGCAGCAGCACCGCGCGCTCGCGCTTGTTGGCGCACAGCCTGGCCGCGAGCTCCAGCTCGGCGCACGCTTCCCGACGTCGCCCGAGCCGGGCCAGCAGCTCACCACGGACGGTCGGCACCAGGTACGAGCCGGGAAGTCGGTTCCCGGCGACCAACTCGTCCACAATGGTCAGTGCCTGTGCCGGACCCGAGGCCATCGCGACCGCGACGGCCCGATTGAGCTCCACCACCGGCGAGGGCGAGACCCGGCCGAGCGCCTCGTAGAGCGCCACGACGCGGTCCCAGTTGGTGGTCTCGACCGAGCGCGCCGACGCGTGGGTGGCAGAGATCGCGGCTTGCAGACCGTAGGGGCCGAGGCCGCGAGTCGATGCCCTGGCCAGCGCGGCGAGCCCACGGCGGATGGCCGCGTCGTCCCACAGTCGCCGGTCCTGGTCGGCGAGCAGGACCGACGAGCCGTCCGGGCCGGTCCGGGCCGGAAAACGCGCGGCCGTCAGCTCGCACAACGCGAGCAGGCCGTGCACCTCGGGCTCGTCCGGCTGCAACACGGCGAGCGTGCGGGCCAGCCGGATCGCCTCGTACGCGACGTCGGGGCGCAGCAGCCGGTCGCCCGACGTGGCTGTCGACCCCTCGGTGAAGATCACGTAGAGGACGCGGAGCACCCCGTTCAACCGTTGCCGGCGCTCGTCGGCAGCCGGTAGTTCGAACGGCACCCCAGCAGCCGCAATCGTCTTCTTGGCCCGGGTGATGCGGGCCTGCATGGTCGGCACGGGTACGAAGAACGCGCGGGCGATCGCCGCACTGGAGAGGCCGCCCACCACGCGCAGCGTCAGCGCCACCCGCGCCTCGGGGGACAACACCGGGTGACAGCTGACGAACATCAGCGCCAGGACGTCGTCGTCAATCTTGTCGGGGTCGATGTCCTCGTCGACCGTCGGGGCGACCGCCAGGAGGGCGTACCGGTCCTGGAGGGCGGCACGGCGACGGATCGCGTCGATCGCCCGTCGCCGAGCCGTGGCCATCAGCCAGCCGGCCGGATTGACCGGGGAGGCGAGCGGCCACGACACCAGCGCCTCGGTGACCGCCTCTTGCGCCGCGTCCTCGGCCAGCCCGAAATCGCCAGTGAGCCGGGTCAGCGCGCCGACGATCCGCGCCGACTCGACCCGCCACACGGCCTCGACGTCGGCCGTACCCATCAGAGCCGACCGTTGCTCTCGCCGCCCAGGGGGACCTCGTCGGCCTCGGCCACCCGGCGGACCTCGAGCTTGGACCCGGGCACCGCCGGGAACCGCGTGGCCCAGTCGACCGCCTCCTGCTGCGAGGCGACATCGAGGAGGAAGTAGCCCCCGAACAACTCCTTGGTCTCGCCGTACGGCCCGTCGGTGACCACCGGGGCGTCGCCGGTGAAATCGACCACGACACCCCGGGCCGGATCGTCAAGCCCTTCGGCGGCGAGGAGAACACCTGCCTCGATCATCTCCTCGATGAACCGGCCGGTGTCCGCCATCGCCTCGTCCATCGACGCCATCATGGCCGCGTTCGTCTCATCGGTGCCCCGCATGATCAGCATGTACTTCGACATCGCGCTTCTCCTCCTCCGGCAGGGTCGCCTCCCGACCCTCGCACCCACACGTCGAACGAGCGACCCCCGGATCGACGAGGCGCCGCAGAAATCAGCGGCGTCCCGAGTCACCGGCCAGCCTCCCGCGGTCCGGGGGCGGGCGTGGGCACTATCGTTCTGACGTGCACATTCGTTTTGACGTCCCCGCCGATCCCGCCTACCCGGGCCGCGTGGCCGCCGCGCTCAGCGGCGTCCGGCTGCGCCGGTTCACCCTCATCGGCGCGGTGCTCGCGGCCGTCGGGGTGATCGCCTTCGTCGTCTCGCGGGGCTTCACGTGGGGCGACCGGGTCTCGTCGCTGTGCATAACGCTTGTCGTGGCTGGTGTGCTGTCGATGCTGTACGCGCCGTGGGTGCGCTGGCGTGCCCGGCGCCGCTCCGCTAGCTACGCCGTCGAGGGCGCCTACGACATCACCGACGACAACATCATGATGCGCAGCGGCTCGGAGTCCGGCGGCATCGCCTGGGACGGGGTCACCGAGGTGACCGACACCCCGGAGTTCTGGATCGTGTTCGTCGACCGGATGCCGGCCACCGTCATCCCCCGCCGCTTGATTACCACCGAGGACGACGAGACGTTGCGAGCGTTCATGGCCAAGCGTGGGCTGCTCCAGCCTCGGTAAGGCGCCCCCGGCGAACGTCACAGCGCCGGGTACGGCGTCGACGCACCGCCCAGACTCCCCGACGATCGCCGCGACCCGGCAGGGCCGAGGCGCAGCGGCCATGGGATACGCGAGCCGACCGAAATCGGTTTGCCGGCGCGGATCCGCCGGTCTAGCGTCGTGGGGCACCTCCCGGTGCGCAGGCGACGGCTACTTCCTCTCTCAAAGGGGAGACGTGGGTTCGAATCCCACCGCCACTTCGGTGGTGTCGACCAGCGGCCCAGGTCACCTAGGCCCGCAAGGGCCGGTCTCCGTCGCCGCCTTGATCTCGGGAGGCGCGCTCACGCCGCACGCCCGGTGCGACGGACACGGCTACTTCTTGGTAAAGGCCCGGTAAGGGTCCGCGGTTCGAACCCGCAAAACCGTGTCCACCCTTGATCTCGGGCGTGCGGCGTGACCACCTTCCGCAGTCACAAGATCGCAAAATCCGTTGCCGGGCTGTCACACCCACCGCTACGGTCGTGACCGCACCTTCCCGGTGCGCAGGCCACTCACTTTTGAAAGGGCTCTGGCCCCGACAGATGGTGATCGACCTCGATTCCGGGGAGCGCGACCACGCCACACACCCGGTGCGCAGGCAACGGTTACTTCCGGATCCGCAAATGGGGGTTCGAATCCCCCGACACCTTCGGGTGGATGGTTCAACGGACAGAACGGCGGACTAGTCCGTGGCCGACTCTGATCTCGGGTGTGTGGTGCGGTGGCGTCTCCCCGGCCGACTGGCGTGGGGGACGTCATGGCCAAGTTCAACCTCAAACCGCGCGCCAGCCGCAGGTCGGTCACCGCCGAGGGCGCGCCCGCGTTCACCCGTGAGCCGCGTATCGAGCTGTTCCTGCTCGGTGTCTCGAACATGGTCGGTGAGGACACCTTCTACGAGGGCGCCACGGACCGGGACGGCCGCTTCCGGAACTTGGTCGCCGCCGTCGCCGTCACCGATCCCGACTGGTTCGCCCGCTTCGTACCGTGGCTGCGGACCGGCGCGATGATGCGCTCGGCGTCAGTGGTGGCGGCCCTGGAGGGCGCCCGAGCCCAGGTCACCGCAGGCGTGCCGGGTTCGCGTGCGGTCGTGGACGCCGCGTTGCAGCGTGCGGACGAGCCGGGCGAGGCTCTGGCGTACTGGCTGGCTCGCCACGGCCGGGCCTTGCCCAAGCCGGTGAAGCGGGGCATCGCCGACGCGGTGGTCCGGCTGTACACCGAGCGGAGCCTGCTCAAGTACGACTCCGTCGGAAACCCTGTGCGGTTCGGCGACGTCATCGACCTGACCCACCCCACGGCGAAGGACGAGCGGCAGGGCGACCTGTTCCGGCACGCGCTGGATCGGAGGCACGGGCGGGACAATCCACTGCCGAGGTCGCTCGGAATGCTGGCGGCACGGCACACGCTCATGGCGATGCCCATCGACAAGCGCAGAGAGGTCACCGATTCGACGGTGCTGGGCGCGGCCGGTATGACGTGGGAGGCCCTGGCCGGGTGGCGACAGACCGCGCTGGACGCTGCGGCATGGGAGTCGATCATCCCGAACATGGGCTACCTGGCGCTGCTTCGCAACCTGCGCAACTTCGACCAGGCCGGGGTCGGTGACGCCGTGGCGCAGACGGTGGCGGCGAGGCTCGCCGACCCGGGCGAGGTCGCCGGCTCGCGGGTGCTGCCGATGCGTTTCCTGTCAGCGTTCAACGCGGCGCCGAGCCTGCGGTGGGCGTACCCCCTGGAGATGGCGTTGCAGCACGCCCTGGTGAACGTGCCGGCCCTGGACGGGCGGACCCTGATCCTCATCGACACGTCCGGTTCGATGCAGAGTTCGTTCAGCAAGGACGGCACGCTGCGCTGCTGGGACGCCGCCACGGTGTTCGGCCTCGCGCTGGCCGCCCGGGCGAAGGCTGCCACTGTGGTGTCCTTCTCCAACGCCAGCCGGGTGTTCCCGTCGAAGGCGGGTGAGTCGGTGCTGGCCGCGGTGCGCCGGTTCAAGGAGGGCGGCTACTTCTACGGCGGTGGAACCGATACGGAGAAGGCGGTCCGGGAGCGCTACGACCGGCACGATCGGGTGGTCATCCTCACCGACGAGCAGGCCCACTGGCACGGGGCGACGGACGTCACGGCGGCGGTGCCCGCAGAGGTGCCTGTGTACACCTGGAACCTGGCCGGGTACCGCGTCGGACACACGCCGACCACAGGCAACCGGCACACCTTCGGTGGCCTGTCCGACGCCGCGTTCGCGATGATCCCGCTCATCGAGGCCGGGTCCCGCGACCAGTGGCCGTTCTGACCGGCGGGGTGTCGAAACCCCGCCGGTCAGGGCCGCCGGTCGCCGGGTGTCAGGTCGCGTCGGGCAACCACGACAGGAGTACGGCGGGATCGGCGACGGCGCTGTGCACGCGCTCACGGTCCTGCGCTGTCAACGTCAGCGACCGGAGGCGGGCGCCCCACTCGGGCACCTGCTCGTCTTTACCGAGCGCGACCGACAACTCGATCAGGCCGGCGAGCGCCATCGCCTGTTCGACCGCCGGTGCGGTGTCGCCGTGCCGGCGCAGCCCCGAGTTGAGCGCCCGGTACGCCGCCCGGTCGTCGGTCTTGAATTCGCGCAGGATCCGCGCGTTGTCGAGCACCCGCGCCAGCCCTTGCAGGTCCTTCGACCCGCCGTACTCCAGGTCCTCCGGCTCGTCGCGCCGAATGAAGGTGACGGTGTTGCCCGACGGGTCGACGATGCTGAACCGCGACGCGCCCGGCCGGTAGCGGGTCATCCGCGGCAGACCCTTGACCAGCACCTTGCCGTACGCGCGGCGCATCGCCTCGGTGAACGCCGCGTGGTACGGCGCGACCGCGTCGACCATCACGAGGCAACCACCGGAGGTCTCCTTCGTCGGGTCCAGGTCCTTCGGCGCGGAGCCGTAGTGCAGGTGGAACCCACTCCACGAGAACGCCAGGTACACGTACGGCTTGATCTGCTCGTAGGTCACGTCGAAGCCGAGCGCGCGCCAGAACGCCAGTGTCGCCTCCGGTGACACGCAGTGCAGCAGCGGCACTGCGGTCTCGTTGGGCTGGACGCGTTCCTCGATGGTCGTCATGCCACTCCCCGATCGCGTAGGCAAGCAGGCCATTGTGCCAGCAGCGAGCAGGGGTAACGACCCGCTTCGCCTCCTACCCAGGGAGGAGGCGACGCTCCAACCGCAGGCCACAGCCGGGGCTTCCGGTCGGACGCGGTCGAGCAGGGCGGCCGGAAGCATCTACTGGCATGAGATTCGATCTGCGTCGGGCGGCACAATGGCACCGCCCACTCATGCTCCTCGTCGCCGCGATGGCGGCGCTCGCCGTCGTCTGCGCGGTCGGCATCGTCGTCGACTCGCGGGTCCTCACCGGCTCGCCGATCTGGCTCAAGCCGTTCAAGTTCGCCGTGTCGTTCGTGTTGTACGGAACGACCCTCGCTTGGATGCTCTCCCTGCTGCCGCGCCGGATCCGGGTCGCCGAGCGGGCGGCAACTGTCATCGTCGCGATGGCGGTGATCGAGACGGCGTTGATCGTCGTGCAGGTGGCCCGGGGTACGACAAGCCACTTCAACGCCACCACCCCGTTGAACGGAATCATCTTCGCGGCGATGGGTGCGTCGATCATGGTGCTGTTCGGCGCGCACATCGTCATCGGGATCGTGGTGCTGATACGACGGATTCCGGACCGGGTCGCCGCGACCGCCGTCGGCTGGGGCCTCGGCCTGTCACTGCTGGGCATGCTGGTGGCGGTGCCGATGACGCTGTCCATGCAGGACTCGGGGGTCGAGGGGATCAGCGGTGCGCACAGCGTGGGTGTCGCCGACGGCGGGCCGGGTCTGCCGGTGCTCGGTTGGAGCACCACCGGAGGTGACCTGCGGATCGGGCACTTCGTGGGCCTGCACGCCCTCCAGGCGCTGCCGATCCTGGCGATCCTGCTGGGCCGGTTCCTCGGCGCGCGGCTGGACGAGCGTACCCGTGCCCGGCTGCTGGTCGTCGCGGGCGCGGCGTACGGCGTACTCACGCTGTTGTTGACCTGGCAGGCCCTGCGCGGGCAGCCGCTGCTGCGCCCGGACGCCCTCACGCTTGCCGCCGTGGCGGCGCTTGTGGTCGCGACCGCGACCGCCGCCCGACTGGTGGTGGCACGCGGACGCCGCCGTCCGGATCTGGCGCTGGCAGCATGACCGCGGCGCTGTTCAGCGGTGGCGGCGATGTTCCGGAAGCGCGGCTGGCCGCGTGCCTGGGCGTGCGGACCCGCTGGCAGCACGCTCGTGCCGCCGGGCCACAGCACCTAGGCTGACCCGGTGAGGTGGGCGGAGCGGCTGTTCGACGCGCGGGACACGCTCGTGCGGACGGTGCTGCTCGACCTCAGCGGCGTGGGCTACCTGGTCTTCGGCACCCAGACCGGCCGTCAGCCGTCCGTTACACAGTGGAGCCTCGCGGTCGGCGCGTTCGGGGTAGCCCTGCTGCTGCATCGTCGGCCGGCGGTCAACCTGGTGGCGCAGACGGCACTGCTGGCGGTCGCTATCTGCCTTGTCGACGACATCATGATCAACCAGGTGGGCGCGAGTTGGGCGCTGCTGGAAGTCACCATGCGGGCGCGTCGCGCCCGCACCATCTGGTTGGCCGCCGCGGTGCTGGCAGCGGTCGACCTGACCGACTCGATCGGCGATCCGCTCGACAAGGTGGCCTCCGGTGTCGTCGGGCTGGCCCTGGAGGTCGGCGTACCGGTGCTGCTCGGCCTGGTCATCCGCACCAACCGGGAGCTCAGCCGGCAGGCCGTCGAGCGGGCGACGGCCGAGCAGCGCCGGCACGAGTCGGAGAACCGGGCGGCGCGCGCCGACGAGCGCAGCGCCATCGCCCGTGAGCTGCACGACGTCGTCGCGCACCACGTGGCGTCGATGGTGCTGCGGGTCGGCGTGGCCCGGCACGTCCTCACCGACCTGGACCCCCGGGTGGACGAGGTGTTCGACGACGTGCACGGCACGGGCAGCGCCGCCCTGTCGGAGCTGCGCCGGCTGGTCGCGGTGCTGCGCGACCCCGATGGGGTACGCGGTGACGCGGCGCTTACCGCTATCGAGCCCTCGGCGCTGCCGGCGGCGCTCGACGCGACAGTGGACCGGGCACGCTGGGCCGGTATCACCGTGCGGGCCGACATCGACCCGGCGGTCGGCACGCTCGACGCGGTGCGGGGCCTGGCGGTGCTGCGGTTGACCCAGGAGGCGCTCACCAACGTGGCCCGGCACGCCGGCCCGTCCGCGCTGGCGCACCTGGTGGTCGCCGTTCGGGACGGCACAGTGCACTGGGAGGTCACCGACGACGGGCACGGCGGCGAGCGCGACAGCGGACAGGCTGTGGTGCCGGACGGCGGCGGGCACGGCATCACGGGCATGCGGGAGCGCGTCGAGGTCCTCGGCGGTCTGTTGGAGGTGGGCCCGACCGACACAGGTTGGCGGGTGCGCGCCGTCCTCCCGCACGTGGTCTCCGCGCCCGCCGCCGGGCCGCCTGTCGTGTCGGCGCCCCGGGAGGCCCCAGCCAGATCGCCCGAGCCGGCATGATCCGCGTCCTGCTGGTCGACGACCAGCACCTCATCCGCGCGGGGCTGCGCATGCTGTGCGAGGCGCAGCCCGACGTCGAGGTGGTCGGCGAGGCCGACAACGGCCGTGAGGCGGTGGCCCTCGCCGCGCGGCTCCTCCCCGACGTCGTCGTCATGGACCTGCGCATGCCCGGCGTCGACGGGATCACGGCGACCACCCGGATCCTCGCCGAACGGCCCACCACCCGCGTGCTGGTGCTGACCACGTTCGGCGACGACGACCACCTCTATCCCGCCCTCACCGCCGGCGCGTGCGGGTTCCTGCTCAAGGACGCACCGCCGACCGAGCTGCTGGACGGCATCCGCCGGGCCGCCGCGGGCGACAGCCCGTTCAGCCCGGAGGTGCTGCAACGCCTCGTCCAGCGCGCGATGCACGCCCGCGCCGAGACACCACGGCCGGTGCGGGGTCTGACCGCCCGCGAGCAGGACGTCCTCGACCTGGTCGCCGAGGGCCTGTCCAACACCGAGATCGCCGAACGGCTGCATATCGGCGTCACCACGGTCAAGACCCACATCACCAGCCTGATGACCAAGACCGACAGCCCCAACCGCGTACGCCTGGCGCTGTTCGCTCGCGGCGTCTGACGGTCAGCCCTTCATCCGGCCGGACACGACGATGACGAGCACCAGCGGCACGATCAGCAGCGCCGGGGCGACGACCGGCAGGTGCAGGGCGACCAGGGCGCCGACGGCGGCACCGACAATGAGGGCCAGCAACACCTGCACCCTGGGCCGCAGGTTGGCCCACGGGCTGCGGGCGGCGACGCCGGCGATCAGGCTCGTGAGGGTGCCGGTGAGGTACGTGGAGGACAGGCCGGACACGCCGAACCGTTGGATCGCGCTGCTCTGCACGCCAAGCGCCACGGCGGACAGCATCAGCAGCGCGAGATGGACGCGCGTGTCGGCGTCGTGGAGCGTGACCTCCCAGACGACGAGGAACACGACGAACACCAGCAACTCCAGGACCAGCGCCGAGGTGACCCGCCGGGGCCAGACCGGATCCTCAGGTTGCGCCGAGCCGACGACGCGAGCGCCGGCGAGGACGCCGACGACGAAGCTGAGGATGGCGCAGGCCGACGTCAGGGCCAGCGCGGGGTCGCCTCTGCCCGCCGAGAGTCCGACAAGGACCATGTTGCCGGTCATGACACTGGCGAAGGCGCCCCCGAGTGCGAGGAACCCGATGGCGTCGGCGCAACCGGTCAGGAAGGTGAGCACGACGACGAGCGCCTGCCGTCGCCGCAGGAGGTGCTCGTCGCCCGCAGCGGGGATACGGGGGCGGATGACGCGGGGCGCTGTGCTCGGCACTGTCGGCTACCTCCCTAGATTGTTCTTCGTATACACTCGGTCCGGACACGTTCACGGAGAGGCAACCAGTGGCTGAAGACCCGCGGGACAAGCTCGGCGCGCAACACCTGCCGCTACGCGATCAGGTCCTCGCCGCCCTGCGGACCGCCATCATCGACGGCGACTACCTCCCGGGGGAACGGCTCACCGAAGACCGGCTGGCCGAGGACTTCGGCGTCTCCCGCAACCCCGTCCGCGAGGCGCTGCGCGTCGCCGAGGCGGAGGGCTTCGTCGTGATCCTCCCCCGCCGGGGAGCCGTCGTCGCCTCGCCGAGCAGCGGGACCATCGCCGACATGTTCGCCGTCCGCGAGCGCCTGGAGTCGCTTGCCGCCCGGCTCGCCGCCGAGCGGGCCACCGCCGCCGACGTGGCGGCCCTGCGCGCCCTGCTCGACCAGGGCCGCGAGGCGACGCAGCGGCAGGACCTGGCCCGGGTCGCCGAACTGAACAGCACGCTGCACCTGCGCATCCTCCAGATCAGCGGAAACCCCTGGCTGTCGTCGATCGCCAAGTCGCTCTACCTCCATGTCCAGTGGGTGTTTCGGCTCGGGGCGGCCGAACGCGCGCCACACTCGTGGGCCGAGCACATCCAACTCGTCGACGCCATCGAGTCAGGTGACGGTGACCGCGCCGAACAGGCCGCGCTCGTCCACCTCGCCGCGGCGTCCGCCGCCGCCTTCGAGAACGCCGAGGGCGGATACGTGGCGGCGCACTAACGGCCGCAGGCGTAACCCTGCATCCCCCGGGGGTTCGCCCCGGCGGCGAGCACACCCGTTCGCGGGTCACGGGTCACGGCACAGAGCCGACCGAGGCTCCAACCGTCGGTGACCCGCACCTCGTGCCCATACGCCCGCAGGGCCGCCAGCACGCCCTCGTCGAGCCGGTCCTCCACCACCAGGACCCCGGGCTCCATGTCCCGGGGATAGAACGACCCCGGCAGGCTGAGCGTGTGCCACGCGGGCGCGTCGATGGCCTCCTGCAGGGGCTGGCCGGCGAGAAGATGCCGCAGCAGGAACGGCAACTGCCACTGGTCCTGCTGGTCCCCGCCGGGTGTGCCGCACGCCAGCACCGGCTCCCCGTCGCGGTGCACAATCGTCGGGCTCAACGTCGTACGCGGTCGGCGGCCCGGCGCCAGCGACGAGGCGAGACCCTCCTCCAGCCAGAACATCTGCAACCTGCTGCCCAGCGGAAAGCCGAGTTCCGGAATCGTGGGCGAACTCTGCAACCACCCGCCGCTGGGAGTCGCGGAGATCATGTTGCCCCAGCGGTCCACCACGTCCACGTGACAGGTGTCGCCACGTGTCACCCCGTCGGACTGCACCGTCGGCTCCCCCGTCGTCGGGTCCGCCGGGACGGCGCGACGCCCGGCACCGGGTCGGACGTGCGCCGGCAGGTGGGGTTGCGCCCCGTCGGGACGCCCCGGCCGCAACTCCGCCGACGCTCGGTCACCGATCAGGGCTGCCCGCTCCCGCGCGTACTCCGGGGAGAGCAGCGCCTTGGCGGGCACGTCGCCGTCGTCGCCGTACCAGGCCTCCCGGTCGGCGAAGGAGAGCTTGAGCGCCTCGACCTGTGCGTGGATGCCGGCCGCGGTCGCCGTGTCGTACGCGCCGGGGTCGTCGAGGGCGTCGAGGACGGCAAGCGACTCCAGCAGCACCGGCCCCTGGCCCCAGAAACCGGTCTTCGCCACCGAGTAGCCGTGCCAGTCGAGGGTGGCGGGAGCCTCCCAGGTCGCCGAGTACGCGGCCAGGTCGTCGCCTGTGACGAGCCCGGCGTGCGGTCGCCCACTGGAGTCCTGGAACGGCTGCCGGCTGAACCTGTCGATGGCCTCGGCGACGAAACCCGTACTCCAGGCTCGGCGGGCGGCCTCGATCTGCGCCTCCCGGTCAGCACCGGCCGCCTGCGCCGCCTCGACAAGCCGGCGCAGGGTGTGCGCGTACGCCGGATTGGCGAACATCTCCCCCGCGGCCGGTGGCCGGCCGCCGCGCAGCCAGAGCGCGGCGGAGGTCGGCCAGTGCTCCTCGAACAACGACCGCACGGCCGCCACTGTGTCACCGACCCGGCCCAGCAGCGGGTGGCCGGCGCCCGCGTAGCCGATCGCCGGCTCCAACACCTCCGCGAGCGTGAACGTGCCGTGCTCGCGCAGCAGCAGGAGCCAGGCGTCCACAGCACCGGGTACGGCCGCCGCGAGCGGCCCGGCACCGGGGATGAGGTCCATCCCGAGGGACCGGAAATGGGCGATGGTGGCACCCTCGGGCGCTGGCCCCTGCCCGCACAGCACCTTCGGCCTCGGGTCCTGCGCGGTCGCCACGATTGCCGGCACCTCACCGCCCGGCCCGTTCAGGTGCGGTTCGACCACGTGCAGGACGAAGCCTGCGGTGACCGCGGCGTCGAAGGCGTTGCCCCCGCGCTCCAGGATGCCCATCGCCGCCTGGCTGGCGAGCCAGTGCGTCGAGGACACCATGCCGAAGGTGCCCTGCAGCGTCGGTCGGGTGGTGAACGTCATGACAACACCTCACTGGGGTCTGCGGTGCGGACGTCGGGGCCGGTGCCGTCCGGCTGGACCAGGTGACACGCGGCCATCCCGTCGCCGATCGCGGTCTGCGCCGGCACCTCGGTCGCGCACCTGTCGAACGCGAGCGGGCACCGGGTGCGGAACCGGCAGCCGGACGGCGGGTCGAGCGCTGACGGCAGGTCGTCGCCGAGCAGCACCGGCTGCCGCTGCCGCTGGCGCACCGGGTCGGCCACCGGGGCGGCGGACAGCAGTGCCTGCGTGTACGGGTGCGCGGGTCGGGCGAAGATCCGCTCGCGGCTGCCCTTCTCGACGAGTTGGCCCAGGTACATGACGGCGATGTCGTCGGCGAGGTATTCGACGGCGGACAGGTCGTGGGTGATGAACAGGCAGGCGAACCCGATGTCGCGTTGCAGGTCGGCGAGGAGGTTGAGCACCGACGCCTGCACGGACACGTCGAGCGCGCTTGTGGGTTCGTCGGCGATGAGCAGCATCGGCTCGGAGATCAGCGCCCGGGCGATGCTGACCCGTTGGCGCTGCCCACCTGACAACTCGTGGGGGTAGCGGCGCGCCACCTCGGCGCGCAGGCCCACCCGCTCCAGTTGTGGGGCGACGCGGGCCTCGCGGTCACGCCGTGAGATCCGCTTGCCGGCCAGCCGCAGCGGCTCGGCCACGATCTCGCCGACGAGCATGCGCGGGTCCAGTGACGCGGCCGGGTCCTGGAAGACGATCGACACAGTGCTCCGGTGTGGGCGCAACTGCCGTCGGGACAGGTGGGTGACGTCCGTGCCGGCGATCCGGACCGCCCCGGCGGTCGGCTCGACAAGCCGCACCACGCATCGACCCACAGTCGACTTGCCGGAACCGCTCTCCCCCACCAGGGCCGTGACCCGGCCGCGCGGGATGGTGAGGGACACCCCGTCGACGGCGCGGACGGGCCCGAAGTGCATCACCAGGTCCTCGATGTCCAGGGCGTTCGGCTGCGGCGTCATCGGTTCGCCTCCTCAGGTGCCGTGGTGCAGGGATGCCAGCAGGCCGCGAGGTGGTCCGTGCCGCCGACCCCCGCCAGGGGTGGGGCGGCATCGCGGCACTGCTTGTCGGCGGCCGGGCAGCGGTCCGCGAAGGTGCACGCGTCGGGCTGGGTCGACAGGACGGGCACCAGCCCGGGGATCTCCGTCAGTCGGTCCGTGCCAGCATGGCGGCCCGGCTTCGGTGACGCCGACAGCAGCCCGGCCGTGTAGCGGTGCCGTGGGTACGCGAACAGGTCGTCGACCGGCGCCCGCTCCACCACCCGTCCCGCGTACATGACGACGACCCGGTCGGCGATGTCGGCGATCACGCCGAGATCGTGGGTGATGATGAGGACGCTTGTGCCGAGCCGGTCGCGCAGGTCCCGCAGCACCTGGAGGATGCCGGCCTGCACCGTGACGTCCAGCGCCGTGGTCGGCTCGTCGGCCACAAGCACCTTCGGACCACAGGCCACCGCCATCGCGATCATCACGCGCTGACGCATACCCCCGGAGAGCTGGTGCGGATACGTGTCGACCCGCTGCGCCGCGGACGGGATCCCGACGAGCGTCAGCAACTCGACGGCACGGGCCCGCGCCGCCCGTCGGGACATCCGCTCGTGGACCTGGAGCACCTCCCCGATCTGCCGCCCGACCGTGAGCACCGGGTTCAACGACGTCATCGGCTCCTGGAAGATGTAGGCGATCTCCTGGCCGCGTACCCGGCGCAGCGCCGACTCGCGGGCGCCGACCAGTTCGGTGCCGTCGAGGCGTACGGAGCCGGTGATCCGGGCACTGCCGGGCAGCAGGCCGGCGATGCTCATCGCGGTGACGCTCTTGCCGCACCCCGACTCGCCCACCATCCCGACGATCTCGCCGGGTGCGAGATCCAGGCTGACACCGTCGACGGCCGAGACGGTGCCGGTCTCGGTCGGGAACGACACCGAGAGGTCGCGAATCGCCAGGACGGGCACGGCGGTGGCCGTAGTCCCTGCGGTGGCCGTCGTCATCGGCGGTCTCCCTTCGGGTCGAGGGCGTCGCGCAGGGCGTCGCCGAAGACGTTGAACGCCAGCGCGAGACCCATGATCACGACACCGGGGAGGACCGCCGCCCACGGCGCACGGGCGGCGAACTGCTGTGCCGTGGCCAGCATCGTGCCCAGACTGGGCGACGGGGGTTGGATGCCGAGCCCGAGGAACGACAGCACCGCCTCGCCGAGGATCGCGGCCGGGATCGCGACAGTGGCCTGCACCAGGATCACCGACGTCGCGTTCGGCAGGATGTGCCGGGCCAGCACCCACAGGTCCCTCGCGCCGTCCACGACGGCCGCCGCGACGAAGTCCAGTGACTTGAGGCGCAGCGTGTCCGAGCGGACGACCCGGATCACCCCCGGGATCTGGGCGATGCCGACGGCCACCGCGGCGTTGCCGAGGCTGGCCCCACGAATGGCCGCCAGCCCCACCGCCATGATCAGGAACGGAAACGCGAGCAGCAGGTCGGTGAAGCGCGAGATCACCGCGTCCCAGGCCCGGAAGTAGCCGGCCGCGAGACCGAGCGGCACCCCGATGACCAGGGAGGTGGCCACCGCCAGGAGCCCCACCTGCAACGACGCCCGCGCACCGAGCATGATCCGGGACAGCACGTCCCGACCGAGGTCGTCGGTGCCGAGCACGTGCCCGGGGGTGCCGGGCGGTGCGAACGTACGGGCGAAGTCGGTCTGGTCGACCGAATAGGGAGCGAGCCACGGTGACAGCAGCGCGATGACGGCCGCGAGCGCGAGCACCACGAAGCTCACGACAGCGAGCGGATTGCGGCGCAGCCGGCGCAGCACGCGGGTACGCCGGGTGACGCTGACGGCGGTCTCCGCCATCGGTACGGTGAGGACGGTCATGCCGGATCTCCCGTCACCCGGATCCGTGGATCTATGACCGAGTAGAGCAGGTCCACGAAGAAATTGATCACGATGTAGGCAGTCGCGGTGAGCAGGACGACGGCCTGGATCACCGGGTAGTCCCGTTGGAACACCGCGTCGATGGTCATCTTGCCGAAGCCCGGCAACCCGAAGATCTGCTCGGTGACGACCGCGCCCGAGATCAGACCGCCGAGTTGCAGACCCACGACTGTCACCACCACGATGAGGCTGTTGCGCAGGGCGTGCCGGGTGATGACGGCACGCGGTCGCAGGCCCTTCGCCTTCGCCGTGCGCACATAGTCGGAGGAGAGCGAGTCCAGCATCGCCGACCGGGTCTGCCGCATGATGATGGCGGCGAGGCCCGTCCCGAGGATCACCGCCGGCAGGACGATGTGGTGCAGGTTGTCCACGGGATCCTCCAGGATCGGCACGAAGCCGGAGGCGGGGAACAGCCCGGTCGCCACGGACAGGTAGAGGATCGCGAGCAGCCCGAGCCAGAAGTGCGGCACCGACAGGCCGATCAGGGCCAGGCCGTTGGCCAGCCACTCCGCCGGGCGCCCACGGCGTACGGCCGCGAGCACCCCGGCGCCGACGCCGAGCGCCGTGGCGATTGCGATCGCCAGGACGGCGAGTTCGACGGTGACCGGCAGGGCTGTCGTCAGCATCGACGAGACCGGCGTACCGGTGCGGATCGACACCCCGAAGTCGCCCTGCGCCATGCGTTCCACGTACTGCGCGAACTGCAACGGCAGCGACTGGTCCAGGCCGTAGTGGCGTCGGATGGCCTCCAGCGCCTCCGGTGACCGGTCCTCCCCCGCCAGCGCAAGGGCCGGATCACCGGGGAGCGCCCGGACGCCGAAGAACACCACGATCGTCGACATCAGCAGGGTCAGCGCCGACTGCCAGGCGCGGGTGAGGAGATACCGGGCCACGGCGACCTACTTGGTGAAGCCGGCGAAGGCCGCGCGGATCACGCCGTCCGGGAACACCTGGAGACCCTGGATCTGCTTGCTGACGGCGGTGAGGTTGCGCTGCCGGTAGAGGTAGATCAGCGCGTCGTCCTGCTGGAGGAGTGTGACCGCCTGCCCGTACAGCTTCTTGCGCTCCTCGATGTCGCCGGCCTGGCGGGCCTGGGTCAGCAGGGTGTCGAGCTGGGGGTTGCTGTAGCCGGAGACGTTCTGGCTGGCGCCGGTGCCGACGAAGTTCGTGATGTTGGCGTCCGGGTCGATCCGCCCGCTCCAGCCGAGCTGCAACAGCTCGAAGTTGCCACGGTCCTGCTCGTCCAGGAGCGACGAGTACTCCACCGGGTTGATCTTCAGGTCGAACCCGCCGTCCTTGACCATCGACTGCAACGCCTGCGCGAGACGCAGCGTGTCGGGCGTGTTCGACGCGAGCATCGTCACCGGGTACGGCATCTGCACACCCGCCTCGGTGAGGAGTTGCTTGGCCTTGGCGGGGTCGTGCGCCGGGCAGTTCTGCGACTCCGGCGACGAGAACGGGCTGGCCGGGGAGATGGGCGAGCAGGCGGCGGTGTGCACGCCGTTGAAGACGGCGTCGACAAGTGCCTTGCGGTCGATCGCGTGCTCGAAGGCCTGCCGCACCTTCGCGTTCTGGGCGAGAGGGCGGTTGATCGGCTTGGGCGCGGTGCCGACACCGTCGACGTTGCCGATGTTGATGGTGAGGCCCTGGTAGCCGAGGGACTGCGACTGGAGGACGGAGATGGAGGATTCCTGCCGCAGGGAGGCGACGTCCTGGGTGGAGATGCTGTCGGCGACCTGGGCGTCACCGGAGCGCAGGTTGGCGGCGCGGATGCTCGCGTCGCTGAGGATGCGCCACGAGATGGCGTCGAGGTGCACCTTGTCAGCCTCGTAGAAGTTCGGGTCCTTCACCACGTCGATCGAGTTCTGCGGCACCCGCTTGGCGAACTTGAAGGGCCCGACGCAGACCGGCGCCGAGGCGAAGTCGTCGCCGAGGCTCTGCAGCGCCTTCGCGCTCATGATCATGCCGGCCCGGTCGGCGAGGGCGCCGAGCAGCGGCGCGAACGGCTGCTTCAGCCGCAGGACGACGGTCTGCGCGTCAGGGGTGTCGACGCCGTCGATGGGGCCGAGTTCGCTCTTGCGCGCCGACCGTTCGTTGGTGAGGTGACGCTGGAGGGTGGCCTTCACCGCGGCCGAGTCGAACGGCGTGCCGTCCGCGAAACGCACGCCCTGACGCAGCGCGATCGTCACCGTCCGGCCGTCGTCGCTCGTCGTGGGCAGGGCTGTCGCGAGCTGCGGTACGACCTGCGCCTGCTCGTTGACGTCGTAGAGCTTCTGGCACATCGCCTGGAAGACGTAGCGGGAGTAGAGGCTCCGCGACAGCGTCGGGTCCAGGGCGTCGGGCTCGGCGGAGAGGGCGATGACCAGCTTGCCGCCCTGCTTGACGGCGGCGGGGTCGGCCGGCGTACCGAAGGAATCCTGGCCGGCCGACTTGTCGTCGCCGGACTTGTCGTCGCTCCCGCTGTTCGACACCGGTGAGCAGGCGGCGACCGCGCAGACAACAGCGGCCGCCGCCACCGCGAGCCGGAGTGAACGGCGGCGCGGCAGGCTCGTTTCGCTGACGGAGAGGTTCGTCATGGAGAGCTCCTCGAGTGGGCGATTCGGGGAGCGTATGTTGTATACGATGACCGCCGCAAGGCCCCCGTGACTGCCTCTCGACGCCCGACCCGGTCGCTGTGGGAAGCGGCTCGCGGCGAGCCGCTTCCCACCGCGCACTCCTAGCTGACGGCCGAGTTGTACGCCTGCGCCGTCACCCTGACCTGGCGGGCGAGGCCGGCCCGCGCGGGCCAGGAGATCCGCACCTGCCGGGTCTCCCCCGGCAGGAGCCAGAAGTAGTTGTCGTCGTAGCGGGCCGGGAGAACCCGCTCGCCGCGCTGATCACGCACAGCGAGCCGCACCAGCGCGGCGACCGTGCGGCCCTGGTTGCGGACCGTCGTGGTGACGGTGTTCCGGCTGCCCACGACACCCACAGTGCTCGACGACGTCGACAGTCGGGTGCTCGGCACGTCGTTGAGCGCCCGCATCTGCTCGGCGTTGTCGTACCGCCAGTAGGTGTTGTCCGCCAGCAGGCGGTCACGGCTGTCCCGCAACTCCAGCCGGACCAGGTGCAGCCCGCCGCCGTCCGGCTTCGCGAGCGGGAAGACCGGCGTCGTCGACGAACGGGCGACGTCCACCCGCTGACGCTGCGGCGTACCCACCGATCTTCCACTGAGGTCGTAGCGGCGGGCGGTGACAGTCACGCCGCCCAGCGCCTCGGCGGTGTGGTTGACCACCCGCACCTGCCAGGTGCCCGGGTCGGCCTGCACGTGCACCGGCTCGCAACCCTTGCGGGCACCGTAGTAGGCGCCGTTCACGTCGAGGTCGTAGTCGTAGGTCTGCCACACGGTGCTGTGCCACGCCGGGTGCGACATCCACAGCAGCAGGCCCGTGGCGTCCTGCCACAGGTTGGCGTTCCACGCCTCGAACATGGCGCGGTGGCTCTCGTAGTTGACGAACTGCGCCCGCGTGGCGAACTCGTCGAGGGAGACGGACTCGCCGAGCCGCGCGTCGATCGCCGCCTGGTAGGTGCCGACGCGCTGGTTACCGATCGTCGACCAGTCGTGGTAGTTCCACACCTCGCCGATCGGCCACTCCGGCGCGTCACCGACCAGGTTGCGCATGCTCTCGACAACCGACACCACAGGCATACCGATCTCGGTGTGGAACCCGAACGTCCCCGTGTCGTACGTGTTCCTGTCGTTGTACGTCCCCGGCTCCACCCAGTGGTACGGGCCGTGGCCGCTCACGATGCCGCCGGCCGAGTTGGGGATGTAGAGGATCTCCGGGTGCTCGGTCGCGGCGGCCTGCTTGAGCCCGGCGTCCACGATCGGCGGCGGGTCGCCCTCGTTGGCGCCGCACCACACCACGATGCTCGGGTGGTGCCGGAAACGCCTGATGGTGTCGGCGGCGATGTCCACATAGCCGGGCGGGTTGGGCAGGAACGCGCCCGCCTGCCAGAAGTCGTTCCACACCAGGATGCCCTGCTCGTCGCAGGCCTGGTACAGCTCCTCACGGTTGCTGCTGCCGAGCCAGTTGCGGATCATCGTGAAGTTCATGTCGCGGTGCATCTCGACCGTGTCGGCCAGCCGGTCGGGCAGCACCCGGCGCAGCAGCTCGTCCCAGCCCCAGTTGCCGCCCCGGGCGAACACCGGCACGCCGTTGACGCTGATCTTGAGCTGGGTGACGGCGTTGCTTACCGCCTTCACGTCCGTCCACCGCTGCCCGTCGTCGGAGACCTGGATGACGAAGGTGCGGGCGTACGCCTGCTCCCAGACGATCGTGACCTGGTCGAAGCTGACCGGCTCGCCCAGGTCGACCTGGATCCACTGGTTGTCCTCGAACTTCGACGACCAACGGGTGCGGGGGTTGCCGTCGAGGGCCCGGTCCGGGCCGTTCGCGTCGCTGTCGAACGACGACGCGCTGGCGGTGGCGTGCAGGGCCAGGTCGACGTCCGGCTCGGCCTGCCGCTGCACGGACAGCGCCCACATGGACACTCCCCACGAGGTCACCCGCGCGCCGGTCTGGATGCGCAGGTGCTGGGCGGTCTGGGTCGCGAACGTCTCCACCTGGGTGGCGCGGCTGCCCAGCGGCGTGTCGTTGCTGACCGACGTCACGTCGGCCCACGTGTCGCCGTCGACGGAGACCTGGACGCGGTAGTCAAGCGCGTACGCCTGCTCCCAGACGATAGTGACCCGGTCGACGTCGACCACCTCGCCGAGGTCGACCTGGATCGACTGGTTGTCCTCGGCCTTCGACGCCCAGCGGGTCGCGGGATCGCCGTCGACGGCGCGGCCGGGCCCGTTGGCGTCGTTCTCCGACGACGACGCGGTCGCGTTGCGGCGCAGGGCGAGATCCGGGCCGGTGCCGTCGGCGACCGACAGCGACCACATCGAGATGCCCCACCCGGTGGCGCGCTGGCCGGCCTGGATGCGGACGTGCCGGGCGGGCTGCCGGGCGAACGTGACGGTCTGGGTCGCGGCGCCGTCGACGAACTCCAGCGGCGGCTGACCGGGCGGCGAGATCACGATCGGCTGGTGCCAGTCGTAGGCGAACTCGCGGATGCCGAACCGGAGCTGGCGCCGGTCGCTGACCGCGTGCTTCACGGTGGCGGCGAGTGTGAGGTCGTACAGGTGGGGCTCGCCGTAGCCGTTGGGCCACCACAGCCGGGGGTTGCGCAGGCGCAGCGCATGGAAGTGCTCCGGCGTGAACGTGACAGTCGTGTCGCCGCCGGCGGGAACTGTGACAGTGGACTCGACGCGTACCTTGTCGAACTCGGCGCGGACGGTGACCGTGGTGGCGGTGGCCGCCGCGTTGCGCACCGGGACCCTGATGGTGACCTCGGCGGTGTGGGTGTCGGGCAGGTCGGGCAACGTGGTCTGCACGTGGGGGTCACCGACGACCACGGCCCCGGTGCTGCGCAGGCGGACGTGGTCCCAGAGGCCTGTGACCCGGTCGCGGACGGCTGGCATCCAGTCCCAGCCGGACACCGCGAGGTAGGTCGGCGCGTCGAGGTAGTGGTGGGCCGACTGGAGGAAGGTACGACCGTCGGTGCCCTTGTCGCCCGGCGTGCCCGGGTGCGGCATCGGGGTGACCCGCACGGCGAGGACGTGCTCGCCCCGGTGACCGGCCAGGGCGTCGGTGATGTCGAAGGCCGCCCGCGCGAAGGGGTGCTTGACGCTGCCGACGTCCACGCCGTTGACCCAGGCGGTGGCCTCGTGGTTGATGCCGTCGAATTCGAGCCAGATTCGGCGACCGGCCGAGGTGTCCAGGCCACGCGGCAGGCGCAGCGCCCGCCGGTACCACCAGGTGTGCCGGGACAGCGCCTCGGGGACGCGCAGGTTGTTGAAGCCGGCCACGGGGTCGGGCAGGTGGCCCTGGTCGACAAGCGTTCCCAGCACGGTGCCGGGGACGGTGGCCGGCAGCCAGGACCGGACGTCGACGCCCGCGCGGGAGAGTTCGGCGCCGTCGGCGGTGCCCGCGAAGTCGTCCATCGTCAGCGACCAGCCCGACTCCAGCGGCACCGTGCCGTCGGCGGCCACCGTCAGCTCGGGCGCGGGGCCGGTGTTGCCGCCCTCCCAGCTGGTCCAGCCCTCGGCCTTCGGCCGGGCCGACAGAGGAACGCCGTACACCTGGAATCCGTTCAGGCCCACCGGGTTGCTGTTCGAGCGTTTCGTGACAGTCATGCGGATCCAGCGCGCGGTGACCGGCTGCGACAGCTTGATGGCCTGCACGCCGCCCCGGCCCTCGCCGGTCTCGTACACCGACCGCCAGTCGCGGCCGTCGGCGGAGACCTCGATCCGGTACGCGGTCGCCGCGCTGGAGAGGATCTCGTCGCCGTCGGTGTCGGTGTAGTTGCCGTCGAACGGACCATCGGTGAGTGTGGCCTCGAAGACCAGGTTCACGGCCTCGATGTGACAGAAAGCCTGCAGATCCACCGAAATCCACTGTGGGTCGTCGTTGGCGGCCCGCCAGCCACTCCCCCGCACCCCGACCTGCGGCAGACCGTCCACGGCGAACGTGGCCGGCGTCGGCGCGTAGTCGGTCGAGGAGACCGACACCGGGCGGTACCGGGCAAGGTCGGTGGGCACCGGGGTGGCGGGCGGTGGCGGCGCCGGAGTGGCGGCCGCGACGGCGTCCGGGAGGGCCGCGGCCACCCCGACCGACGCCAGCAGAGTGGCTCCGGCGGAGAGGAAGGTACGCCGCGACAGGGACGACGGGTCGGACATCTTGCCTCCAGAGATGACAACGCTGTCAGGCGGTAGCCGATGGTCGGTGACAACGTTGTCAGATCGTGGACCGGCGTTTCGTCAGAGTCAAGGGGCCAAGTCGATCGTGATTCCACGAATACGGCGCGCAGCGATCGCGGCGAGCGGACCGGGCGGCGCGGCGAGGGCTCAGCCGGCGGCTCGCGACGGCGGCCGGCGTGAGCCGTCGCGCACCAACGTGACAAGCACGAGCAACGCGAGCAACGCCACGACCGCGCTGAAGATTTCGGCGGCGGTCCGCAGGCCGATCGCCTGGGCGAGCAGGCCAACCGCGACCGCCGGCACGCCCAGCATGGTGAACTGGATGGCGAAGAACGTCGACACCGTCGCACTCTGGTGCTCGTGCGGGGCCTTCACCGTGATGGTGGCGATGCCGTCGCCCACCGCGACCCCGGAGGCCACCCCGATGACCGCCGCGCCGAGGAACAGCGGGAGCAGCAGCACCATCGACATGCTGAGCCCGATGAGGGCGGCCCCCACGATCAGGCCGGCGCAGGCGGCGACCAGTGCGGCGCGGGAGGGCAGCACCCGGGTCAGGAGTTGCCCGAGCGCGGCGCCGGTGAACGCCACGAACACGACGAGCGCGGCCAGGGTGTGCGAGGTCTTGTGTAGCTCCATGCCGAGGAACAATCCGCTCACCGCCGTGATCACGCCCAGCGCCGCGAAGCCGGTGCCCGCGGTGAGCGCGGAACGGACGAATTCGCCTCGGATCTCCGGCGGTACGTGCAGCCGTTGCGGCCGCAGGTTCAGCGGCGACCGGTGCGGCACCGTCTCGGGCACTCCGATCATCAGGACGATCGCGACGATCGCCAGGATGAGCACGATGGCCCAGGGCACCCGCAGCGGATCGGGGGCGACGTCCGAGACGATCCCCGCCAACAGGGTGCCGGCGGACAGACCACCCAGGTTCGCGAAGATCGCCACGGTGGCGGCCCGCCTCGGATGGCTCGGGCTGATCAGCTCGCTCAACGCCGCCGTTCCCGCTCCGATCACCAGCGCGGCGGACAGACCGGCGAGCACCCGACCGATCACGATCATCGCGAGGTCCACGGCGCCCAGGAAGACCGCGTCGGCGACGACCGAGAGGACGAGCGCGGCGAGGATGACCGGGCGCCGGCCGATCTGGTCGGCGAGCCGCCCGAAGAGCAGCAGGCCGACGACCACGCCGAGCGCGTACAACGCGTACACCACAGTCACCGTCAACGACGAGAAGCCGAACTCCATCTCGTAGATCGGGTAGAGCGGCGTCGGCACCGTGGTCCCCACCAGGGTGATCCAGAACGCGAACGCGACGCGTACCGCCGCGGAGGTGGACGTGTGCCGGTTGGTCGCGCGGTCGGTGCGGCTGGCGTCGGGCATGGTCAGTCCCTTCGGGGCTCGGCCATCACGGCGGGACCGCCGCCCACATCCCCTGACCGTGGCGGCCGACCCCGCGTACAGCATGGGTGTAGACCTTGGCGGGAGTGCGGTGAAGGCCTTTAAACGCCCACATCAGGTGGCTTGTGTGCAGGCGGTGGGTCAGGTGGCCGGGTCTTCCTCGGAGTCTTCGGGTTCCCGGTGGTATTCGGGGCGGAGCTTCGCGCTGGCGAACGCCGCCTGAACCGCCGCCGAGAGCGCCACCATGTCGTACGCGCCGTGATGGCGCCGTCCGTTGACGAAGAAGGTAGGTGTCCCGGTGACGCCACTGAGATCGGCGGAGTCGACGTCGTCGGCGACTCGGTCGACGCCCCTTCGCCTGGCCATGTGCTCACGGAACCGGTCGAGGTCCAGGCCGAGCTGGTTGGCGTAGCCGAGCAGGTCGGGAGCGTCGAGTGCGTCCTGGTGCGTGAGAAGCAGGTCGTGCATCTCCCAGAAGGCGCCCTGCTCGCCCGCTGCCTCGGCCGCCTCGGCGGCGAGTTGGGCACGCGGATGGACATCGGTCAGCGGCAGGTGTCGCCAGACGTACCGGACGTTGGCGAAGGCCTCCAGCAGGTCCCGCACCGCCGGCTCGGCCTGCCCGCAGTAGGGGCACTCGTAGTCCCCGTACTCCACGACCGTCACCGGCGCCTTGTCCGATCCGCGCACGTGGTCACGTTCCGGATCGACCGGAACCATCAGGTCGACTATCCCTTCGGTGACGCCCAGCAGCGCCCGCGCACGCCGCGCCGGCGGGAGCCGGGCGGCGAAGCGGAACACCAGCCAGGTGATGGCGGACGCACCGATGGTCGCGACGAGGATGCCGAGCTTCGCCTCGTCCAGAGCCGGGCCGCTCAGGGCGTGGGTGGCGATCAGCAGGGCGACGGTGAAGCCGATGCCCGAGATGGTGCCCACGCCGGTGACCGCGACCCAGCCGACCGGTGGCCGCAACCGGTCGCCGCTCAGCCGCATCACCAGCCACGAGGTGGCCACGATCCCCAGCGGCTTGCCGACGATGTAGGCCGCCACGACGCCGATCGTGACCGGCGAGGTCACGGCAGCGGCCAGAAGCTCGCCGTCGATCACGATGCCGACGTTCGCCAGGGCGAAGAGCGGCACCACCAGGTAGCTCGCCAACGGATGGTAGAGGCTCTGCAACCGCTCGTTCGGCGACAACGTCGAGGTGAGGCTGGCCTGGGCCATCCGGGCGAGTTGCGGGGTGGGCTGTTCGCGGAAGAGGCGGAACTGGTCGCTCGCCTGCTGCAAATCGGTGCGGCCGGGGGCGTAGGCGTAGGTCAGCAGGCCCATCACCAAGCCCACCACCACCGGGTCGACACCGGACTCCGACACCGCGATCCAGGCCGCCACCCCCAGCAGCGCGAAGACCGGCCCGAACCGCACGCCCGCCGCCCGGACGAGCAGGACCACGCCGAAGATCGCCGCCGCCACGAGCAGCGCCGTCAGCGACGGATGGTGGGGGTACGCGATCGCCAGCACCGCGATCGCCACCAGGTCGTCGATGACGGAGACCGTCAGCAGGAAGCCCCGCAGCCGATCCGAGAAGCGCGGCCCGAAGACTGCCAGCGCGCCGAGCGCCAGCGCCGTGTCCGTGGCCATCACCACACCCCAGCCCGCGGCGCTTGTGTGACCCGCGGTGAACGCGAGATAGATACCGACCGGCAGCAGCATGCCGCCGATGCCGGCCAGCATCGGCAACGCCAGCCGGCGACGCTCCCGCAGCTCGCCGATGTCGAACTCCCGGCGCAGCTCCAGGCCGACCACCAGGAAGAAGAACGTCATGAGGCCGCTGTTGACCCAGAATCGCAGGTCGTGTGCCACGAGCCAGTCGCCGAACTGGACGGAGAAGGACGTGCTCCACAGCGACTCGTACGACGACGTGTGCACGTTGGCCCACACCAAGGCCACCAACGCGGCGACCACCACCACCCGCGCGCCGCCGGTCTCGGTATGCAGGAAGGCGCGCAGCGGGCCGTTGAACCGACTCTCCCAGGTGGTCCGGGCGGACCATCCCTGGCGCCGGTTGCTGCTCGTCACGGGGACAATCCTCTCCGAGATAGTGGCCATTGGGTCCGGATTGTCACTGCCAGGACGCATCCATCGCGAACGGCCCGCCGATCGGGACATCACGCACCGCCACCGGTTGATAGCGTACCGATGATCTCGTCGGCTGATGCCGGCAATGGTCCCCTGGGGAGGGTCGGCATGTGGGCGGACGACGCCGCGCTCGACGCGGCGGAACCCCGGCTCGACGAGTGGGAGTCGTCCCTCGCCGAGCGGGCATCACGGGCAAGGACACTTGCCGACACCGTGCAGGGCCTGACCGGCACCGCCCGCAGCCCCGACCGGACGATCGAGGTCACTGTCGACTCGGCTGGCCTCCTGATCGACATGCGGCTCGACGAACGCATCCGGAACCAACCGGCCGCAAGCACTGCCCGGCAGATCCTGGCCACCATCCGGGCCGCACACGCCGACCTGCTGACGCAGCTCACGGCCGTGACCACGGAAGCCCTCGGCGACGACGCAAGCGCCCAGGCCGTCATCGACTCGTACCGCAGCCGGCTGGTCCGCGACGAGGGGTCCAGCGATGCCGGCCGGTGACGGCATCCAGGTCGACCCGGACGACCTGGCGGCCCACGCCGCACGCCTCGACAGGTGCGCCGGCAACCTCGACACCGCCCAGCAGGCCGGCCAGCACGTCCGGTTGGGCACCGACGCGTACGGTCAGCTCTGCGCCATGATGCCGATGCTGCTCGACGGCCTGCAACGGACCCTGGTCGACGGCATCGGCGCCGCCGCCGGATCGGTGCGGGACACCGCCGGGAAGCTGCGGACCGGCGCGGACGGCTACCGACGCTCCGACGTCCACGCCGAGCAGCTACTCGACGGGGTGCGGCGGCGCCGGTGACAGCCAACCCGCTCGTCGCCGCCGCAGCGGACACCCCGCCCAGCGCGTGGGCGGGCGTGTGGATCTGCGAGGACATCGAACTCATCGCCCAAGGCGTCCGCACCGGCAGCTGGATCGACGGCAGCCTCGGCGTCGTCAGCGCCGGCCTCGACGCCCTCGCCCTCGTCTCCGACCCGGTCGGCGCCCTGCTCCAGTACGGCATCGCCTGGCTCATCGAACACGTCAAACCCCTCAGCGAAGCCCTCAACTGGCTCGCGGGCGACCCTGCACAGATAACCGCACACGCCCAGACCTGGCGCAACGTCGCCGCGTCACTGCGCGACGAGGCCGCCGCGCTGGCGCACGCGGTCCGCACCGACGTCGCCACATGGGGCGGCAGCGCCGGCCCCGCCTACCGCGCCTGGGCCGCCGAGCAACAGCAGGCAATCGGCGGCCTCGCCAAGGGCGCCGACACAATGGCCGCGATCACCGAAGGCGCCGCCGGCCTGGTCGCCGCCGTCCGACTCCTCGTCCGCGACGCCATCGCCACCTGCGTCTCCCGCCTCATCGTGTACGCGGGCGAACTCGTCGTCACCGGCGGCCTCGCCACACCACTGGTCGTCGAACAGGTCACCACGACGGTCGCCACCTGGGCGGCACGGATCGCACGGCTGCTGCGCGGGTTGCTGGCCAGCCTGCGCCGGCTCATACCGGAGGTACGCCGACTCGGCGACCTCATCGACAAGCTCAAACAGGCACTCGGCAGGTTGCGGTCCTCCGGCCCACCGCCCCCAGGTAGAGAGCCCTCGAAGCCTGACGCGCAGCGCGAGGCCGGACCTCAGCGGGCGGCCGAGGAACAGCGGGTCCGTGAGCTCGGCATGGACCCGGCCACCGGTCGGTTCCGTCCAGGCGAGGCCGAGACGGCGGTAAGACTGGAGCAGAAACTCGGCGTTCAGCTCAGCCGTGCTCCGGCAGACTCCTCGGCGGACTGGGTGGACAGCGCCGGACGTACCTATGATGCTGTCGGCAACTTCCCCGGTCAGTTCTTTGACCGCCAGTGGCCGCAACTTCAGTATCAGATTGAGCGCCACCTGGACAAGGCCGACCTCGTACCGGTCGACGTCTCGCGGTTCTCGGCCGAACAGGTCGCCCGGATCGAGCAGTTCATAGAGGCCCGAGGACTGGGCCCGCGGGTATTCATTGTGGGGAACTAATGGCTGGAATCATCGTGCTCCGACCCGGTGTCGACTGGACCGCAACCGGAGGGTTGTTCGACTGGACGCTGGAGTTCGTCATCCCGCGCCTCACCGACCGGCAGGCGGCCGAACGGCTGCAGGAGATCGTCGACAACAACCTCGGGTCGCTCTGGTTTGAGGAACTACCTGCACCGGCTCAGCAAGAGATCGTTGATCACTGGCGCAATGGCTTGGTGACTGCCGGCCAACGGCAACTGCCGGAGACCGAGCAGAAGGCCAGCGTCCTTCGCCACCTTGAGGAACTCGTAGAGGCGACACGCGTGGCGGGGTTTCCCGGATCGGCAACGTGACGAACTAAGGCACGGTGCGGACCGCTCCCATTGGTGCGCCCATCAGGTCACGGCGAGGTGGCCCTCCGAGGGCGCCGTCGTGATTTGCGGACGCGCTTCCTCAGCCCGCCGTGGCCGTCCGACATGCCCCAGGCGGCCACAGGACGGTCGTCGGTATGTCCCGCTGCCGCGCCCAGGCCACGGTTCGGTCGGTCGCCGCCTCGTGACAGCCGCGTTCCCCGTCCCAGACGGCCACCAAACGCTGCACCCGACGCAGCAGCTCCCGGTTCGCGGCCACGTACGCGGCCGTGCCGGAGTGCGGAAATCCGGTGTGGACGATCTCGACCGCCCCTCCGAGCAGATCATCGAAGGTGGGTCGGCCCGCCACCGGGATAGCCCGCTCCCGGTAGTCCGGCGCCGGCAGCACCACCTCGTACACGCCGCCGGTGGCCAGCACCGCCCGCGCGAAGACCTGATCGGCGCCCGCGGCCAGACAGGTGACACCCCGCACCGGCCGTTCGCTGATCCGGCGCAGCTCGGTACGCAGCGCGTCGTACACGAGCCGTTCGGTGGCGGGGGTCAGGTTGGTGTGCCCGGTGATCCCCACCCGGACCGGCCGAGGGTCCAACGTCATCCGCCGATCATCTCCCCGGACGCGTCGCCGGACGCACGCGGGGACTCACCCACGGCGCCGGTCTGCCGGGGCGGAACCGGCAGGCCGGTGGGATCCGCGCCCTCCGCGGTCAGCCGGATCATCTCGAAACCCGCGTCGGACAACACCTCCGGCAGAGCCCGGATCTCGTTGCGGTTCATCTCCTGGACGTCCGGTGGCAACTCGTCCCACGGTCGCAGCGTGGGATGCCGGCGGCGGGCGTCGTCGCGCGGCTCGCCGTACACCCAGCCCTCCCCCGACCGTTCCCCGCACCACCGCTCGTGCTCCAACCGGGCCAGTTCGTCGATCCGGTCGTCGATAGCACGGCTGGCGCCCGGATCCGCCGTACCGGCGGCGGTGCCGTGTCGGGGCGCCACCACGCAACCGAGGCTCAGCAGCTTGGCGGCGATGTCCTGCACGTGGGCGCGGTTGGCCCGACGCAGCGACTCGGGAAGCCGGGACCAGTCCACCATGGCGGGCGTCGATCCCCGACGCACCCCGGCCTTCACCTGCGACTGGAGGTACTTGTCGTGGATCTGCCGGGCCAGCCGTTCGGTGAGATCCTCGGCGATCAGTTGGGCGTCGCAAGCCCGGGTCAGCACCGGGTAGAGCTGGAGCCGGCCGTGCACCTCGTCGAGCAGGTCGTGCCGCCGGTCGCCGTGGAACGCGGCGGCGAGCGCCGCCTGCCGGTACACGGGTACGAAGACGGCGCTCTCCGCCCGCTGCCACAGCGCCGGGGTGTCCAACGCCAACTGGAGGCCGTTGCGTTCGTCCACCGCGCAGACATACAGCCGGTCGTAGCCGCCGCGCAGCATCCCCGACCCGACCAGGCCGTCGAGGTCCAGGTCGTACGCCCGGACCTGGCAGGTGGCGGGCAGGAAAGGGTGCCGGGCGGTCGCCAGCTCGAGTTCGACGGTCGCGTCCGGCGCCACCAGGTCGACGTGCAGCGGTGGCACGGGCCGCCCCGGCGGGGCCTCGGCCTGGCGCAGCTGCCAGTGTCGGGCGCTGGCCACCAGCGCGGCGCGGCGGAAGCTGCCCCGGCCGGCGATGAGGATCCGGACCGGTCGACCCGTCGGGCTGGGCAGCGGGTGGTGCTGGTGCAGGGCCCGGGCAGCCACGTCGTCGACGTGGAAGTAGTCCAGCCGCAGCCGGCTCGAACCGGCTGCGCCCAACCGTCGGGCCTGCAACGACAGGCACATCTCCGGATCGTGGACCTGCACGTAGACCCGGGCCGGTTGCCGTCGGTCCTGGATCAACCGGCTCGCCGCGTTGGCGATGGCGTGGTTGCGGTCGTCGTCGTCCGTGCAGGCGTAGACCGTGTGGGCGTACGGCAGGCCGGCGCCCCGCAGCACCTCGGGGCTCGTCGGGTCGCCGGTGACCCCCAGGTAGCGACGCCGGCGGTACTCCAGCGGCCCGAACGGCTCGGCCCGCACGACGACCACCCGCTCGCCCTCGCCGAAGAGCCGGTCGGCGAGCATGTGGGCGAACTGGGAGTCGCCGCAGACCACGGCGTGCCCCCGAGCCCGCCGGGCGCGCAACCGGCGGATCTCGGCGGCCAGCAGCAACCGGCTGGCCTCCACCACCGCGAGCAGGGTGAACAGCGGTGCCGCGAACCGGGCGACCTGCAACTGCCACGGGTACGGCCCGGGATCCTGGAACGGCTCCGCGCCGAGCACGAAGAGTTGGATGTCGTAGTAGACGACGTCGTACAGGTCGTAGCCGCTGCCCGGCTCGGCCCGCAGCAACAGGTCGAAGCCGACGTAACCGAGCACCAGCGCGAGCAGGCCGATCACCGCGAAGACCATCCGCAGTGCCCTCCCGGCCGGGCGGTACGCACCGGGGACCGGACCCGTCATCGACCAACTCCCTCGTCCGCGCGACCCCCCGATCCGCGGGACCGGGCCACCTCGAATCGTATTCGACGCAGTCGATCCGACCGGACCATCGGCACCCCGGCTGATCGGCTCTTTTCCCAGGTGAACGCCGCAGTCAGCAGATGCGTACGGGTCCCCCTGACTCGCCACCGAGGGTTAGGATTGCAAGACGGGCCGGAGGGGGCGCAGGAACGGGTCGGCCTCGGGTCCCCCGACACCCGGCGCCCAGGCCGGAGCTACCGGAGGATCACGGAGATGGACGCAGTCGAAGGTCCACCGGCGGCAGGCCCGGTCAATCCCTTCTCCCCGACGGCCGTTGCCCGGGTGACGGAGCAGGGCACCGGCGGGAGCACGGTGGTCACCGCCGCCGTCCGCGACGCCACCGACCAGCTCGACGACTACCTCCGTACCGGCGACGGCGCCGTGGTCGCCCTCATCGGTGACTACGGCACCGGCAAGACCCACCTCGCGGTCGAACTGCTGGCCCACACCCGGCGGGTCACCGGAGCCACCGTGCAGGGCATCTACCTGGACGCGCCGGGTGACACCTTCCTGTCACTGCACCGCCGGTTCCTGACCCGGCTGTCCCGGGACGCGGTGCGTGAGCTGCTGGCCGACTACGTGCCCGACCCCACGGGCGTCACCCCTTCGGGCGATCAGCTCGTCCGACGGCTCCGCGCGGATCTCGCGGAGGTCACCACCGACCCGGCGTTCGGCACCGCGTTGGCGATGCTGCTCGACCCGAGCACCGAGGCCGCCGCCTGGGACTGGCTGTCGGGTCACCCGCCGGGTCCGGCGCTGGTCGCCGCCGGCGTCACCCCCAGCACGAACGTGGAGGCCACCGCTGTCGAGGCGATGGGCGTGCTGGCCCTGCTGCACGGTCGACGGCACGACCGTTTCGTGCTGGTCCTCGACGAGCTCGACAAGATCCTCACCGCGGGTGGCCGCCCGGGTCCGGAGACGATGGCCCGCCTGCAACGGCTGCTCGGCGTGTTCACCTCCGCCGGGGCGCTCCTGGTGATCGCCGGGCTGCCGGACATGCTGCACCTGCTCAGCACCGAGGTACGCCAGCGGATCGGGCCGATCGTACGGATGTCCGCGCTCACCGGCGAGGACGTGCGCACGTTCATCCGGCAGACCCAGCTGCGGGCGTTCGGCCAGGCCCGGCTCGCGCCGTTCACCGTGGAGACCACCGAATACCTGGCCAACCTCGCCGACGGGGTGCCCCGGCGGGTGATCCGGCTCTGCTACCACCTGTTCCAGCGCGCCGCCCAGGCCGGCACACCCGTCACCCACGTCATGGTCCGCGAGGTGGTCCGCGTCCAGTTCGACCTGGCCAACCGTCAGGACGTCGCCGCCGACGTACGGCGGGTGCTCACCCAGGACGGCTGGTCGTATCAGCGGGACCACCTGGTCGGGTCGATGCGTGACCTGCCTGTCGACTTCTGGATACCCCTGGAGGAACGCAACGCGGGCTGCTGCGTACTGCTCAGCGAGTCGGTCCTCAAGGCCGAGGAGGTCGACGACCTCAATCGGCGGGTGGTCGCGATCCGGGCGGCCGTCCCGGACAGCGAGGTGATCCTCGTCGTCGTCGGTCACCTGCCCGCGGAGTTCGGGGCCGACCTCGCCGGCACGTTCAGCGTCGAACCCATCGTGCACGACCCGCAGTCGTTCGCCGAGGACCTGTCGGGCAGCGTCAAGGCCCTGATGCGCCGGCTGGAGCAGGCGATCGGCGCGGACGCGCTGACCTCGGTACGCCGGCGCGTCGAGCGGATCCACCGCCAGCAGAGCAACACCCAGCGCTCCATCGAGCACCTGTCGTACCAGCTCGACGAGATCCGTGGCGAACTGCGTCCGGCCGGCCTGCTCGGTGTCATGCCACAGCATCAGCCGGCGACGGGGGCGACGCCGCCGCTGCCGGGGAGGGTCGCACGGGTGTTCGTGGAGGCCATCGACGCCCTGGATCAGCTCACCGGTTTCGAGCGCCGGTTGCGGGACGCGTTCGCACCACACCGGGTGGCGACCGTCGGCGGCGCGGACGGCGGGCAGGCCCTACGGTCGCTGCTGCGCTCGCGGGACGTGCAGCGTGCGGTCGGCACGTCGGTGGTCCTGCGCCGCCTCATCGAGGCGTTCCGCGAGGGCGTGGAGCAGTGGTACGACGGCCACCGCGTCGATCCCCAACCGACGGACCTGGAGCGGTTGGATCTGCTCTGCGAGACGTACGACGGGATCGCCGAGTACCTGCCGCTGTTCCAGTTGGACACCCTGAGCGGGCTGGCCGCCGCCGGCGCCGGCGGTGAGGACAGCCCGGACCTCACCGACCGCTCGCCTACCTGGTCACAGGCGCGGTCGGTCTTCGACGGGTTGGGCGGTCGGGTCCGTCAGCTGCTGCTGGCCGGCTGAGCGCCGAGCGGGGTCGGGTCGGCGTCCGGTCGGGGCGTGGCGTGGCCAGGGCCTCCGGGTCCACGCCTGTCCAGCACCGCCATGGCCAGGGCGTGGATGACGTTGATGACCACGATGGCCGTCGCCACGATCCCCACCGTGCCGGGGAAGTCGCGTTCCAGGACGAGGGCGAGGATCACCGCGGTGATGCCGTTCTGCTGCCCCCAGGCGAGATAGCGCCTGTCGGTCGAGGGCAGGCCACGGGTGATCGGCACCGACACCACCAAGTGCGCCGCCACCGCCGCCAGCCCGAGCACCACACCTGGCACGATGTCGACGCCGTTGACCAGCAGCAGTCCGAGCAGGAAGGTGGCGACCAGGAACGCCGCCTGGGTGGACTTGCCGACGACAGGACCGAGTCGAGGCCGGAAGAAGAGCCCGGCGATCGCCAGGCCGAGCATGAGGAACTGCCAGGCGGCGACGAGGACCAGCGCGATCAGCACTGCCACCGCCAGCCAGTTCAGTGCCGTCCGGAGCCGGGGACGGGGCGAGTCCTCGCGCAGGCCGGCGGCGCGGAGCAGTCGCCACAGCAGCCAGGCGCCCACGGCGAAACCCACGTTGGCGAGCAGGTCGAGCAGTAGGTCCAGGGGCCGGTCACTGATCGCGCCGGCGAGCGCGCCACCGTCGCCACCGCTGAGGTCCAGGGCGAACGCGGAGACGTAGACGGTGAGCAGCACGGTGACGGGGTCGTCGAAGGACGCCCAGATGGACAGGATGGAACGGGCACGCGGGGAGGTACGGTCGGGACGGCTCATCGCCGCCACCGCGAGCGGGTCGATCTGGGCGACGGCCACGCCGAGGACCAGGAACGCAGGGTCGCGGAAGGCCAGCATCATCACCCCGGCGATGAGCGCGGCCTTGGCGACCACGCCGACGGTGACAGCCAGCAGGACGGTGCCCAGGTGGGCGCGGACCTCGGCGAGACTGATGTCGCGGGTGCTGCCGACCAGGCCCACCGCCAGCAGGACCGATGCGAGCAGCAGGTAGGCAGGGGCACGTTCGAGCCCGTCCACGTCGCCGGCCCACGCCACGGCCAGGCCGGCCACGGCGGCGGCGACCACGGCCGCTGATCTCGCCAGTACGGTCACGGCCACCCAACCGACGTGTCGAACCTGGTTGATCCGAGGTGAGGATATCGGCGCCGGCGAACCGCCTCAATCGCGAACCACGTGAATCCACCCGACATTTCAGGCCGGCGTCGTGAACCGTCGCGCCAGCGCCGCCAGGTCCTCGTCCGCGCGGGCGACGAAGTCCTGGCTGAGGGACACACCAAACAGGTAGTCGTCCGGAGAGAGCCGGTAGTAGTAGACCGCGCCCATCTCCACGTCGAGCACCAGCCGGGTGACGTTCCCGACCACGGCCCGACGCAGGTCCCGCCCCACCTGCATGGCCAGCAGCGACAGGTCACCGGCGAGGCGCTGGTAGCGGTCCCGCCGATCGGCCACCGTGACGCCCCGGTTGAAGAAGGGGTCCAGGTCCGGGTGGTCGAGGATGTCGACGGCCCACTCCTGCTCACCCAGCCGGTGGCGGCTCAGGAAGTGCAGGCCCTGCGGGCGCAACGTCGTGAGCGTCCCGTCCGGCGACGGCGCACCGCTGCGGTGGGGCCGGAAATCCTGCCCCGCCGCGGCGGGCGATGTCGCCTCAGCATCGGTGTCCGCCTCCCAGCCACCCGGGTTCTGCGACCGCTGCCGCAGCAGGCGGCGCAGGTCGCTGGCGAGTTGCGCCGCGGCCCGGTCGACGACGCTGACCCGGCTCGGGTCGGCCGCCGCCTCGGCGTCCATCTGGGGTACGGAGGCGAAGCCGACGATGTGCTCGTTGCCGACCACCGAGTTGCAGAAGACGAAACCCGTGCGGGTCTGCACGACCGTCCGGATCAGCGCCCCGGTGTGCAACTCCCCCAGCCGGCGATGCAGTTCGCTGACCCGGTAGACCAGTTGCGCCCCGACCCGGCGGTACGCCTCGCGGCGCTGCGACGGGTCCTCCTCGTCCGGCGTTGGAGCCGACGGGTGGTCCAGCAGGTCGAGCGCGAAGTCGAGGACTCCGGTGGTGTAGTGGGCGACGTGGTAGACGCCGCAGCCGCTGAGCAGCAGCCTCCGGCAGAGGTCGCGCTTCTTCAGGAAGCCCGGGACGTCCTGCTCGGCCGTCTCCTCGACCAGGGCGTCGTGCAGCTCCGGATCCGTCACCTGGTCACTCCCTCAGCTCTGCGGCACATCGATGTCGGTGTCGATCAGACTGGCATCGCCAGGAGTGCCGTCGCCCAGCGCCTGGATCGCCGCGAGGTTGGCGGCGGCGTCCCGGGTGACCGGGTGGGTGCGGCCGAGGTAGCCCAGGGCTGTCCCGTACGCCTCCTCCTGCGCCGTCAGCGCGGAGTCACGGTCGCCGCGTGCGGCCAGGTGACCGGCCTGGGCGGTCGTCGCCGCCAGCGACCACGGGTGCGCGCCGCCGAGCTTCGCCCGCAGGGAGCGCAGGCCGCGGTCGCCATACCAGACGGCCTGGTCGTACTCCCCGAGGCCGCGCTGGAACAGGCCGAGGTTTACCGAGCAGACCGCGGTGAAGGGGTGCCCGGACGCCAGTTTCCGTTCGTAGCCGCGCAGGCAGCGCATGGCGCTCTTCACGGCGATCCCGGCGTCGCCGGCCCGGTAGTAGTCGGCCGCCAGGCTCAACAGGCTGCCCCGGGTCAGCGGGTGGTCCTCGCCCAGGTTCTTGACATAGCCGCTGTACGTCTCGGCGCTGCGCTTCTTGGCCGGGATGGTCCAACCGAGGCGGCGCTCGGTGACGGCGAGACTGCGGTTGACACGTAGCTCGTCGAGGAGGCTGCCGGTGGGCAGCTCGTGAATGCGCGCGAGCGCCTCGCGCAGGGTGGCCAGCGACAGCTCGTACTCGCCGACCTCCCGCTCGCACGTGCCGACCTGACACGACGCCCGCCAGGTCCGCGGGTCCTCCGGGCCGAACAGCAGCATCCGGCGGTCCCGTTCCTGACGGGCCAGCCGCAGGGCCTCGCGGGCGTCACCGGTGAGCAGGAACGAGATGCCCAGGTTGTTCACCGCCATCCGGGTGTTCGGGTGGTCGTCCCCGACCAGACCGCGAAAGCCCTCGAAGGTGGCCTGGTCCTCGACGAGGGCATCCTCGAATCGGCCGAGGCCGCGCAGGTCACCGCCACGACCGCGGCCGGCGACCAGGGTACGGAAGTGGCGCAGGCCGTAGCGGCGGCGCTGCTCGCTGAGCACCATCTCGTCGAGCCGCAACGCCTCCTGGTGATCGCCCATGGCCCGGTGCAGGTTCGCGGTCTGGACGAACAGCCGCATCGTCAGCTGGTCCATCTCGTCGCCACCCTCCCACCGCTTGCAGGTCGCCGCGGCCAGCTGAAGCGCCGAGCGCCAGGCGTCGCTGTCGTTGGAGAGGTACAGGTGGCGGACCTGCTTGACGACCCAGTGCCGTACCTGTCGGTCGTCGGACTCCAGCGCGCCGGAGGGAATCAGGTGCTGCTGCAACTCCTCGAAGACGCCGGCGTAGCGGCTGTCGTCGGCCTCCGGATCGGTCGGGGCGTAGCCGGCGAGGCCCCGCAGGACCTGCCGGTGCCGCTCACACCGCTCCGGCTCCGTCATGACGCCCCGCAGCAGCACCTGGATGGCGCGGTGCATCCGCAGCGCCGACCCGTACCCCCAGTCGACGTCGTAGAGCGCGAAGCGCGCGCCGACAGTGAGGACGAGGTCCACCTCGCCGGCCTCGACCAGCAGTTCGTCCGCGTCCCGGCCGGACGCCGCGGCGAGCTGGGTCAGCATCGAGGTGGACCGCAGCAGCGGCAGCCCGATGCCCTCCGGGGACAGGAAGGCGCTCAGCTCGGCCAGCCGGATGGCCAGCTCCCCGAAGGCTGTGACACGCAGCGCCTCCAACGTGATCCGCAGGACCCGGGCCACGCTTGAGGTGTGCGATCCGGGGATGCTCTCCCCGATTTCCTCGTCGGACTGCCGTTCCAGCGCGGCCAGCAGCTCCCGGACGCTCTGGCCCACCGCCTCCAGGCTGGGCACCCCGCCGCGCTCCAACACCAGGGCGCGCTGCCGCATCCAGGCCGTCGCCAGGCGCAGGGCCAGCGGCAGATGCTCCAGCGCCACGGCGATCGACCGGGCGTCCTCGGTGCTGATGCCGAGCACGCGGCGCAGCATCGCCACGCTCTCGTCGCCGGTGAGTGCGGCGACCTCCAGAGGGGAGGGCAGCCCGGACGAGCCGTCGTCCCGCGAGGTGATCAGGACGTGCCCCACGCCGTCCTGCGGCCGAAGACCTGTCAACACGTCCGCGTCGTCGGCGTTGTCGTAGATCAGTAGCCAGCGTTGGAAAGCGCCGTCGGGCGCGACGAGCGCCTTCAGCGCGGCCTCCGCCGCCCCGGTGCTGTCCACCGCCTTGATCTCGTCGGCGAGCGCACCAAGCCCGGTCTGCACGGTCTCCCGGTCCTGCGCGGGGATCCACCAGACCACGTCGTAGTCGTAGGCGAACCGATGGGCGAACTCGCGGGCCAGCTCGCTCTTGCCGACCCCCGCCCCGCCGGTGAGGGTCACCGGGCCGTCCTCGCTGGTGAGGTGGTCGCGCAGCCGCTCCAGATAGTCGTCGCGGCCGACGAAGGACGGGTTGCGGGTAGGCACGTTGAACCGCACGCGCCGGGCGGGGTCCGCCGGGAAGCGCGGCACGTTGCGCAGGCCGCCGGCGGGTTGCACGGGAGCGATCAGGCCGAGCTGGCTCAGCAGCAACGACTGTGCCCGGACCGGGTCGGCCCCGCGCAGGTCGACGACCCGCTCGAGGCCGGGCGTATCCCGCCACGCCTCGCCGGCCACAAGCACGCCGAGCACCTCCGCCGACGAATCGGCGAAGCCCGTCCGCAGCCCGGCCAGATCCGTCCCGGCCGTCTCCGCGAGGCTGGGCGACAGGACCGCCAACACAGTGGTGCCCGGCCTGGAGCCGCTCTGCCCGCCGGGGCGTACGGCCCGCAGGTGGGACCGGACTCCGGCGCGGCGCAACTGCCCGCCGATCCAGTCCGCCCAGGGCCTGTCGACCGGGTCGTACGCCACCACGATGTCGCCCAGACTGTCCGCCTGCTCCAGCAACACAGCGCGCCGGTACCGGCCCCGGATCGGGACCGGCACGGGCACCGCCCGGGTGACCTCGCCCCCGGTGATCCAATCCGTGATCCGCTCGTACGCGGCCAGCGGGCTGTTCGCGTCGTTCGGGTCGTCGGCCAGCACGGACAGCACGTCGTCGAAGGTGTCGTAGTTGTGCGCCGGCACCTCCACGATCCCCGTCGGCGCCAGGCCCTGGGCGTCGCCGGTCGCCTCCTCCAGCAGCCAGGCGAAGGCCTGCCGGACGTAGTCTCGGGACCCACCGTGCCCGGGGTCGGGGACCTCGTGCAGGGTCGGCGCGGCGAGCACCCGGATCCCGCCGGTGGCCCGTTGCTGCAACTCCTTGGCGAGCCCCGCCGCGTGCTGCACGGACAACCGACGAGGTGGCATGCAGACCACCGCGACGTCGCTGAGCACCGCGCTGTGGGTGATCCCCGGCGCGCTCAGGTCCACCGGCGCGTCGATGAGGACGTAGTCGTAGTCGGCCTGCTGGAGCAGTTGCCGGATCCGGGCGGCCTCCCCGGTGGGCAGCCCGGCGGTGGTGGCGCCGAGACCCACCATGCTGAACGTGGCCGTCGAGCCGGACACCGCGTACCGGTAGAGGGTGCCCTGTTCGGGCGCGACCGGCGCGATCACCGTCGAGGGCGACACCGGCGGCGCGTCCGGTGCGGGGGTGAGCACGGCGGCGAGGTCGTCACCGAGCGTCCGCGCCGCCGCGACGGCGTCCACCTGGACGGGGCGCAGGAAGTCGTACACCCGCGGGGTCTTCGGGCACCAGTCGACGGCGAGCACCCTCTTGCCGTTGCCGGCGAGGATCCACGCCACGTTTGCCACCGCGCTGCTGCGGCCGGTGTCGTCGGCGGGCGACACGAACGAGACGATCGTGGCGACACCCGCTGTCCCATCCCTGCTGATCTTCATCGGTCTCCCCCGGCCCGGGCGGTGATGCGGGTCGCCGGCGTCACCGCGGCGCCCGTGGGGTCAGTCGTCGCCATTGAGGGCGCTCTCGAAGCCTGCGTACTGGTCACCGGCGGCGGCACGGCGGTCGAGCCGTGCCAGCGCGGCGACGAGGACACCGTTCGGCAGGGCGTCCAGTTCGGCAAGGTCCAGTTCGGTCAGGTCGATCAACTCCGAGCGGAGGTCGTCCTCTCCGGTGTCCATCCCCCGACCACCGCCTGTCTCCGTGTCGCGCCGCGCCCGGTCGGCCCCACCGCCGGGCCAGACATTGACCGGTCGCCAGATCCGCTGAGTGTGCTCATGATAACCGTGCGCCGCCGCAGCGGCGGACACCCGGACGGCGGCCGGACCAGGCAGGACGGGTCCACCCCGTCGCCGGCCGGTCGGCGGCGGCACCCGGAACGCCGCCTGTCGATGTATGCTCCACTCTGGTAGGTGGCCCGCCCGGCGACCGACAGGACGGCGGAGCGTCTGATGCCCGGACCCGTTGGCGGCCAGCGGCCGGCACTCGGCACGACGGCCCGCTCCGCGCCACCCACGCCCGCGGTTCCCTTCCGACAGTTCGTGGTGAAGCTGCACAGCCGCTGCGACCTGGCCTGCGACCACTGCTACGTCTACACGATGGCCGACCAGCGCTGGCGTTCCCGGCCACTGGCGATGTCCGCGGCGACCCTCGCGCGCACAGGCGTTCGCATCGGCGAACACGCCCGGCGGCACGGGCTGCGCCAGGTGAGCGTCGTCCTGCACGGCGGTGAGCCGCTGCTGGCCGGAGTGGCAGGCGTCGAACGGGCCGTCGAGCTGCTCCGGCGTGGCACCGCACCGGTGCCCGCGCGGGTGACCGTGCAGACCAACGGCGTCCGCCTGGACGACGCGTTCCTGCGTCTGTTCGACCGACTCGACGTGGGGGTCAGCGTCAGCCTCGACGGGGACCGGACGGCACACGACCGGCACCGGCGAGGCCCGGACGGTCGGGGCAGCCACAGCCGGGTCGGGGCCGCGCTGCGGCGGCTGACAGGGTCGTACCGCCAGTTGTTCAACGGTCTGCTGTGTACCGTCGACCTGCGCAACGACCCGATCGGCACCTACCGCAGCCTGCTGGTCCACCGCCCACCGGTGGTGGATTTCCTGCTGCCGCACGGCACCTGGTCGACGCCACCCGCCGGTCGCCCCGCCGATCCACGTCAGGCCCCGTACGCGCAGTGGCTGAGCGCGGTCTTCGACGAGTGGTATTCCGACGGAGGGCAACAGACCCGAGTCCGGCTCTTCGACGAAATCATCCAACTCCTGCTCGGCGGCTCCTCCCGCCTGGCTGGCGTGGGCGTCAGCCCGGTCGCGGTGGCAGTTGTGGAAACCGACGGGGCGATCGAGATGGACGACACGCTCGGCGCCGCCCACGCCGGCGCCGGACGCACCGGCCTGCACGTCGACCGGGACACCTTCGACGCCGCCCTGCGGCAGCCCGGTGTCCGCGCCCAGCAGGCCGGGGTGGACGGTCTCTGCGCGCGGTGCCGGGCCTGCGACCTGCACCAGGTCTGCGGCGGCGGCCTCTACACCCACCGGTGGCGCGCCGGCAGCGGCTTCGACAACCCGTCGGTGTACTGCGCCGACCTGTACCGACTCATCGGCCACATCCGCAGCACCCTGCGCCGGGACGTGACGGCGCTGCGGGAGGTGTCCCGGTGACACCGGCCGGGCACCGGCTGCCCCGGGCCGTCCTCGACGCCCTCGCCACGGGCGGGGGCGGACCGGCCGCCGTCGACCTGCTGCGCTCGTCCCAGCACAGCAAGAACCTGCTGCTGATCCGGGCGCTTGTCGTCCTCACCCACCGGGTCGACCATCCGGACCGGGCAGCCGTCGAGGCCGCGTACCGGCTGGTGAGTAACCTGGACAAGGGCCACCGCCAGGCGGCGTGGGGCCATCCGTCGGTGGCCGCCTGGGCCTTCGGCACCGCGTCTCTGCTGAACCGGGGCGAACGCGCCACGGCGTACCCCGGTCTGCTCGCGGCGGTCGCCGCCGCTGCCGCGGTGCGGGCCCGCGCGGACGCCGACCTGGACGTGCCGCTCAACCCCGCCGCGCCGGGCTGGCTGGACCTGCCCGGCCTCGGCACCCTACGGGTCGACCCCACCGCGACCCGCGCCCGCGTGCGCTGCGCCGGCGGGCACGCGGAGGTGCGCTGCGGCGGGGAGCGGATCGAGATCGGGTACGGCCACACGGCCGACGACCGCTGGCAGCCCTACCCGAAACTGCGGTTCACCCACAACGGGCTCACGCTGCGGCTGCTGCTGGACAGTGACACGTGGCGGCATGTGCCGGTCGCGCTCCGGGCCGGCACCCATCCGATCGCCGGTCCGGTCCGCGACCCCGGCCGCTGGCAGCACCTGCTGCGCGGGGCGTGGCGCCTGCTCGCCGACGAACACCGGGCGGTCGCCGAGGAGGTGTCCGTGGCGCTGCGGACGCTGGTGCCGCTCAGCCCACCACGGGCCGGGGTCCGCAGCGGCACGTTCCACCACGGCTTCGGCGCGGTGGCGATGTCCCTCCCACCGGACTCCCGCTCCGCGGCGGTGACCCTCGCCCACGAGGTCCAACACCTGAAGCTGGCCTCACTGACCGACCTGTTCCCGCTTGTGGAGCCCGGCCCCTACGAGTCGTTCTACGCACCGTGGCGTCCTGACCCCCGCCCGCTGGAGGGCCTCCTGCACGGCGCGTACGCCCACCTGGGGGTGGCCGGCTTCTGGCGCCGGCAGCGGTTCGTCGAACGGGACCGGGCAGCCCGTCACCGCGCCGAGGTCGAGTTCGTTCGGTGGACCCTGGCCGTCGGTCAGACCCTGCGGCTGCTGGCCGCGCAGCCACGTCTGACCGCCGTCGGCCGGCACCTCGTCGACGGCATGACACCTGTCACCGACAGGTGGGCGCGGGAACCCGTGGAGCGTGACGCGGCGGCCGACGCGGAGCGGCTGCTCGACGCGCACCGCGCCCATTGGGACCGGGAGCGGGCCGCAGCCCGACCGGCGTGACAGCGAGGTTTGCCGATCTCCTCTACCCTAGGCGGCATGGGGGACGCTAACGGGCAGCCCACCCGCCGCGAGTGCTTTGTCATCGCTCCGATCGGCCCGGAGGGCTCCGAGATCCGCGAGCGCAGCGACCAGATCCTCGAATACGTCATCCGTCCGGTGGTCGAGGCCCGCGGATTCCAGGCGATCCGGGGTGACGAGATCGAACGCGCGGGCCTGATCACCTCACAGGTGCTCGACCGGATCATCCAGAACGACCTGGTCATCGCGGACCTCACCGACCAGAACGCGAACGTCTTCTACGAGCTGGCCGTGCGGCACGCACTGCGTAAACCGTTCGTGCAGTTGATGGCGAAGGACCAGCAGCTCCCCTTCGACGTGCAGGGCATGCGCACGATCCTGGTCGACCACAGAAATTTGCGCAGCGTGCACGCCGCCAAAGAGCAGCTGGGCCGCGCCATCGACTCGATAACCGACGACACCGACATCGTCACCCCGATGTCGGTCGCCCTCACCCTGCAGGACCTGCGCGGCTCGTCGAGCCCGCACGAGACCGGCCTGTCGCAGATCATCGAGACCCTGCCGCAGATGATGGACATCCTTCAGGACCTGCAACGGCACGTGGGCACCGCCGCCCCCGTCGAGCCTTCCGAGGCGGACGACCACCGACGGCTGCGCGGCCTCATCATGTCGTTGACCGAGCGCGGGGTGGTGACCGAACAGGACCTGACCGGCCTGCTCGGCGGGGCCAGCAGCAAGTTCGACAAGTGGGTCCAGAACCTCATCCAGCGCTCCAACGGCGCGCCGGTCAACCGTCCTGGCGGGCCAGTGTGAGGCGTCCCTCCTGGTCGTGACGCAGGCGACCACCTGTCACCGCCACGTGCAATGCGTACCGGAGAAGCTTGTCGATCTTTTCGGTACGGCGGCGGTAGCCGAGCCGTTCCAGGCCGGCGCGCAGCAGCCGCTCCTCGTCCATCGTCGGTACGCCGTGCAGCACGTGCACGAGAGCGTTTGCCACCTCCTCCGGCGGCACCTCCTCGAACGCGCGCTCGTTGCTGGCCTGGGTGACCCGGTACGCGCGGTACGTCTGCGGGTCGACACCTTCTGGCCAGGCGTAGCGGCCCACCGTCGGGTGGGTGTGGAGTCGGTGGGAGTCGACGAGCGCCAGCACGGCGGTACGCCTGTCCTCGCGTGTGCGGAGGAACCCGAAGCGGGCGAGGGCCAGTCGGGCGAGCCTGTGCTGTTCGACGGGGCCCTCGGCGTCGATGATCTCGCGGAGGGCGTCGCGCAGCAGGGCGCGTACGCGCTTGTCGGTGGCGAGCCCGTCGAGGTCTGCCTGGTCGCCGAGCGGCGTCGGGACGTACGGACGGAACGGGCTCACCGTGATGGTGTCGGGCGCGGGCGGGGTGGCGAGTGCGGTGACGGGCGCGGTCGCCGTACCCGATGGTTCTTCCTCGGTCACGAGGCGCGGCGGCTCGACGTCGCCGGGCGGCGGTGCGGCCGCTGACGGCTCGGGCTGCGGTTCGGCGGGCGCGGGGGTCTCGGCCCGGGTGACGGCCTCGTCGACCCGGTCGAGCATCGCCGACCGGTCGTGGATCCACGCCGGCAGCCAGAACCGCACGACCTCCGGCCAGCCCATGATGGACCGCAGGAGCGCCGGCGCGGAGTCCCGGTCGGCGACCGTCGGGCGGGCACTCCAGTCGGGGCCGTCGAGCATGACTGCCACCTGCCACCGTGGCGTTCCCGGCGTGCGTACGGCGATGTCGACTGTGAAGTCGGACAGGCCGTGCGAGGTGCGGACCTCGTGGCCCCGCTCGCGTAGCGCCGCGGCCACCTCGTCGCGGATCCGGCTGCGCCGCTCGGCGCGGTCGGTGGTCAGGTCGCCCAGCCGGTCGGCGCCGGCTGCCGCGAGTTCGCAGTACGCCCGCAGGTGCTGCGTGCCCAGCGCGGAGGTGCGGGACAGGTCGATGTCGGACGGGTCGAACGACGAGTAGAGCACGACCTGGCGGCGGGCACGGGTGATGGCGACGTTGAGCCGCCGCTCGCCGCCGGCCTGGCTGAGCGGGCCGAAGTTCAGCGGGAGCTGACCGGTCTCCGGGTTGGTGGAGAAGGCAAGCGAGAACAGGACGACGTCCCGCTCGTCGCCCTGCACGTTCTCCAGGTTCTTCACGAAGATCGGCTCCGGGGCCGCTCCGGAGAGCTGCTCACGGATGATCGGGTCGGTGCTGTCCTCCAGCAGGTTGAGGATGAGGTCGCGCTGCTGGATGTTGAAGGTGACGACGCCTATCGACTGGCTGGCGGTCGCCGGGTCGTGGAGGCGACGGGTGATGTCCGCGAGGATCGCCCGCGCCTCGACCTCGTTGGTGCGTGCGCCGCCCCTGTCGTACTGGCCGTCGACGCGCCGCCAGGTGACGCCTGCGGTGCTGCTGGCGCCGGGCGACGGGAGGCTGGACAGCTTGTTGTCGTAGTAGTAGCGGTTGGAGAAGGCGATGAGCGACTCGTCGTGGCTGCGGTAGTGCCAGGACAGCCAGCGCTGCGGCAGCCCCGATTCGACGGCCTCGCTGAGGATGCTCTCCAGGTCCTCCGGCACCGGGCCGTCGCCGTCGTCGACCTCGTCGGCGGTGTGGCTGGCCTGCATGATGCTGCTGGGCGGCATCTGCCGGGAGTCGCCGACCACCACCACGGCGCTGCCCCGGCCCATCGCGCCGATCGCCTCGGCCACCCGGATCTGCGACGCCTCGTCGAAGATGACCAGGTCGAAGCGTTGACTCCCCGGTGCCAGGAAGTTCGCCGCCGACGCGGGGCTGACAAGCACGCACGGCGTCAGGGCGAGCACCGCGTCCGGGTACTGCGCGAACAGCTCCCGGAAGGACCGCCCGCCCCGCTTGCGGCGAAGCTCCGCGGCGAACTCGGCGAACCGGCCACGCCGATCGGTCGGGCTGAAGGGCCGGCGACGAACCAGCACCGCCGGCAGCTGCGTCGGGAGCGCGGACCGTAGCTCACCGGCAGCGGCCTCGAACTGGCTGATCTCGTCGTCGTGCAGCTCCGGGTCGAAGTACTGCAGGCCGCCCGCGCGTACCCGCTCGGCCAGCGACGCGGCGGCGACGCCCCGGCGGTAGACCTCCTCGGCGAGGCGCGCGGGCAACTCGTCGCGCAGCAGTTGGTCCCGGTAGTCGGTGAGACCGGCCGAGGCGAGCGCGTCGGCGTGGCCCAAAACTGTCGCCCATCGACGCAGCGGAAACAGCTCCTCGGCCCGCAGCTCGTGCAGCCACACCGCGCCGTCGCGCTGCCAGGCGTCGACCCAGTGGACGCCGGCCGCCCACAGGGTCAACTCCGGCCCGGCCGAGCGCAGCACCCCGCGCCAGGCCCGCCAACGCGAGACGACCCGGTCGAGCACTGCCGCGTCGACGTCGGTGATCCCGCGATCGAACAGCTCCCAGGCCGCCGGGTGCCGGGCCAGGAGCGTCCGGCCGGTCCGTGTCGCCTCGACGGCCTCCGCGAGGCGTTCCTGCGCGTCCGGGTCGGTGGGCTGCCACGCCGGCAGCCGCAGCCCACCAAGCGTCACCGGCCGCTGGTGGAGGGCGGCGGCCTGCGCCTGGGCGGCGACGAGCCGACCGACCGTCACCTCCACCTGGTCGGCGTCGAGTGTCGCGCCGGCGACCAGGTGCACCGCCAGCCGGTCCGCGATCGCCTGCCGACGTTTGCGCTTGCCGAACAGCCGCTTCGCCACCTCCTGGGCCTCGGCGTGCCAGGCGGGCAGCTCCGGGCGGGCGAAGACGTCCGCGCGGAAGCTCGCGAGTTCACCGGCGAACCCCTGCCGGAACGCCGCGAGGTCCGCCTGGAGCCGGTTGGCCCCGTCGTCCCACAGCCGGTCGGCGGCCCGCACTGTGGTCTCCCGGTCCGGCAGCATTCGGCGTACGGCGAGCCAGGCGCCCGCCGCCAGGTCGCCGACGGCCTCCGGGTCGGGCAGCGTCCGCAGCACATCCATCAGGTACGGGTGGTCGGCGAGGTCGGCCCGCAGCGTCTCCAGCTCGGCGGCGATCTCGGTGACGGCGGCGCCGTGCAGCCCGTCGAGGCTGCGGCACCCGCTGAGCGCCCACGGGTGTGCGGCCCGGACGCGCGCCGAGCGTGCCGCCGCCGGGAACTCCCGCAGTGTCGTCTCGACCCGGGCGCGTACGTCGGCGGGCGCGTGCAGATAGCTCACCGGGATCGGGGCGACCGGGCCGTCGCCGTACGCCAGGGTCTGCTCGTAGGCCGACCAGAGCGACATCCCGACGGGGTTTGTGGTGTGCACCTGGGTGGGGTATTCGGTAAGTGGGACGAGCCGCGTCCGGTAGGCCGTCTCCACAGCCGTCCACGTGCCGTCGCCGCCGTGGTCCTGCTGGTCGAGGGCGTCGCGGAGCTGTTGGCGGATCGCGTTGAGAGACTGCTTGCGCCCGTGCAGGTCCAGCGCGAACGGCCCGAGGCCGACCTGCTTGAGACGGCGCTTCACCACCTCCAGCGCGGCCTGCTTCTCGGCGACGAACAGCACCGACCGGCCGGCGGTGACCGCTCGGGCGATCATGTTGGTGATGGTCTGCGACTTGCCGGTGCCGGGCGGGCCCTCCAGCACGAACGAGTGGCCGCGCTCGGCGCGCACGATCGCCTGCATCTGCGAGCCGTCGGCGGGGATCGGCAGGTGCAGGTCCGCCTCGTCGACAAGCACCTCGGCGTCGTCCGGGCGAGCCGGGTCGTCGAACGTGGCGCCGGACGACTCGACAAGGTGCCGCACGACCGGGTTCTCCAGGAACCGGGGCCAGTGGTCGGTCAGGTCCCGCCACATCTGGAAGGTGGAGAACTGCAACAGCCGCAGGCTCGCCGTCTCGTCGATGCGGTAGTTGAGCCGGTTGTCGACCAGGCCGGTGTTGATCGCGGCGAGCGTCTTGGCGATGTCGATGCCGTGGTCGTCGAGGACCGGCTGCTCCAACTCCGGGATCCGGACGCTGTGCTTGACCCGCAGCCACTCGACGAGGCAATGGTTGGTGCTGGCGGCCTCGGTGCCGTCGATGACAAGCGCGTACGGGCGACGGCCGCTGCCGCCCTCGATGCGCACCGGCAGGAGGAACAGCGGCGCGTACGCCTCTCCCCCGCTCGGCTTGGGATGCACGAGCGTGCCGATGGTCAGGTAGAGGTAGTTGCTGCCGGTCTCCTGCTCCATCGTGCGCGCCTCACGCTGGAGCGTGCGCATCACCGTCTTGTAGCGGGCTTCGGTGACCGCGCCGTAGACCCGCCGGTCGGTGCGCAGCTCCCGGGTCAGGATCTCCGCGTCGAGATCCTGCGCCCGGCGTGTTCCGGCCAGCTCGTGGACGCGACTGATCTCGTCCTGCGCGATGACCTGCACCTGCTTGCCGTCGTGGATCAGGTCGTCCAGCAGGGGTAGCGCGCCCGCCGGCACGTGCAGGTCCAGGCCGCGACCCCGCTTGGGCAGGTTGAGCAGCGGGTTGCGCAGACTCAGGTCGAGCAACGACTTCTTCCACTGCTGGATCCGCGCCGGCGAGCCGTCGGACTGCTGCGCCACCTCGTCGCCGTCGTCGGCGAGCTGCCGCACCTTCGCCGCCGCGACGCCAGGTGGAAGATCGAGCGACACGCTGATCCCGGGTGCCGCCTCGGCGTCCGTCGTAGCGGGCGTCACCAGCTCGTCGGCCGACGGCAACGGCCGAATCCCCGAACGGTGCGCCAGGTGTACGTCGACGACACCGTGCAGACGCTGGGGCTCGTCGCGGAAATGACCGAGTCCGGCCCGTACGGCCTCGGTGAAGCTCGCGGTCTGCGCGCCCGGCCCGATGCGCGTCAACTCGACAGGCACCGCCCGACCGGAATCGACCATCGAGATCAGCAGGTTGCTCTCGGTTACCGCGGTCGAGCCCAGCCGCTCCTCCTCCAGCAGGAAGCCACCGAAGGCGTGTCCTTCGCTGATGAAGACGAGCGGGTGCAGCCCCGCCGCCTCCAGACACGCCGCGTACGTGACGGACAGGTCGAGGCAGTTGCCGAGCCGCCCGGCCAGCACCGCCGCCGTCGTGCGTACCTTCTGCCCGCTGTTCTCGAACGACGCCGGCATCGTCTGGTAGGTGATCTCCACCTGGCGCAGCGCCTCGTACACGGCCCCGGCGATCAGCGACGCCCGCTCCGAACCCTCCTGGTAGCCCTGGAGCGAGCCGGAGCCCGTCCGCGCGAGCAGGATCTGCGTCGCCGCCCGCAGGACCCCGTCGACCGCTCGGGTGTTGGGCTGCACGAACGCCGCAAGCGTGTCGTACAGGGCGGGGCTGTTGAACCACTCGTTGTGCGCCAGCACCTCCGACGGGGCGGTGAGCGTCAACGCCTCGTCACCGGCCTCGACGGTGAGGCGATAGTCGACCGGGAACGCCTCGTCGGTGCCATAGAGCAGCCCACGATCCGGCGTGAAGTCCCGGAAGTCGTCCCAACTCGTGCTGGCCCCGGGCCGCAGAGGTGTGGTGACCGTGCGAAACCACGGCTCGCTCAACGCGCCGTCGGGGCCGCGCAGGTCAAGCGTCAGCGTGACGTCGGTCAACTCGACCGGGCCCCTGTTGACAAGTGTGAGGTGCCGGACCAGCGGCACCCGGTTGTGCACCAGGGCGGCGTTGATCGCCGGCTGCACCAGCAGCGCGACGGAGAGCCGGTCGTCGTTGGCGGTGAACTGTGCGAACACGCTGTCAGACATCGGCGTTCTCCAGGTGGCGAGACCAGCGAGGGCCAGCCTAGCGGTCGCCCGACCGGCGGAAAGCGCCCCGGCCGTCTGTCGTTTCGGCCACAGCACCGATGTCGGTGTGTCCGGGGATCGACCGTTCTCGTCGGGTGTCCGCAGGCAAAAACGCCGGTCAGGGCCTGAGACCCGGTTGTGAAGGTCCGCGTCGCCCAGCATGATCGTTCTTAGGCGCGGTGGGGACACCGAGTCGCCGAAGTCCCGGGCAGCACTCTCGGTGCTGCTGCGGTGACTGCCCATTGAGGAGGCGACGAGAGGATCTCATGCAAGGGGAGCTGCAACGCCTCGTCGACGCACTCGCCGCGTACGTGGGCCGACCGGCGCTAATCGAAGACCGCCGCCAGCGGGTGGTGGTCTACAGCGAGCACACGGGACTGATGGACGGTGTGCGAAAGACGTCGATCCTGCGTCGTCAGACCACCCCGGAGATCATGGCGTGGTTCCGGGACGCCGGCATCATGCAGGCCCGGACGCCGGTACGCACGCCAGCGTCGCGCGAGCTCGACCTGTTGCCCCGGGTCTGCGTGCCGATCCGCCACCAGGACTTGCTGCTGGGCTTCGTCTGGTTCATCGACCCGGACGGCACGATGGCCGACACGGACATCGCCGACACCGGCCTGATGAGCGAGCTGTCCCTGGCGCTGTACCGGGCGAACCTGCTCGGCGAGTTGGCCTCGCAGCGGGAGACCGAGACGGCGCGGGCGCTGCTCTCCGACAGCGGGGCGACCCGGGCCGACTCGGTGCGAACCCTGCGCGGGGCGGGCCTGATCACCGGAGACGGCCCGGCGACCGCGCTTGTCGCGCAACTGGTGGCGCCGGCCGCCGACCTGCCTGACGAGGTGACGCGCCTGGCTCTGGAGCAGGCTCTGGTCACCACCCGGCGGTGGATCGGCACCCGCGACGCCCTGCACCTCGTCCGCGACGACCACGGGGTCCTGTTGCTCTGCGAGGGGCGGGGCGGCGGGCGACTCTCCCCTGAGGTGGCCGCGAAGGTGCTCGACGACAACCTGCGCCAGGCGATCCGGGGGCTCGGCACTGTGGAGCGCGTGGTGGTGGGGATCGGCCAGACGCGTCCAGGGCTCGCCGAGGCCGTCGGCTCGTACGAGGAGGCGTTGCAGGCGGCGCGGCTGGGTGTCCGGTTGCCGGCGCTCGGCACCGTGGTGTCCTGGGAGGGGCTGGGCATCTACCGGGTGCTGTCCCGGTTGGATGGTTCGCACCTGGACGTCGCCGATGTCCATCCCGGACTGCAACGGCTGCTGCGAGGTGAGTCGAACCCGGTGCTGTTGGAAACTCTGGAGCGTTATCTGGATCTGGCCGGTAACGCGCACGCCACTGCCGAGCAGTTGCGGCTGCACCGCACCACGCTCTACTACCGGCTGCGGCGGATCGAGGACCTCGCCGACACCGACCTCAAGGACGGTAACGAGCGACTCTGCCTGCATCTCGCGCTGAAGTTGGGCCGGCTGACCGGGGCGTACCAGCCGACGGAGTGACGCCGGCGGGCGGGGCGTGTGCCGCCCCGCCCGCCGATGTCCTACAGCCCCGCCCGCACCGCGGCGGGCCGGCCGCCGACGATCGGCAGCTCGATCCGGCTGTTGTCGAAGTGCACGGTGATCTCGGCCCGGGTCTGCTTGGCCCGGCTGCTGTAGCCGGAGTACGAGCCGAGCAGGACCACGCCGATCTGGTTTCCTGCGGCGAAGACGTAGTCCTCGGGCAGCAGCGGCACCTCGACGGCGTTCTTCTTGCCCGGCACGAGCGGCTGGGACACGGAGAGCGACTTCAGGTTGAGGCCGTCGAGGATCCCCTTGGTCACCAGTTCCTGCGGGTTGGTGGCGATGGTCTTCTCGGCCTGCCGGTAGCAGGCGTTCTCGGCGAAGCCACCGAAGGTGGCCTGCTCACCCCAGCAGTCCTCCTCGGTCAGGGTGCGGATGCCGTCGCCGACGGTGCTGAACCGGGGCCGCGTGCCGTAGTCGACGAGCAGGCCGGCGAAGCTGGTGTCCTCGCCGTTCACCGACGCCTTGATCTTGACGATCGGCGACCCGGAGATGTGCAGCGGCGCCTTCAGCGGCTGGGAGAGGAAGACCAGCCGATTGGCGGTGTTCGCCTGCGGGTCCGACGGATGCCGGATCGCGTTGGCCTGGCTCATCGTCGGGGTGTCCTGGAAGGTCCGGGTCTCCTGGGATGCCTTGGGACCCTTCGGGCCCTTCGGGCCGTTGCCCGGCGTTGAGAGGACGAGCTCACCGGCAGCGCCGTCCACGCCCGGACGCAGCGCCACCGGGGTGGTCTTGGTGCCCGGGACCGGCCAGTTGCGGTGGGTCTCCCAGACGTCCGGCGCGCGCTCGATGTCGGCCATCGGTTCGTTCATGATGCCGTTGCGCACGTCGTACAGCCAGAAGTCGAACCAACGGTGCAGGGTGTCCACCCACTCGCCGCGACGGAAGTCGAACGGGTCGATGTGACCGGTGCCCGTCAGCCAGAGCTTGCGCGGCACCTTCTTCTCCGCCAGCGCGTCCCACCACTTGCTGAAGTGGTCGGCCCGGACATTGTCGTCGTTGATGCCGTGGACCACGAAGACGCTGGCGCGCACCTTGTCGGCGTTCGGAACGTAGTCCCGCTCGGCCCAGAACGGGCTGTAGTCGCCGGTGGTGTCGTCGCCGTCCACGCCGAGCTGCGCCCGCACCGGCGCGCAGTACAAACGCCGCGCCGGGTTGGTCACCGTGTTGGAGAGGCTGCCGGAGTAGTTGTTGGCCCGGGTGACCAGACCGTTGCTGCGCGAGTAGTCGTACCAGCTGGAGATCGCCGAGATCGGGACGATCGTGGAGAGCCCCTTGACGCCGCTGGCCGCCGCGGCGTTGGCAAGCGTGCCGTCGTACGACTTGCCGATCATGCCGGTCTTGCCGTTGTGCCAGTTGGCGACGACCTTCTTACCTGTGGCGTCGGTGCCGGCCCGGCGGCCGTTGAGCCAGTCGATGGCGGTCGGCGCGCTGATGTTGTCGGCGCGACCACCGGTGACCGGGCAGCCGGTCGAGTTGTTGGTGCCGATCATGTCGAGCAGGACCACCGCGTAGCCGCGCGGGACGAAGTAGTTGTCGTAGAAGAGCGGCCACTGGTCGTTGAGGCCGTCGCCGTCCAGGTCGGCCTTGCACTCGGTCTCGTTGCCCCGACACACAGTGGAGTAGTAGGGGCTGGCATCCATGATCACGGGCACCTTGAGCCCGGCCGCGCTGGCCTTGGGCCGGATGATGTCCATCGATACGATGTCGCGGGCACCGTCGCCGTCGGAGTCCACGTCAGACGTGACGAACACTCGCTCGCGGATCGCGTCGGCGTACCCGAAGACCGGCTGGGTGACACCGTGCTGAATGACCGGCTTGTTCCGGTCCTTCGTCGGGTGCGCCGTCGCGGTTGCCGCCGGCAGGCCGACGGCGATGGCCGCGACGACCACCACCGACGCTCGCCACCAGCTCTTTGTAGTTCGCATCGTGCTCCTTCTCATCTCCGGCACCGGCCGTGGACCCGGTCGTCGGAAGCGAGGTGACGGGCCGGCGGTGCGGCAGTTGCCTCGCACCCTAAGAACCAATCGACAGGTGATCATCAGACAGATGCGGAAGGGTGACCGCCGTCCGGTCCTACGTCTGTCGCATCTCGACAGACGTAGGGCCGGACGACTGGTGATTTCGACAGGTGCCCGATGACGTGCCGGCCGCCTGACCATAGGTTCGCCGCACCGGATCCGCCGGCCGAGCTGACCGTCACCCAGGGTCACCGGCGGAGCCCTCGGCGGCATCGGAGACGAGCGCGCCAACCGATTGCCGGGCGACGGGAAGGGCGGGACGTGCAGTTGTCGAGCCCGGCCGCGATCCTGCGGCTCATCGGGCGGTTCCTGGTGCCGGCGGCGTTCGCGGCGCTCTTCGCGGCACCACTGTGGTTCATGGTGGTCGGCTCGCTGCGCCCCGTCGGCCTGCCCCCACCTCGCACCCTCGAGGTGCTCCCACCCGAACCGACAGTGGCCGCGTACACCCGGCTGCCCGAGCTGATCCCGCTGTTCCGGTACCTGGCCAACTCGGCGCTCGTCGTCGCGATCGCCGTGCCGCTCACCGTCGTCGTCGCCTCGCTTACCGGCTTCGGGCTGCGGCTGATGACGCCGGTGGCCCGCCGCCGGGCCGTCCTGGGCCTGCTGGCGGTGCTCATGGTGCCGGTCACCGCGGTGTGGGCCACCCGGTTCGAGCTGTTCCGGCTGGCCGGCGTCGTCGACACGTACGTCCCGCTGCTGGCCCCGGCGCTGCTCGCCGGCAGCCCCTTCCTGGTGCTGCTCTACGCGTGGAGCTTCGGCGGCATCCCGGACACCCAACTCGGGGCGGCCCGGTTGGAGGGCGCCGGCTGGTTGACGATCTGGCGCCGGGTGGCGTTGCCGCAGGTGCGCCCGGCGACACTCGCCGTCGGCGTGCTCGCCTTCACGCTGCACTGGTCCAACCTGATCGACCCGCTGCTCTACCTGCAGAGCGGCGACCGCTACACATACCCGCTCGGCCTGCAGTTCCTACGGTTGCTGAACCCGACGGACTGGCCGCTGCTGATGGCCGCCTGTGTTGTCGCGACAGCACCGTGCGTTGTGGTGTTCCTACTCGCTCAGCGGATCCTGCTCAACGACGATCCGCTGGCGGCACTGAGATCTGGAGGTCGTAGGTGAGCACGTTCCGCGCTCGACGATGGGTTGCTCTGATCACCGCCGCGCTGCTGCTCGGCTACGCGGCCGGCTGCGGCGCCGGCGACCGCGCGGCCGACCGGCCGGCGATCACTGTCGTGCTCTTCGGCGACGCCGAGGAGATCGCCGGCTACCGCAGCCTGGTCGCCGCCTTCGAGCAGGCCCACCCGGACGTGCCCGTCAACCTCTCCCCCGTCGCCACCCAGGACGACCTGATGGCCCGCCTGACCACCTCGTTCGCGGGCGGGCAGCCACCCGACGTGTTCCTGCTCAACTACCGCCGCTACGGCCAGTTCGCCGCCCAGCAGGCGATCGAACCAGCGCAGGCGTACCTCGACCGCAGCACGGCGTTGAAGGAGAGCGACTTCTCCCCCCGGGCACTTGACGCCTTCCGGTTCGACGGCAAGACCCTCACCTGCCTGCCGCAGAACATGTCCTCCCTGGTCGTCTACTACAACGCCAACCTCTTCGCGACGGCCGGCGTGCCGCTACCCAAGGCGGGCTGGACCTGGGACGACTTCCTGGCCGCCGCGACCGCCCTGACCGGCGACGGCACGTACGGCGCGGGCGTGGAGCCGACCCTGCCGCGGCTGGCTCCGTTCATCTGGTCCAACCGGGGTGAGCTTGTCGACGACCCGGACAAGCCGACCACCCTGACCCTCACCGGCAACCCGGCCAGCCGCGCCGCCGTCGACTGGTTCCTCGACCTGCAACTGAAGCACGGCGTCGTGCCGCCGGACGCCGAGGAGCAGAGCGAGTCGAGCGAGTCCCGGTTCCTGCGGGGCAAACTCGGCATGTACCTCAACAGCCGGGTCGCCGTGCCGACGCTGCGCACCATCGACAACTTCACCTGGGACGCGGCGCCGCTGCCGATCGCGCCGGGCGGCGTACCCGCGTCGATCCTGCACAGCGACGCCTACTGCATGAGCGCCGGTCTGCCCAACCACGACCGGGCCTGGCGGTTCATCGAGTTCGCGATGGGCGGGCAGGGCCAGCGGATCCTCGCCGAGTCGGGCCGCACGGTGCCGTCCCGGCTCGACGTGGCCAACTCGCCTGAGTTCCTCGACCCGAAGCAGCCCCCTCGGTCGTCGCAGGTCTACCTCGACGCCGAGCCGCACCTGCGCGCCACCCCGCGCACCGGCACCTGGTCGCGGGTTGAGCGCGAGTCCGGCGGCCTGTTCGAGGAGGTCTTCTACGGCCGGGTCGAGCGCGAGAAGGGCTTGCGACAGATGGAGGAGAAGCTCCGGCCGCTCTTCGCACTCAAGGTGGGCGCCGGTGGCTGAGCGGGGCGTGATCCAGCTCGAGTCGCTCACCAAGTCGTACGGGAAGGTCGTCGCCCTCGGCGGCGTCGACCTGACGGTGCGCGCCGGCGAGATGGTGACCCTTGTCGGCCCGTCCGGCTCCGGCAAGTCGACGATCCTGCGGCTGATCGCCGGGCTGGACCGGCCGGACCGTGGCCGGGTCGTCGTCGACGGGCAGGACGTGGCGCAGGTGCCACCGCACCGCCGCGCGGTGGCAATGGTCTTCCAGGACTACGCGCTCTACCCCCACCTCACCGTCCGCGGCAACCTGACGTTCGGGCTGCGGGTCCGCCGCGTCCGGCGAGCTGAGGCCGATGAGCGGGCCAGGGTGGCGGCCGACCGGCTCGGCATCGGCGACCTGCTCGACCGCTACCCCGACGAGACCTCCGGCGGGCAGCGTCAGCGCATCGCCCTCGCCCGCGCGCTGCTGCGCGAACCGACCGTCTACCTGCTCGACGAGCCGCTGGCCAGCCTGGACGCGCCGCTGCGCTTCGCCACCCGCGCCGACCTGCTCACCCTGCACCGCGAACTGGGCACCACCACCATCCACGTCACCCACGACCAGGCCGAGGCGATGACGCTCGGCGACCGGGTAGTCGTCCTGAACCACGGTCGGATCCGCCAGATCGGCCCACCCCAGCAGGTGTACGACGAGCCGGCGGACACCTTCGTGGCGGGTTTCCTGGGCAGCCCGCCGATGAACCTGGTACCCGGCGGCGGCGTGCTGGGCGGCGCCACCGACACCACCGTCGGCGTACGCCCGGAGGATCTGAGCCTCGACCCCGACGGACCGGTGGTGACGACAGTCGAGGCGGTGGAGGCCCTCGGCAGCGAGGCGATCCTGCTGACCCGCTGCGACGACGGCACCCGGCTGACCGTCCGCACCGGCCCCCGACCCGGCGTGGGACCGGGCGAGCAGGTGCGACTGCGCGCCGACCCGGGGCGGATCCACCGCTTCGACGCCGACACCGGGCAACGCCTGTGAGCACCGGCCGGGTACGCCGGCCGCTGACCGCGTGGGCGTTCCTCGCGCCGTACGCGGTGGCCGTCGTGCTGCTCATCGCGCTGCCCGCCCTGCTCAACGTCGGCTACGCGTTCACCGACCACACCGGACTGACCCGCGACCCGCGGTTCGTCGGCCTGGACAACGTGCGCCGCCTGCTCACCGACGGGTTCCTCGGCGACAGCATCCGGGCCTCCGCGATCCACCTTGCCCTGGCCGTACCGCTGCGGCTGCTGGGCGCCATCGGGCTCGGCCTGCTGCTCGCCGCACCCCGCCCGGGTGGCCGCTGGTTCCGGGTCGCGGTCTACCTGCCGACGGTCGTACCCGACGTGGCCCTGGCCGTGCTCTTCCTGTGGGTGCTCAACCCGCTCTACGGCCCGCTCAACCAACTGCTCGGCCTCTTCGGCCACCCGGGCCTGAACTGGCTCGCCGAGCCCGGCTCCGCACGGCTGGCGGTGGCGCTGATGCTCGCGTTCCCGATCGGCGAGGGTTTCATCGTCGTGCTCGCCGCCCGACGAATGCTCGACGGGCGCCTGTACGAGGCGGCGGCGTTGGAGGGCTGCGGCCCGTTCGGCCAACTGCGCCGGCTCACGCTGCCGCTGCTCGCGCCGGTGCTGCTGCTGCTCGCCGTCCGCGACACGATCCTCACCCTGCAGGTCAACTTCGTTCCGGCGTACGTCCTCACCGACGGCCGGCCCGCCAACGCCACGCTCTACCTGCCGGTCTACATCTTCGACCAGGTCTTCGAATTCTCCGGTTTCGCCTACGGAGCCATGATCACGAGTGTCCTCATGGTGGTCACCGCGGTCATCATCACCGCGCTGCTGCTGATGGTGCGACGCTGGCGGGTGCTGCGCTGAGCGTGACATCCTGCGGTGGTGAAACTCCGGATCTTCGCCGCCGTCGCCATGCTTCCGCTGCTCGTCGCCTGCGGCGGCACCGACGCCGGGCCGCAGGCCACCGGCCGGGGGCCGGGCATGCTCGCGAAGCTGCCCAGCTGCGACCGGGTGCCGCTGGACGCCGACGCCGAGGTTGACCGCCAGGTTCCCGGTCTGCTCCTGCCGGATGGCGCACGGGTCACCTCGGTGGTCGAGCAGGGCGCCCTGACCACGGTCGCCGCCACCATCCGGATGACACCGCTGGACGTCCGCGCCCACTACGAGGGCCGTGGCGACATCGACCTGCTGCGCGCCGAGGACGAGGTGTTCGAGGCCGAGGTGCTGATGCGGGCGCAGCAACGACGGACGTATCTGCGCGCCACCGCGCTCTGCGCCAACGGCACGACGCTTACCGCTGTGGTCGGGCCGGACTCGGAAGAGGCGGGCCTGCCCGAGTTCCAGAGCGGCTGACCATCGACCCCGCTCGACAGCTGTCCTAATCGGACCCGTCGAGTCGCGACAGATGCTCGGTGACGCCGAACACTCCACTGTCTAGCGTGCGCTCAGAACCACTTTCGCGGGGGCACATGGCGCGCCGACAGGGAGAATACATGCGACTCACGCTCGTCCGAAGGTATCGCGGACTCGCGATGACAACGGGGTTGGGGCTGGTCATCGCGCTCGCGTTGACCGGCTCGTCCGTACCCCAACCAGTCCAGGAATCGTTGGCGACCAATTCACCCACCGGGCCGATGGAAGTCCCCGACGAATGGATGACCGCTCAGCGGATGAGCGACGGCAGCCGGGAACTCTCGGCCGCCAAGTACGTGAAGGCTCGCGGTGAGGCCCACAGCCTCAGCGTGCGCACCAACGCCCGCTACCGCCACCTGGCCGAGCGGGAGTGGAACTTCTTCGGGCCCAGCAACATCGGCGGCCGGGTCGTGGACATCGCCGTCGACCCGCAGGTCCCCGACCAGATCTTCATCGCGGCCGCGTCCGGCGGCATCTGGAAGTCCGACGACGCCGGCAGCACGTTCAAGACGGCCTGGCCGGACGACGGTACGCAGAGCATGGGCGCGGTCGCGATGACCAGCAAGGGCGTCCTCTTCGCCGGAACCGGTGAGGCCCAGCCGGGTGGTGGCTCGATCACCTTCGGCGGCGACGGCATCTACCGCTCGAAGGACAAGGGTAAGACCTGGCAGCACGTCGGCCTGAAGGACAGCCACGCCATCGGTCGCTTCGCCATCGACCCGACCAACGAGAACCGGATCTTCGCCGCCGCCAGCGGCAACCTCTTCGTACCGGGTGGCCAGCGCGGCGTCTACCTCTCCGAGAACGGTGGGGACAGCTGGAAGCAGGTGCTCGCGCCGCCGAACGCCACCACCGGCGCCACCGAGGTCATCATCGACCCGAACAACCCGAGCCGGATGTACGCGGCGATGTGGGACCACCTGCGTGAGCCGCACCAGCGCACCTACGGCGGGCTCGGCTCCAGCCTTTGGCGCTCCGACGACGCCGGCAACACCTGGTCGCGGATGACCAACGGCCTGCCCACCGACGCCGACCAGGGTCGCTGGGGCATCGCCGTCGCGCCGGACAACCCCCAGCGCCTGTACGCGTACGTCGGCACCGCACTCGGCCCGTTCCGTGCCTTCTACCGCTCCGACGACGGCGGCGACACCTGGGCGCAGACCCCGGTCACCGCCGGTCAGGCATCGCAGTCCACGTTCAGCTGGTGGTTCGGCAAGCTCTTCGTCGACCCCACAAACGCCGATCACGTCTTCCTCACCGGGGTCAACCTCATGCGGTCGACAAACGGCGCGCAGAGCTTCTCGTCCGTGGGCGGCATCCACGCCGACCAGCACATCCTGCGCTGGGACCCGAAGGCGCCCGGTCGGGTCTACCTGGGTAACGACGGCGGGCTCTACCGCTCCGAGACGAACGGCGCCGGCGGCTGGGTCAAGGCCACCTACGAGCCCTACACCCAGTTCTACACGGTGGACGTCGCGGAGACCGACCCGGTGCTGAAGGTCGGTGGCGCGCAGGACAACGGCTGCAACCGCGGCTACAACGGCGTCGGTGGCCCCTGGAACGCCATCGGCTGCGGTGACGGCCTCCAGGTGATCATCCACCCGCAGTACCCGAACATCGTCTTCGGGTGCAGCCAGTACGGCTCCTGCTACCGGTCGGAGAACTCCGGCGGCACCCCCCGCCAGACCATCGGCACCAACCAGACGACCTCGCAGCGCCGCAACTGGCTGACCCCGCTGCAGTTCGACCCGAGCGACCCGAACGTCATGTACTACGCCGGTAACATCCTGAACCGGTCGACGGACAACGGCCGCACCTGGGCGCCGATCAGTCCCGACCTCACCGGCGGCGGCCCCAACGACCCCAACGGCTACCCGTGGGGCACGATCACCAGCGTCGCCCCCGCGCCCACCGACGGCAACAAGATCTACGTCGGCACCGACGACGGCAAGCTGTGGTGGACCGACAACCTCGGGCAGAACTGGCAGCAGGTCGACGCCGGACAGCTGCCCGGTACCTGGGTCACCCGGATCGCGGTGAACCCCGCCGACAAGAACATCGCGTACGCCACCTTCTCCGCGTTCCGGTCCGGCAGCGACCGGTCGCACGTGATGGTGACCCGCGACGGCGGCCGTACCTGGAGCGACATCGGCCAGGGCCTGCCCGACGCGCCGGTGAACTCCATCGTCCCGACCGCCGATGGCCTGCTGCTGGTCGGCACCGACGTCGGGGTGTTCATGTCGGCGTGGAACGGCGGCGAGTGGGCCGCGCTGGGCACCAGCCTGCCGCAGGCGCCCATCATGTACCTGCGCTACCACGAGCCGAGCCGACAGCTCACCGCGGCGACCTTCGGTCGCAGCGTCTACGACCTCACCGTGCCGCGCTGCCCGGCGGCGTCGACGAGGCTGCCGCTCAAGAAGACAGGCGCGGGCGTGACTGGCGTCCTCTCCTCCTGCCGAGCAGGCTGATCAACAGGTAGTTCGTCGCGTCTGACGCGGCACGCAGGCCACCTCCCCGGGGCTCGGGAGGTGGCCTGCCTCGTTGACGCGTAGGCATGCCGACTTCCGGTGTCATCTGCGCGGCCGGCGGGCGCAGGGGCCGTCTCGGAGGAGGTAGCGGCCCTCGACCCGCGACCAGACGAGCACCCGGTCGGCCGGCGAGGATCTCCTCCATGCCGCCGCTACGCGGGATGCCGGTCATCCCACGCATGCCTTCGTCTGGCTAGCCGCGCGCCCACTCCGGCGGGGGCACCACGGCGAGCTGAGGTTCCCCGGAGATCGGCTCCAGCGCGTACACGATCCGCAGGTTTCCGTCGGCGGCGGCGTCCTCGTCGGTCATGACCCGTCCGCTGCTGCCGTCGGAGCTGACCAGCAGCCACCGGTCGGGATAGACGCTGCCGTCGTCGACAAGTGCCCGCACGCCGAAGGTACGCGCCAGGCTGATGGCGAGATCCCGCTCGTTGCGCCCGGTGGCGTCGGCGAGTTCGGCGTCGCCCGTGAGGATCCAGCCGAATTCCTCGTCCTCGTCGGGCGGGGTGAACATGGCCACCGGCCGGGGGTCCTCCACCGCCCGGTCCTCGATCCGACCGACGTACACGGCCTCGGGGGCGATGCCGTAATCCTGTTGCAGGTGCCGGCGCAGCGCGTCGGCGGGCAACTCGGCCTCAAAGTGGATCTGGTACTGCACCTCTACCCCCCGTAGCTCTTGTGATGGCGGAACACGTCGAGGGCGCGCTCCTGCGCGGCCTCGGTCAGGAACGGGTTCCGGGCCATGGCCGCCTTGGCCTTCTCGATGTCGCCACCTGCGGCAATGTACTCCTTGAGCGCGCCGTACTCGGCTCGGCTGAGCTGTTCGAGTCCCGGCCCCGCCTCGGGAAAGACAGTGCCGGTCGGTTCCACGGCGTACGTGCGTCCGTTCACCTCGTACCGTTGGCGTTCCGGGTCCCATTTCGCGCGGCCGGCGGCGATGTCGTCGAGGTCCTTGGCCACGTCGGTCCCGGGCATCACCACCGTGTTGACCTCTTTGCTGGGGTTCTTGGGGCGGATGCTGTCGAGGTTGTGTCGCGAGTTCGGCGGCTTGAGCGGAATCTTGCCGGCCGGGCCGGGGACTGCCCGTCGGGCTGCTTCGGCGGCGTCGTCGGCCGCCTTCGGCCCCACCTCCTTGGCCTCGCGCATCGCGGCCGACGCCGCCTTCGCGATGATTCCCGAGGCGGCGTCGCCTGCGCCCTTGCGGCCACGCCTACCCAAGGATCGCCTCCAGTGCCTGGCCGATCAGGAAGTCGATGGCGATGTCGACCAACTTCTTGAAGACCGGAATCTCCAACAGGGACGCGCCGAACGTCGGGGCCGCCGTCGCGATGGCCTGCGCGATCGAGATGGCCAGCAGGGTCAGCTGCACGATGACGTTGATCTTCAGGGCGAGGACGACGAGGGCGCAGACCAGCAGGGCGGCGCCCACGGCGCGCGCACCGAAGCCGATGTCCTGGAGTACGGCGGCGGCGGAGTCGGAGTCCGTCCACTGGCTCCAGAAGGCTTCCAACGCGCTGCCGTCGTTGCCGGCGAGCAGCGCGACGGCGGTGGTGGCGTCGGTTGCTGCGGCTTCCGCCTCGGCGCCGAAGGCGATCCACGCCTGAGCGAGCTCGAAGAGCCGTTCCTCGTCGCTCTCCGGCCACAGATAGCCGAGTTCGTTGAGCAGTCCGGAGAGCTCGCCGGGGATCTGGATGCCCATCGTGTCAGACCAGCCGGTCGAAGAGGGCGGCGTTACGCGACTCGACCTCGTCGTACGCCGTACCCATCTTGGCGAGCCCGTCGCCGAAGCCGGCGAAGGCCGCGACCACCGACGTGATCGACTGCTCGGCGATCTGCTGGGCCGCCTGGTACGACGCGCCGATCAGCCCACCCACGTCGTCACCGCCGAAAATGTCGCCCATGCCGTCCGCGGTCGCACGCAGCCGCTGCCACTGCTGATCAAGGCGCTCACCCGCCCGCTGCACGCCGGCAGCCGCCAGCCGCAGCTGCTCCGGGTCGACATCCAGGGGTCTCACCGTCGCGGTGTCCGCAGCAGTGCGACGACGTCCTGAAGTGCCTCGTTCATCTGGGCCATCTGCCGCAACGAACGATCCTGCACCTCCTGGAGCCCTCCCGCCAGGCTGTCGAGCTCCACGGTCGGAAGCTCGGGCTGGTGACTGCCGAGGTCGTCGAGCGCCGCGTTGACCGCCGCCCTGACGTGCTCCATCAGGTCCTGCGCCGGCAACCGCATCAGCCTCGGGTCGACAGTCAGCTCGTCGACGCGCCCACCGCGAACCGCCGCCCGGACCCTGCCGTCGAGCGCCTCGCCGTGACCGACGGGCTGCTCCTCGTCGGCCGGCGCCTCGCCCGGCGCACGGGAACGCGCCGCCTCCAGGGCCTGTCGCGTCTCGCTGAGCAGAGCGTCCAGACCGGTGAGATGAGCATCGTTCGGCACAGCACCGAAAAATACCAGTCAAGCACCATCGGTGATGACCCGTCGAAGCGCCCCATAGACGCTGACCTGGCGTTGCACCGAACCGATCCGGTCACCGGCGCAGGCGGCGCGAGCACTCACCGTCGTGGCCGTCGCGCAGCAGACAGCGCCTCCCGTTCGGCAGCCGCAGGTCGCAGAAGACCCGGTGGCGCAGGAACTGCGCGTCCTCTTCGGAGACCGTGGTCTCCCCCGGGTCCGCCATCGGCAGCACCAACATCCAGCGACCGACCACCCGGGCCAGGCGCTGCGCGGCGGGCAGGTCGGCGGCGACGACGGGCAGGTGGATGACGTACCGCTGGCTCATCTGGTGTTGTCCCGCCCGGCGCAGCGGCCAGCGTGGTCGGTCTGCCAGCGACGCAGCGCGTGCTTGATCCGGGCGGTTTCGAGGCGACTCTCGGCGAGAGCGGCGTAGACGGCGGCCATGTCGCCCGCGACCCGGTCGAGGAAGGCGTACACGTCGTCGGGGTTCAGACCGCGACGTCCGGGCGCGGTCGGTGCGAAGCGGCGCTCACGCACCTGCCACGGCAGCAGACTGGTGTACGCGCCGGAGCGATACGTCGTACCACCGCTCGCCGGCTCTGGTCGCTGATTTCTGGCGCTCATGTCTGCCTGCCTTCCTGGCGCGCAGGGCGGGGGTGTTCGGGAAGCACGGCGACCGTTCGGGGGGACCGACGGCCGCCGTGCTGTGATCAGCCTGCGACAGTCCGCAGTGGAAGCGCAACATTCCAGACCGCAATTTCGCCGTTGTGCATTGACTTTCTTTGCTGAAACCCGTAGGAGTTGCAGCAGCAGGTCACGCAGTGTTGCGTAATGGAACCAGGGAGTGTGCGGATGCCCGACGACATCGGATCGACAGTGCCGCGTCGGCAACTCGGCCGGCTGCTGCGGCAGTTCCGCAACGAGGCCGGCGTGACGCTCGACGCCGCTGCCGAAGCCCTCGAATACAGCCGACAGAAGATCTGGCGCCTCGAATGCGGCCAAGGCTCCGTCCGGGTGCTCGACGTCAAGGCGATGTGCGAGCTGTACGGGGTGTCGCCCGAGATGACCGAGGCAATGCGCGGGCTGGCCGCCGAGACGAAGTCGAAGGGCTGGTGGCACGCGTACGGGGATGCGGTACCGAACTGGTTCGAGCTGTACGTGGGCCTCGAATCCGCCGCCTCCCACCTCCGCCGCTACGACGAGTCGCTCATCCCTGGGCTCCTGCAGACCAAGGAGTACGCCCGCGCGCTCTACCGTCTCGGCGGGACCCTGAGCGAGGAGGAACGCGAGCGGGCCGTACAGGTCCGGCTCCAACGGCAGGCATTGCTCTCTCGGCGGTTGCCGACTGCTCCCAGGCTTGAGTCCGTGCTGTCCGAGGCGGTACTTCGCCGTGGCGTTGGTGGCTCGCCAGTCATGACCGAACAGCTTTCTCACCTCACCAAGCTGTCCGAACTACCGAACGTCAGCGTCAGGGTGCTTCCACTGGCAGCAGGCCCGCAGCCCGGCGCGGTTGCGGGGTCCTTCGTGATCCTCGACTTCCCGGCGACAAAGGGCGGCCGTACCGCGCCGGAACCGTCCGTGATCTACAGCGAGTCGTTGACCGGCGCGCTCTACCTCGACAAGCCCGACGAGTTGGCCGCCTACCAGCGCGTCTGGCGAGGGCTGGATGCGCTGGCCCTCGGCGAGGCAGAATCGACTGACATGATCAAGCAGATCGCTGGGGAGATGCGGCATGACTGACCTGACCGGCGCCGTCTGGCGCAAGAGCACCCGCAGCGGCGACAACGGTGGCGACTGTGTCGAGGTCGCCACCAACCTGCCCAGCATCGTCGCTGTCCGCGATTCGAAGGACAGCCTGGGTGCCGTCCTTACGTTCAGTCCGGATGCCTGGATCGCCTTCACCGGTGCGGTCGATCTCAACGCGCTCCGATAAGCCCGGGATAGACCTGCCGTCGTCCATCAGCGCCCCGCGCCCCCCGGGCCCTCCTGGCCCACTCCTGCAGACACCGCTGGGTCAAACGGGGCATCAACTGGACACCCGCCGGTCCGGCGCATCGCTTCTCCGCCTTTTCCTGTCGCTGTCGCAGGAGGGGCAGCCGTACCCGACGGTCGGCAGGCCGCGCCGGCCAACTTCGAAGCGGGCGAGGGTACGGGAGCAGCGACCACAGTCGTCGCCGAGCTGCCCGCTGCCCGGTGCGATGCCGGGCCGACGTCGCTGCGCCCGGCGTACCGCGTCTGCGAAAGCTGCGTGTTGTGTCCGCAGGACCACGCCGGGATTCCGACCGAGCAGCGAGCCTGTCGACGTCCAGACCACGTCGTCGATGACGGCGCTTGACTCAAGGATCGGGACGCAGGGGCGGATGTTCACCCCGCCATGTTTGGCCTCCGTCGCCTCGGCTGAAAGGTAGCCGTCCGGGTCCGGCTCAACCCATATGGTCACGGGTTCGGTCTCCACGTCCTGCTCGGCGACGAGCTTCAGCGACGGGATCAACGACCGCAGCCCGACCAACGGTGCCCGGGGCAGCCACATTTCGACAGAGCGGGCCCCCGCGAGGTCGTCGCGCAGCAGCCCGGGTACATCGCCGCTGACCCGTTGGGTGGTCGGTGCGTGGTGGAGCGCCTCTTCCCACGATACGATGCGACCTCGTTCGTGTAGCTTCGCGAAGAACCGCCACACCGCATCCCTTGCGGCGCGGTGCCTGTGCAGTTGGTCGAGGGCCGCGACGACCACAAGATGGTCGCGGGCACGGCTGGCCGCGACATTCAGCAATCGGGCGCCAGCACCGCTCTTCTCCCCCTCGGTGAACCAGCGGTGCAGTGGACGTACGCCGGCGCCGGTGTCAACGGTGTCGTAGATGACGATGTCCCGCTCGCCACCCTGGAACCGGTGGACGGTCGACGCGGCCCAGTCTTCCAGCTCTGATTCCGGCAGAAGCGACTCCAACAACCGGGCCTGCGCGGCGAAAGGTGAGATGACGCCAAGGCTGGACACCTCAGCGTTCGAGTCGGCGAGAAGTCCGGCGACGAGTTGCGCGTGCATCAGGTTGTATCGGGAGGACATGCCCTGCTTGCGAGCGGTTCGCGCACCCAGCAGGGACGTGTCGAGCAGGACGAGTTCGCCGTCGGCCCAGGGTGCGCTGCTGCCGGGCGCCCTGGTGGAGACCGTCGGCGCGGTGACCAGTGGGCTCTCCGGGTAGAACGCTTCGCTGACCACATGGTTGATGTCGCCTCGCATGCGGTATTGCTGGGTGAGGGCCGCGAGCCGGGTGGGTGACATGCCGGCGCCCACCGCCAAATCCACGCCAGCCCTCTCGAATGGACTACGCAGCAACCATTCTTTCGCTGACGGGGTATCGGCGACGACCACCGGCGGCAGTTGCCGGAAATCACCCGCGACGATGGTGTGGCCGCTGCCCACGCCCGCGACCAGCATCGCGAGGGCCGTCGTTGTCATACTAGCCTCGTCGAGAATCACCACGTCGAAGGTCAACTCTCGTAACGTCCGCAGCACCACCTGATGGGAGGTCGCGGCGACCACCTCTGCCTCTCGGCAGACCTGTCGGCGTACGAATTGCAGCGACTCGTCGAGTTCCCGAACCAGGGCCGTTGAGTCGGCCAGGTCCCGCTCTAGAGTCAGCCGCAGCTGTTGCTCCTCGTCGGTCAGGTCCGCGTGCCGCCGTTCCAGCGATCTGAGCCGCTCCCGCAGGCTGCGGACCCGCTGCCCCTCCCGGACCCGCTTCTCGGCCAGGACTTCACCACGCTTCGCCGCGATCTCGTCGATCAGGACGAGTCCCTCGCTACGCCCGATGAGGGACGTGTCGGAGGGTTGGCCGAGTCGGACCAGAGCGCCACCGGCCAACTCCGGGATCTCTTTCAGTACGGCCTGGACCGCGACGTCGACTGCGGCGTTGGTGGGGGCGGTGAGCAGAACGCGCAGGCCACTGACGCAGAGCTGCGCGACGAGGGCGCCGATGGTGGTGGTCTTCCCGGTTCCCGGCGGGCCCCAGAGCCATGTGACACCTGGGGTCAGCGCGAGTTGGACGGCGTACCGCTGGCCGTGGTTGAGGCCCTCTGCAGTGACAGCCGGCAGCTCCTGCGGCGCGGCGTCGTGGCCCGCGCTTAGCAGGGCCACCGCAGCCTCCGCGTTGAAGCCTGGACCACCATTTGTCAATTCCCGCAGGCGTTTGCTCTGTGCGGAGAGCAGCCAGGAGAGATCGCAGCGCAAGGTCGCTTCAGCCGGCACAGTTGCCGCTGGCGGCACCGACAGTGTCACCACGTTGCCGAAGACCGATACCACCTCGACATCGATCGGTACACCGTCGACGACGAGCGTCGCCTGGGCACCCTCGGACACCCCGAGATCACCCTCGGCCTCGAACCGCATGAGCTTGCGAGACGTCGTCTCGGCGACCACGAATCCGCCGCTGAGCTGCACGTCCTGAAGGGTGCGTCGGTCTGTCACGGCCCGAAGTTCGTCGTTCAGCGCCCGCGCGGCCTGCTCGGCGATACCTGGCCACGCACCGGGCACCGGCCCGACCGGCGGGGTCGACTCGTCCATGGAAATGCCGATGGAGGTGGCGAGCTGGCGTACCTCGACGGCTGCCCGCCGGGCAGCGGGCGGCTCCGGCGGACGCTGCGCGGGGGGCGTCGCTTTCGCGTCGGCCGACGGTGCGGCCCATCCTCTCGGCACCCAACTGTCACCGTGCAGGTCGGCAAGACCATGCGTAGCGCAGGTGATGTAGAGGTCGCTGCTGTCAGCGCGTACGCCCGCGTGGTGGAGGGCGGCCAGAAGTGCTTCCTGCAACATCGGCCCCTGCGCGAGCGCCTGCCGCACCACCTTGACGATTTTGCGCTCGGAACCAACTCCCACAGAGAACCCCCGTCACCAACGGAACCCGCCACGGTTCCGATTCGCGGCAGCACCAATGCGTTCGCTCGGTTACTGGCCGGGTTGATTTCAGTCCAGGCTAGGGCCGAGAGAGGTACGGGAAGCTGGCCCGAATGGGCAAGGTCATTACCCGAAGCGCGTTGACCGCCACCCCCTTCGCGATCATGGACGGCTGTCCGGTCGATGAATTTGCATGCCCCGCTTCGTCGGTCCGCTACGAGGCCCGAACTTCGCCGTCGCACCTCCGTGGCAGCATGTCGATCATGACGAACCGCCAATCAAACATCCAGCGGCTGGTTTACGGCCACGCCACGATGCACGGCTGCCTCGCCTTTGCCGACGCCAACACTGCGACCGAGGAGGCCGCGGAGATCCGGGCGCTCGCCGCCGTGCAAACGTGGGGCGAGGCCCGGCAGGTCCAAATGACCCACCTGTGGAACCCCGCCGGCCCGGAATATCACGAGCCGGACGACGGGTAGCCGACGACAAGCCCTTCGCCATCTCCGACGTAGGTGCCGTCGCGGACGGAAACTGGCCGCGGATGGTCACCGAGCGGGCGCTTACGCTGCTGCCGCAGGACCTCCAGGACCGGTATGGGAAGCGGCAGGTCACGATCCATGACGGCGACTACCTCGAAATCCCGTTCGCCTGCGAGGCCGAACTGGTTGCCGAGCTACGCCAGCGTGGCTACGAGGTGACCCGTGACGACGAGCTCATTAACGTCATCGACGGCTTTAACCTCGGCTCACAGCCCAGCTGACCGGCCATTCGACGCCGTGTGGCCCGGCCCAGGCTGCCGCCGCCATCCCTGACTGCGCAGCTCAGGCTAAGCGCGCGATCGGTGATCCGGCTGAGACCGGCAACGGTCAACGACGGTCGGCGCCCGTCAGCTGGAACTCGTAGCGATCTGCTTCGCGGGCGACAGCACGCACGACGGACTGAAAGGCCTCCGCTGTCAGTCCGTCCTTGGGAGTCCAACCGTGGGCGACCATCCGCCCTTCGCCGTCGACGCGGAACCCCGCCAGCCGGCTGTGTCGGTTCTTCTCCCACGCCTCGCGGTAGAGGCGGTCCCCCTGTGCGACGACATCTGAGCCGGCGACCACGGCGGTGAGGAGATATCCGTCCGGCACGTCTTGTATGCGCACAGTATGCGAGCGGCCATTGGCGAAGGAGACTTCCACATGCCGCCGCTTGGGCCGCATGTCCTCGGTCGCACACAGCCGTTGCCAGTCATCGCGTATGCCTAACATCCCGCTCCAATTCCGTTCTGAACTCCTTGAGCAGTCGATCGCGTTCGGGAAGGTGCTCCCGCTCGAGCCCGTCGGCGAGCGTCGTGACCCGCCGGATCAAAGCCGCGACACGGGAATGGTCATGTTGCAGTGTGGTGAGAAGGACATCATCCTCGACGGTGACGTCGTAGCTGCCACCGCGGGTTTCCACGGTGCCGAGTCGGGCAGGAATCCCGTTCGACGAATTGGCCAAGTCATCCCACTGGTCTGAGCTGCTGATCCGCCCGATAGGGCTCACACAGTGCACGAGCAGATTGGTACCTTCCCATTCAAGTAGCAGGCTAAACGGCTGCTGTCGCCCGCCGGCGAAAGAGACCGTGCCGAGGAGCGTGCCCCGTCCGGGTTGACTACGCTCCCACTCGATCGTGAGGCCCGGTAGGACCACGCGTGCCAAGGAGTTGAAGCGGTCGAGTTGCCGCGTGGCCATTGTCCCGTCCACGGCCAGCGGTCGATCTTCTCCGTCCAGATGCTCTGGACGCACCGGGAAGGACGTCTGAAGCGGCCCCGCCGGCGGCGGTGGAACCACCTCATCGACGAGCGCCTCCCGGCGGACGTCGAGGTGCCCGTCCCCCGCCGTCGGCAACGTCAGGCCCTCGTGCATGAGTCGAAGAAAGTCATTCATTCTGCGCAGTACGCGACGGACCTGAAGGCGTTCCACCGTGTCGGTGAGGTGGGGGTAGTAGACCTGCAGCAGGTCGTCGTCGACTGCCGGCCCGCTCAGGCTCGTCAGCCGGCGCTCACTCTCGGACCGCACGCGATCGACCCGGCCGATTCGCTGCTCGGTCGCCGAAGGAGTCCAGGCGAGACCGTAGTGGTAGACGCGGGAGCAGAAGGTGTGTAGATCCTCGCCCTCCTGCAGGAGGTCTGTGCAGATCAGCACGAGTGGATATCCAGGGAGACGGAACTGTTGCACGTGCCGGGTGTTCACCCGGCCGGACATACCGGCGACGGGTTCCTGCGCCGTGAAGAGCCGGCCGACAACGGTGCGGGCTTCCCGCAAGTTTGCCTGCCGCAGGTCGGGAAGGTTGATGTCGAGCACCAGGTCGTGGTGCTCGGCCAGGGCCTTGAGCTCGTCCACCGCAGACCAATCTTGGCCTGCAGTCGGGCCCGGTGCCTGTCGTTCGAGTTCGTCGAGGTAAGCGGCGATCAGCCCATCGGCGTCGATCGGGGCCGCCGGGTCCAGGGTTGGCAGATGATCGGTGACAACAGCATAGAGATCGATAAAGGCATGCCCGAGCCGGGCAGCAGCGGAGAGTATCTGCGCCCGGAGGTACTGCTCTCGGAAAGACTCTGCGAGGTCAGTCTTGGTGGTTTCCGGCCAGATCAGGCTTCGTAGCTGCGGCCGTTCCCGAAGCTCGGTGAAGAACGTCAAGGTCTCCAAAAGGCCAGGATCGGCCTCGGCCGAAACGGCGCTCCGCTTTTCCGGGCGGTACAGCTCGCGCCAGATCACCTCGGCAAATTCCCGATGTGGTCCCTCGTGATGGGCGAGTAGTTCGAGCGCAGCCGCCTGCACGGCGTCGAAGCGAGCACCTCGGGTCGACTGCCTGGCCTCGGTCAGGTAATGGCGTGAGTGTTCGCGTACGAGCCGATCAACCTTGTCCCGTTCCTTGCCGAGCGCAACCGCCAGCGAGTCCCCGACCTGCCCGGGTCGGGCGCCCAGAACCGCCATGACATGGTTGTCGTCGAAGAAGGTGCCGAGGGCGCCGCCCTGGTTACGGAACCTCGCCTGAATGGTCGCGCCGCTGACGATGCCAACCGGGCCAGCGCCTCGGAAGAACCACGCGAAGAAGGTGTCCTGGCCACCGACGTCGTCGTCCTCCCGCACCTGATCCGCCGCTACGACAGTCGGGACGCGCAGCAACCGCTGGCGGCGGAACTCGTCAACGGCGTTTTCGAGCATGGCGCGATGCTCCGCATTCAGCCGGCTCCGCAGCCGGTCGATGAGCCAGTCGCTGTACTCGTCGTCCAGCTTGCGCTTGAGTTCGGTGACGGACGCGACGCGACGGACGAAGACGAGCCCTTTGCAGCCGTCGCGCCAGGAGGTGCCGAGAGCACGGACGAGGGCATCCATCTTCGGGTGTGGCAGCTCGCGACCGAACCGCTGGAAGTGCTCCCGGGTCAGGTCATTGAGCATTGGTACGTCAATGCCCTGCCGCTCTGCCGCATCCGCGGCCTGCTCCGGGTCGTCGAAATTGGCCTCCACGGTCTCGTCCGCGACGTCAGCGGAGTTCTCGCCCGGGGCCGGCTTCTTGGCGGCGGTGGTTTCGAGGAACGACTCGAACGACGCGAGCATGCCAACCTGGAAACGGGTGCCGAACCGCTCGTTGTCGAGCAGTTCACTCACCTTCTTCTGGATCAGCGCAACGGTCAGCCGCTGCCGGTCGTCCGTGATGTGGATCGGCTCGTCGTGCTCGGCGACTCCCCCACTACGCCACTCGCGTCGGTAGAGGTTCTTGGTCAACCGCTGCCCGGCGACCTCCAGCGATGTCACCCGGCGGATCAGAAACTGTCCCGCGACGTCCCGCCGCTGCTGCTCGCTGGTATCCGGGTCGCGGAGCAATCGGTAGGGCTCGGCGAGTCCGAAGACATTGAGCTGGTTCCACAACTGGCGGTAATCGTCGTCCACGGGCGTCGCGGAGAGGAGCAACACTTTGCCGGCCCGCTGGCCATACTTCTTCTGCAGTAGCGGATCGAGGTCTACGCGGTCACGACCGAGCACCGTGGCGAGGACTCGGTTTCGTGACGACGACTGCGGGCCCCAGCCGTGTTTGAGGTTGTGTGCCTCATCGACGATCACGAGGTCGAAGTGCGGCAGCGCGGCGTTGATGGCCTGCGCGAACCGGTCCTTGATGACGTCCGCGTTGGCGCGCAGGTCGACCAGCTCCTCGGGAAGCCACGGCACCTGCGTACGCAGTCGGTCGCGCAGGTTGCGTCGCTGCTGCGGATCCCTGCGCATGGGCATGCTGAAGCTGGAGAGACGGACGAAGAAGTCCCGGTCGGGGCTGACCGCAGTCTCCTCCAAGAGCTGGATCAGGTCCCGGCAGTGTACGAGCGGACGCGCCGGCAGCCCACCCGGCATCCGCACCCGCAGGTCGTCGAGGCGCACGTTGTTCTTGATGAAGACGCCCTGCTCCCGCTGCCACTTCCGCTGGATGTTCTGGCGCGGCGCGATGACAAGCACCCGCAGGTCCGGCGTGAAGTGGCGCAGCAGCGCGACGACGCCAAGCGCCACATACGTCTTGCCCATGCCGACCTCGTCGGCCAGGTAGGCGACACGATGGCTCTGCAGCATGTTGTGCAGGGCGACCGCCCCGTGAAGCTGATCTCGCGCCCGCTGCGGATTGCGGATCACCCGGTCGAAGTCCAGCAACTGCGCGGCGGTGTCGACACTGATCCTCATGCCGTCACCGCCTCCGTCTTGAGGAACCGGGGTTCGTACCAGTCGAGAAACTCGGCCATCTCGGCGTCGTTGCGCGCGGCGAGCTGCTGCCGTAGGGCTGCCCGCACGGCGAGCGCCTGTTCCAGCCGGGATACCCCGGTCGGATCCGATACCCAGAACGTAGGGAAACCGTGGCGGACGTCGTCAGCGAGCTGTTGCGCGCAGAGCACCATGAGGTAGCGGTCCAGCAGGTCGCCCGCAGAGTCGTTCACCACATGCTCGACGAGGACGGGGAGAGAATCGTACTTGGCGCCGAACATCCGGAACCGAGCCTCCTCGATCCGACCCTCGTCGAGGGCTTTGCGCACCGCGCGGCCCAGCGACGCGAACCCGTGGAAGATCCCGGCGAACCGATCGAAGATCGTGTCGAGGGGCTTGACCGGAGCCGGCTCCACCGGCAGATCCGCCCTGGTGCGGGGCAGCGCCCCACCATGTTGGGCCAGGTAGGCGTTCCGCTGCTCGGCCGTGAGCATCGACCAGTAGCGCAGGATGTCGGCCGGCGTCAGGTCGAGCAGGATCGAGGGCCGGTGCGCCATGCCCGTCTCGTGGACCAGGACGATTCCGCGCTGGTCGCCAACGACCGCGGTGAGGAAGCTTGTCTCGCGGAGCCGCTCGCGCAGGATCGCCGCGTCGCCGGCGGCGAGGGCAGTCCAGGCTGCATGCTTCAGGTGACCGATCTCGAATCGGTGTACGCCGCGGTCGTACACCTCGATGCTCGGGCTGTCGCCCGGGCCGTCCCACAGGACCTCGGCCTGGCCGGACGCCCAGTCGAAGCGGGCCAGCAACGGCACGAAGCCCTGGTCGACGCCGTCGTCCTCGCCGACCGGCTGAGCGAACGGCGGTGGTTCCTCGATCTCCTCCAGCCAGAACCTCGGGCGCCGATCGACGGTCACCTCCGACAGCACCCCGGTCTCGACGTTGCCACCGCCCGAGTGCGCCGGCCTGGTCAGGTTGAACGACCCGACAAGGGTGACCTCCCAGTCCTTGGTGAAGAATCGGTACACCTTCGCGTGCACCGTCCGGTAAGTCGCTCCCGTCGCCTGCTTACCGCCGCGCGCCAGGACCGCCTTGGGTAGCCGCCCCCACTCCCCTCCACGTTCGCGTACCCAGTCGTAAAGCTCCGGACGGCACCGTGCCAGACCACCCTCTTCGGGCAGCAACACCCGCCATCGGCGCGGCTGGAAACGGTCGATGAGGCTCTCCAGCGGCGCCGACGCGTCCGCGTCGTCGAGGTACGGGGAGAGGACTTCCATATTCACGCCACGCAGCCACTGGCCGGCGATCTCGTCGATCTGATCTACCAGGTCCTTAGCGCCACGCCGGCCGTTGTAGAGGAAGTGGGGGTGCATCCGGTGGTTCGCCGAGCGGTGCACAATCGGTTGCACGGTGCGAAGCAGACCGCGAATGTCGTCCAGGGCTGGGTGGGACTCGAAGTTCCGCGCCATCCTCCGCAGATGTTCGAGAAAACGCTGGATCTCCGGGGCAGTCCGCGACCGGCCGTGCTCGCCGATCTCCTCCAGGTGGGCGCATTCGACATTCTCCCACCAGCCCGTCTGTGTCAGGTTCGCGGAGCCGGTGAGCATCACCAGCGACCGCTCCTGAGTCGACGTATCGCGCACGAGGATGAAAGCGTTCTTCGGATGGAAGTAGCCGGTGCGGGGTCGGACCGGGATTCGGCGTACGTCCAGGCAGGCTGTTCCGTCACCCGTCACGATCGCACCAGGGTCGTAGTAGACGGCGACCCGGCCGGCGAGTGGGCGCAGAGCCTCCTCGAGCTGGAGGCATCGGATCTGCGGGTCCTGGTGCAGTTGGACGTCGAAGAGAGCCGGCAGGATCTCGCGCTCGAAGAAGCCGGGGTCGAAGCGGAACGTGCAGAACAGGGCGGCCAGCACCTCACGACCGTTGATTTGCTCGCGGAGCGCCTCGGTGAGCACCGCCCGGGGAATGCCCTCGCTCACGCCTCACCCTTCCCGATTGCTGCCAGCATGGACACCAGTGACGGGATGAAGTACGGATACCGCCACAGCTCTCGGAGCTCGTCACCGGTAGGCAGATCGGCCGGCTCATCCCGGAACCGCACACGCAGATGGTCCTGGTCGGTCACCTCCAGCCAGGGGAGTGCCGCACCACGCTCCTGCATCGCCGTGGCGTTGCGCTCGGCCAAGGTCCTGATGAGCGCCGGATAATCGCCGTGGGCGAGCGCCTCGGCGATGCGTGGCCACTCCTGGCCGGGCAGCGTGGACGCCGCAAGCGGGTCGATCGAGTCGAGGCGGTCCCCCCAGGACGATCGGAGGTCGGCCACGGCGTGGTCGAGGTGGGCACCGTTCCGACCGAGCAAGTAGCTGAAGAGCAGGGAGGCCGGCGCGAGCACGGATTCGCAGGCAATGATCCGGCGCACCAGGTCGGCGATGTCACTCCAGCCGCGTGACCCAGCGTCCTCGGCGATTGATATCAGGTACGGCCGTGAGGGCCAGATGGAGTTAGCGGGCCTGTCTTCGAGGAGAGTGGCGAGCTTGGCCTGCCGTCCCTTGGTCGGATCACTCGGTCCGCCCTCGACCAGGTGGTACCGGTAGAAATCGATCTCACGCTGCGACATCTCGGGGGTGAAGATGCGGGCCACCGCCTCAGACTTCGCGCTTGCGCCTAGGTCGAACGCCATCCGGTCCCGCCGCAGTTCCCGTACGAGGTTGCGGGCATCGCGGCCCCACCCGGATTCCAATCGCGGAAGGTAAACAGCGTCCACGAAGGCGCTGGCTTCATGGGTGAGCCGCACCGGGCTTCCCGGCGCGACGAGCCCGGACACCCGCGCCGGAGCCGTGTAGTTGCCGAGTAACCCGTCCGTACGCTGGTTGCTCAGAATCTGGTGCTCCGGCTGCGCCGACAGATAAACCCTGCCGCCGTTGCTGCCGGCCTTCGCAGCCCGCGCAGCGATTCGCTGCAGCCCGAAGAAACCCCGATGATCGTGCACGACGTGCCGCACGTACGCCGCCATCTGCTCCCAGATCAGAAAGGCGTTCGTCGGGTTGTCGAGCTCGTCTGCGGCGGCGAGTTCAGCCAAGCGCAGCCCGACGAGCAGGGTGGTGAAGCCCGGAAGCGAGTCCGTGACCGTCGTGAGATTGCCGATGAGCGGGCGTCCCGCGGCTGACCACACGGCCTGCGCACCGAGCCCGTCGCGGGATCCCTTCACGCGTGCACGAGGATCGACGTCGGTCAGAAAGAGCGCCACGGGCGTAATCATCCTCAACTGGAATTCGACCGCCAATCATCCGTACCGACACAGATCTCGGGCGTTCCGCCCCGGCAACGTACTCGGCGGCCAGAAAAACCGGCGGATCACGAGATGACACATCGGACGATATGTCGATCCGCTGGTGCTGAGTAGGTTGAGCGGATGTTGACGGCGGGGATCGACCTTGCGGCGGAGGACACCAACACCGCGGTCGCCTGGATCCGGTGGACGGCGAGCGGGGCCGTGCTGGAGGAACTGACAGTCGGCGCGGGTGACGATCAGCTCCTGCGGGCGGCGTTGGCAGCCGACAAGGTCGGGATCGACTGTCCGCTGGGATGGCCGCAGCCGTTCGTCGAGTTCATCATCGCCCATCACCGCGGGGATCTCGCCGTGCCTAGCGACCTGGTGGGGCGCGCCTGGCGCAGAACATTGGCCTGGCGCCGCACCGATATGGTCACCCACGAGCTCACTGGTCGCCTCTCGCTCAGTGTGGCGGCGGATCGGATCGCACACACCGCGATGCGCTGCGCCGCAGTCTTAGCGAAGCTGGCCGCAGAGGGCCATCCGGTGGACCGCAGCGGCAACGGGGCCGTCGTCGAGGTCTACCCTGCGGCGTCGCTCAAGCAGTGGGGCCTGCCCTTCCGGGGCTACAAGGGCCGGCAAAACGGCAGCGCGCTGAACAACCTGGTCGGTGACCTGCTGGACAACGCGCCATGGCTGCGCCTCGGCGACTTCGAGCCGATGTGCCGGCGTAGCGACCATGCAGTCGACGCCGTCGTAGCCGCCCTGACCGCACGTGCGGCTGCCATCGGCCAAGCCACCAGTCCCGGGCCCGCCGACGTGGCCGCCGCCTCCACCGAGGGCTGGATCGCTCTACCGACTACACCGTTGACCAGCCTCACTACCACTGAAGCGGAGTCCTGACGGCATGCGTTACGAAGATCTGTTGGGCGAAGTACCGGCCGGGTGGCCCGTTCCGGACGTTGCCGCGCTCGCGGCGGCCCGGTTGGCAGCGCACGACGCGCTTGAAGACACCGACTGGGCAGGAAATCGACTCAAGCGCTACTACGACCCGGCGGGCAAGTTCGCCGGCGCGACCTTTCGGACCGTCACCCCGAACGACCCGGGACAGATCACGGCCGCCGATCTATTCGCGGTGACGCTTCTTAGTGTCCAGCTCCGCCCGGCCGCCGCCCGTCGGGTGCTTGACGACGATCGTCATCGTGATGCATTGCAGCGCAGCTTGGCTGCCGTGCCGGGCAATGTCTGTCTCGCAGACGCCGATGCTTCTACGCTGACAAGAGCAAGTGCTCTTTACGAGGATTTCAAGCGAGCGCTGGCTCGTCCAGGGTCGACCAGGTCAGACCCGTGGGTGACCGCCAGCAAGCTGTCCGCCCGGAAGCGGCCACGCCTGATTCCAGTTAGAGACAAAGAGGTACGAAACGTCCTGCATATACCGCGCGGTTCAGACTTCAGGTACGACTGGTTGATACATCGAGGACTGATGCGCGACGCCACAATCGTCGAGCTGCTAGGCGAAGCAACGGCGAGAGCTGTAACCCCGGACGGAATGCGGGTCACCATTTCCGACTCAACCCTACGGGTGCTCGACGTCGCACTCTGGACGCATGCCATCGGCCTCGGCGCGCCTTAGGTCCCCGCGCGATGCTCCAACCGCCGGCCCAGCAGGCACGACTTACGTCGGCACCGCGGACTCAACGCCCGACACCTTACTTACTGGCGGTCGGGGACGAACGGCAGGAAAGGGCTCGGCGTGCCACTCCATGAGACGTGCAACGCCTCCCGTGCCCTCGTACTCGCCACGAACAGCAGGCACCGCTCCCGGAGCAGGTCACTCTCGTGCTGCATCGGATCCACCTCAGCCGGCGTGACCTCCTTCGCGAACGGCACCGCCCGCGCAGTGAGGCCGACCACCGCCACACACCGAAACTCCAGTCCCTTCATCGCATGCATGGTGGCGAGCCGCACCCCATCGACGTCCGCGCCGGGCTGATCTCGAACCCGCACAGACGGAACCCCGGCGGCAGCCAACGCGGCCTGCACGTCGCCCAGTGTGGTGTTGAACCTGGCGCATACCGCAATCTCACCGGCTGCCACGCCCTGCTCCAGCCACTCCCCGACCCTCCCCACGAGCGCGGCGATCTCCGCCTGGCTCGTCGGATACCCGGCGGCGTGGGGCCGCTTGCCGTGCAGCAACGACCGGTATCCGGTGAGGCTGTCGTCGCCGTCGCCGTCGAGGTCTTCGATCCGCGACCCGCCAAGCACGCCGGTGGACCAGGTGAGGATCTCCTCGGTGCTGCGGTAGTTGACCCGCAGCCGGCTGCTGCGCCCAGCGACGGAGATCCCGAGAGCGTTCAGGGAGACGCGCGAGTCGTAGATCCGCTGATGCGGGTCTCCGGTGATGAACAGGTCGTCTGAGCCGGCTGCCACCGCGGCTCGCAGCACCCGCCACTGCGCCGGATGCAGGTCCTGCGCCTCGTCGACCACTACGTGTTGGTACCCGTGCTCACTACGGTCGGCATCGCCGAGCAGCTGTGCCGCCCGAGCGCAGATCTGCAGGTGAGTCTGAGCTCCGGCCGCCACCAGCTCCTTCTGAAACATCTCAACGGCGTCCCACACCCGGTCTCGCTGCCGAAGCCCCAGCGCCACGCCTCTCCCTCGCCGGTTGGCCGTCCGGTATTCATCACGGCTCTGCACGTCGCGGGCCAGGATCACGTGTCGGAACTCTTGGGCGAGAAACTGCTCAGTCCAGGGCAAGGTCAGCCGCCGACACACCCGCCGCCAGACCTGCCGCTCGTCCACGTCACCGATCGGAGTCGACACTCGCCCGCCGAGGGTCCGCACGGCACGGTTCGCGAAGGCGTTCACCGTGGTCACCTCCACCCGGGTCAGCTGCTGCTCGTCACCGAGAAGTAGTGCCAGGTTCTCCCGCAGGGTCGCGGCCAAGGCGTTGGTGTGCGTGGTGAGCAGCACCCGACTGTCGGGCTTTCGAGAGAGCAGGTGCTTGACCCGGTGCAGCGCCACAACCGTTTTGCCGGTCCCCGGTCCACCAGTCACCTGGGCCGGCCCGTTGTAGGAGACCCGGTAGGCGACCCGCCGCTGCAACGGGTGGAGGAAGACGCGCCAGGCGGCGAAGGGTTTGTCGAGGATCTCGGCGAGCTCGTCGGGACGGCTCACCAGGGCGATCCGGCTCTTTGTGTTGGCGATGGCCACGGCCAGGCTCTCGCTCGGCTCCGGTGTCGCGTCCGCAGGGCGACGCTCGGCGACGACATCACAGTAGACCTCGTCCGGGGTGAAGCCCTCGGCGAGGTATTGCAGCACCTCGAACTGGTCCTCGGGCAGTAGCCTGCCAAACGCGTCCAACTGCGACCTGTCGGTGATCGTGCGTACTGCCCGCAGTACCTGATCGTCGATGCCGAGGTCTCGCAACACGGTGTTGGAGTGACGGGCGAAAAGCAACGTCGGCGCCTCCGCCGCCGCCTTCTCCAGCGCAGGGGTGAGCTGCTCGATGGCGACGACGTTGCGGACCTCAAGCGCGCGGGTCGCCGTGTTCACCGTGTAGAGCCGCTTCGCAGCCCAGTTGTACGCGTCGTCGTGTGGCACGACGTTGAGCAGCAGGAAGGTGTCGCTGCCGTCGTCGGGCGCCAACACGACGCCGCGCCAGAAGTCGGTGATCCGAATGGTTCGCATCCGTGGGTCTCGGGCGTTGTTCACCGACTCCAGGTGCAGGCCCTTGTCGGCGTGCAGCTCGGCGATGCTCAGCTGCTGAAACTTCTCCATCGCCTTGCGTACGCCGGCCCTCACCGGCTTCTCCAGGACGTCGTAGCTCTGCCAGAAGGTGTTAGCAAAGGCGAGCTGCGGCACGGTCGGGGCCTCCTGCGTGATCGGTCGGCGCGCGGATGCGACCCTACCTGCCACGCTATCGGCTTCCAGGCCTACCTGAATCCCATCACTGCCCGTAGCTGTCCATAATCTGACAGCGATTCGCAATTTCTTGAATCCGAAGAGTCGTCAGATCCACACTGGTGCATGGCCCGCTCGGACGGTACGCCAGATGGAAGCCGCAGCCGCCAGAAACCGCCTCGACCGGAGGTGCCCGCGCCCGACGGCCTTCCCCCTTCGTTGCAGCCGTTGTTGGCGCGAATCGCCGATCGCCGGGCCGCCCGCAGCGAAGCGACCCTGCAGGCCGACATTCGACAACTCCTGCTGGCCGGTGACTTCGGCCTCGCTGAGGCCCACCTCGACGTTGACCTCGAAGCTCAAGCCGGCGGTGGCAGACGTATCGACATCGAGGCTGGCTACACGGTCATTGAGGTCAAGCGACGACTCCAGAACGGACGTCCGCTGCAGGAGGCCGAGCGGCAACTCGGCGGCTACGTTCGCTCGCGGAGCCACGAGAGCAGCCAACGGTACGTCGGCATCCTGACCGACGGGGCCACCTGGCGTGCGTACCAGCTAACCGGCGACTCGCTGACCCTCATCGACACCCACGCATTGGCTGCCACTCGCCCCGACGGTTTGGCCCTCTTCTACTGGCTTGAGGGCGTGCTGGCGACGAGTCAACGGGTCCGGCCGGCACCCGCCGAGGTTGCCCGTCGTCTTGGCGCGGGGAGCACCTCCCACAAGCTGGATCGCGCTGCGCTCGCCGCCCTCTACGAAGAGCACGCGCAGGTCCCAACCGTGAAACTGAAACGGCAACTCTGGGCGGGGTTGCTGGACAGCGCGCTCGGCACGCAGTTCGTTGACGACCCGGACCTCTTCGTCGAGCACACCCTGCTGATGAACAGCGCACACATCATCGCGCACCTGGTCGTCGGCATCGATGCCATGGATCTGCAGCCGCAGGACCTCATCACCGGGCAACGGTTCGATCAGGCCCGAATCCTCGGCGTGGTCGAGCACGACTTTTTCGGCTGGACCACGGAGGTGCCCGGTGGTCGCGAATTCGTCCAAGGGCTCACGCGGCGGCTTGCTCGGTTCGATTGGCTCCGAGCCGACCACGACATCCTCAAGGTGCTCTACGAGTCGATGATTGGCGCAGAGACGCGCAAGCGGATGGGCGAGTACTACACCCCGGACTGGCTCGCCGAGCATCTTGTCGATACCGTCGTCACCGATCCGCTGCGGCAACGGGTGCTGGACCCCGCTTGCGGCTCCGGCACCTTCCTTTTCCACGCCGTACGCCGGTATCTTGCTGCCGCCGAGGCGGCGGCCGTTCCGCTCGACACCGCGTTGACACAGCTCACCAAGCATGTGGTTGGCGTTGACCTACACCCGGTCGCCGTGGCGCTCGCACGGGTGACCTACCTGCTCGCCATCGGCCACGAGCGGCTGACTGATCAGCGCGACGCCATCACCATCCCGGTCTACCTCGGCGACAGTATGCAGTGGCGGGAACGACGCGACCTCTTCAGTGAGGAGCACGTGCGGATCAGCGCCGGTTACAACGCAAGCGAGGTCGAAGAGTGGCTGCGCTTCCCGAAGGAACTACTCAACGAGCCGAGCCGCTTCGATCAGATCGTCGCGGGCCTCGCCGCCATCGCGGCGAAACCAAGAGAGGGGAACGGCCCGCCGTCGCTGACCCCGTTCTTCCACCGGATGAAGATCGGACCCGACGACCAGCCGATGATCCTCAGCACCTTCGAGGCGATGTGCCGGTTGCACGACGAGGGTCGCGACCACATCTGGAGCTACTACCTGCGCAACCTCGCCCGACCGGTCTGGCTCGCGATGCCGGCAAGTCGGGTGGACATCCTCATCGGCAACCCGCCGTGGCTGTCCTACCGTCAGATGCCGCGGGACATGCAGACACGCTTCAAAGAGCTGTCCCACGGCCGCGGGCTGTGGCATGGCCGTGAGTTCGCGACGCACCAGGACCTCTCCGCGCTGTTCGTGGCCAGAACAGTCCAACAATACCTACGCGATGACGGCTCATTCGCCTTCGTCCTGCCCAATTCGGTGCTCGATCGCGACTACTTCAAAGGCTTCCGCAGTGGGTGGTACGAGGACACTGCCGAACCGGCCGGTGTCGCCTTCACCGGCTCCTGGGACCTGCGCCGCTTGCGTCCCCACATCTTTCCGCGCGGTGCCAGCGTCGTTTTCGGTGATCGAGCCACCCTGGGCACCTACCGGCGTCTGCCCTCGGTGACCGAGCGGTGGACAGGCCGGGTGCCGTCGAACGCCAAGTCATGGCGCCTGGTCGAACCGCTCGTCACTCGCGAGGCAGCCGATCTGGTCGTCAGCGAATCGGCCCTCACCGGGTCACCGTACAAGGCGCGGTTCAGCCAGGGCGCCACGATAGTGCCGAGGCTTCTGTTCTTCGTCGAGTCAGATTCCGGCGGGCGGCTGGGCCTCGGTGCCGGTCGTCGCTTCGTCCGCTCGTCGCGCAGCAATCTTGAGAAGGCCCCATGGAAGGAACTGCCCGCACTCGAAGGTGTCGTGGAGACCGAGTTCATCCGGCGCGTGCTGCTCGGCGACTGTCTGGTGCCGTACCGAGTCCTCCCTGCGAAGGAGGCGGTTCTACCGCTCGACGGGTCCGCGTTGATGACCTCCACCGAATCGCGACTCGACTACTACTTCGGTCTCGCTGACTGGTGGCGGCGAGCCGAGGCAACCTGGAAGGCGCACCGCAGCAGCGCCCGGCTCACCCTGGCCGAGCAGCTCGACTTCCGACACAAGCTAACCGCGCAGATCCCCGCGCCACCGCTGCGGTTGGCCTACACCGCCTCCGGCATGCACGTCGCCGCAGCAATCGTCGACGATCCGACCGTAGTCATCGAACACGGGCTCTACTACTGCGCTATCGATACCCGATCGGAAGGCCACTATCTCAGCGCAATCCTCAACAGTCCGGCCCTCACCGCGCTTGCCCAACCGCTGATGTCCTACGGGAAGGACGAACGGCACGTCGACAAGCACCTGTGGAACTTGCCCATTCCTCGATATAACGAAGCGAATCCGACGCACCAACGGCTCGCGGAGTTCGGCAGTGGCCAGTGCCAGACCGTTGCCGGGCTCAGCTTCGCTGACGGCATGAACTTCGTTACGATGCGCCGCCGGATTCGCGCAGTGCTGGCTCAGCACCCTGGCACCTCCGAGATCGAGGCGATCGTCAGGGAGATGCTCAGCTGACGGAGTCGGATCGAAATTGACGATTCAGGGCCCCGATCACCGGGAGCGCCGCAGCCCGGCGAGCAACTCGGCGACCTCGACGGCACTGGGGTCGGTGGCACCGTGCAGCCGGGTCAGGTCCTTCAGAAGGTCACCTAGCGTTCCCTCAGCGGCTGGCCGCTGCCCTGCACCAAGTTGGAGCAGGCCGATCTGCCGACGCAGGTCCAGGGTGCGTGAGTCGTCCGGGCCGTAGACATCGCTCTCATCGCCGAGGAGCGCGTCGAGCTGACGCAGCGCCTGGCTGGTCTCACCGAATAGAGCGCGGCAGGTGGCGCCGCGAAGGCGGCATTTCAGGGCGCGATCGGCATGCCGGCCGTCTCGCTGGGCGATATCGTCGGCGAGTTGTTCATACGTCGGCGCGGCCCGACGGTAATCCCCCTCCTCGAAGAGCGCGTCCGCAAGTTCAAGCCGAGCACGGAGAACATCGTCGTCGGTGTCGCCGAACGCCTCCGCAGCTGGCGCGACGGCTCCGGCCAGCAGTTCCGCGGCTTGGCCGTAGCGGGATGCCCGGGCGAGTCGGGCTGCTTCCACCCGCGCCTGGCCAAGTTCGTCGCGCTTGGAGCGCGCACCCTGACGAGGTCGTGGAGACGCGGCGGGTTGAGCGGTCCTGGAGGATGGTGGAGCCGTCAACAGCGACGCCGGGTCGGGCTGTGGTGACACCGGCGCAGGCGGCGAAGTGACTCGCAGGGCTGTCGGCGAGGGCGTGAACACCCGGCTGAGCACGGCCGCGTACATCCGGGTGGGGCTGGTCGTCGATGGCGGAAGCAGCACCCCCGGGAGCGGCCCCAGCCCGGTGGCGTACGGCAGCAGTTGGCGGTAGACGACGTGAGCCCCGGCGGGTCGGTCCTCAGGCTGCTTCTGCAGCAGGTGCAGGAGCAACTTCTCCAACGCCGCCGGCACGTCGTCGCGGACGCCGCGCACCGGCGGCGGCGGTTGACTGACCTGCTTGCTCCACACGTCGAACGAGGTGGATCCGCTGAAGAGTCGCTCGCCGGTGAGCATCTCGTGCAGAGTGCAGCCGAGCGAGTAGAGGTCAGTGGCGGGGCCACTGATGTTGGTCTGGATCTGCTCGGGCGCCATGTAGGCCGGAGTGCCGGGCGGCAAGCCAGTCGCGGTGATCTTGGAAAAGTCCGGAAGGGTGGGCGCGGCGGCGAGGCCGAAGTCGAGCACCTTGACGGCCCCGTCTGGCTGCAACATGAGGTTGCTCGGCTTGAGGTCGCGGTGCACCAGCGAAGCCTCGTGGGCGACGGCAAGCACAGCGCAGACCTGGGCGGCGATCGCAGCGGCCCAGCCGATGGGCAGGGCGCCCTGCTCGGCCACCAGATCGGCGACGCTGATGCCGTGGATACGCTGCATGACCAGGTAGGGCCGGCCATCGTGGGTGCCGACGTCGTAGACGGCGGGAACGCCGGGGTGTTCCAGACGGGCGGTGATCCGTGACTCGCGGACGAACCGGCGGATGAAGTCCTTGTCCGGCTCTCCGTTTGGGAAGCGGATGAACTTGACGGCGACCCGCCGGTCGAGTTTGGTGTCGTGGCCGAGCCAGACCTCGCCCATGCCGCCCCGGCCGATGGGTAGGTCGTCCAGCTCGTACCGCCCATTGATCAACACGCCCACCTCGACACCCCGTTCCGTTCCTCGTTCCTCACCATGAGGCGGGCTGGTCGGGCGACACCGGCCGCAGGCTACCGTCGCCGAGGCCCTGAATTCCGCGCCCGACGAGTTCCTCACCGAGCGTCATCGCCTCCCGCAGCCGCACCTCGAATGCCATCAACTGCCGGAACGCGTCGCCGTAGCGGCGTTGCTCGGCTATGGGCAGCCGGGGCAGCCGGATGCGCCGAATGTCGATGCGGGCGGCCAGCGACGACCCGCCGGAGTCGCCGCACCGCCGCGCGGTCCGCAGGAACCCAGCCAGAAAGTACGCGTCGACCTGCTCCGGGTCGGCCCGGAGCAGGTAGAGCCGAGGGCCCAGGAGCGGACCGCCCTCGCGGACCACGTGAACGGCGGGTGCACGCGGTGCCAGCGGTACCAGCACGTCGCCAGCTCGGAGGATGACCGCTCCTGGGGGGTTCCTTGCGGTCCCGGACGCCGGGTGCCCGAGGCGAACGTCCCGAGCGGTCAGCACCAGTATGGGGCCGTCTTCGTCGGTCCTCATTGCCATCGGGGCCTGCCGGATCGTCACGGCGCCCGACCTGACCAACTCGCCGATGGTCGTCATCGCGCGCCCCCCGACGGACGCGGAGACAGTCAACGTCGGCAGGATCGGCACCAACTCCGCGACGGCGACGCGCAGGGATTCCAGCACTGGCGAAAACGCAGGCTCCGCCGCCCCGGCTGCGGCCAGATGCACCGCCGGAGTGATGTCAACGTCCCCGTCCAGCAGGTCGGCGATCGGCACCGCCCGGCTCCCGGTAGGCAGGTCGAGTCCGCTGAGGTATGCCCGCCAGGCACGCTCGGCGAGCCCGGGCTCGGCCCGGGCGTCAACGACCAGAAGATCACTCGGTCGGACAAGGTCGTCGCGGCGTCGCAGCAGCCACAGGTCGGGCGCGACCGCGCCGCTAGGGCCGGTCGGTGGCAGACTGATTACGCCGCACAACGTGCCAGTGCGGAGAAGATTGGCCCGGATCCGTCGACCGGAGCGTCGCGCGGAAGCCGCGGCCGGCATGAGGATCGCCACCCGCCCGCCGGGCCTGACATGCGCAAGACAGTGCTGCACCCAGGCCAGCTCGGGTTCCCCGCGTGGCGGGAGCCCATACTCCCAACGGGGATCGCCCGCCAGGTCGTCGTGTCCCCGGGATCGATCCCCGAAGGGCGGACTGCAAACCACCGCGTCGAACAGCTCGCCGGAGTAGGCGTCGCAGCGTAGGGAATCTGCCGTCGCGACACGAGCGTCGCCGCCATGCAGCAGGAGCCGGGCGAGTGCGATTCGAGCCGCCGCACGGTTGATGTCTTGACCGCAGACCTTGCTGGCACGTGGGAGGGCTCCGGCGAGTAGCAGGGTGCCGAGTCCGCAGGCCGGGTCGAGCAGGCGATCGCCCGGCGCCGTTGTCAGCGCGATCATGATGGCCGCGACAGTTTCCGGCGTGACGGTGTGCCGGCGCGAGTGGACCTCCAGGTACCTCTCGCAGAGGAAGTCGAAGACGGCCCGGTGCCCGTCCACCTCGGCCGCTGCGGCGGTCAGCCGCACAATGGCCGCAACGCCGTGATTGGGTCGGTCGGCGAGCAGGTCTCCGAACTCCGGTTCGGCCGCGCGCAGCCGCTCGGCCAGGCAACGTACAAGTACGGCATCCGGTTCGTCGGCCAGCGCCTTCCACCGGCCCGGGTTTTCGGCCATGAATGCCAGGAGCGCGCCGAGATGACCGATCCGGTCGCCCAGTTCCAGGTCGGTGGACGCACCGCGCAATAGCTGCCAGACCCGGTCCCTGGGGGTGACCTCGAACGGCTTGTCGTGCCGGGTCGTCCACGCTTCGATGTCGCCGAGCGCGAAGAGAGGGCTCGCGGAGCTGCCGCCGACGGGCTGCGGGAAGTCGGGGAACCGTCGTCGCCAGTTGCTGACGGCTGCCCGACCGACACCTGCCAGGCGAGCGATGTCGCCTACAGCTACGGTGGCGACCCAGGCTTCGGATTTGTTCATCTCCGCTCCTCAGCTTGCCGATCGCAGCCGGGTCAGCACGCCCCGAGTCTGCAGCTCGGCGATGTGCTCGGCGGCCCGTTGCGGTGCCGTGCCACCGCGCACCAGCAGCCCTGCCTCGATATTGCGATTGACCCCGGACTGAGTGAGGTTGGCGCTGGACACCAGGAGCACACGGCGATCGGCGACGCCGATCTTCGCGTGCATCTTGGCGCTGTCCTCGGCCCGGCGCTCGACCGGCCAGTGCCACACCTGCACTCCCGGCAGGCTGGCAAAGGCGGCGGCAGGCTCCGCACCGTTCAACGCACCCCGTGCGCCAGCCAGCGTCTCGACCACGACGGTCACGGCCACTCCGCGCCCGACCGCCGCCGTCAGTGCGGCCAGCAGCGGCGGGTAGGGCTTGGCGGAGTACGTCATGAGCAGCAGTTCGGCGTGGGCCTCCGCGACCAGGTCGACCAACACCTGGGCCGTGGCGCGCACCGGCACCGGATGGGTGCTCGGCCCACTCCACACCGACTCGATCCGCACCGCTGCGGACCGCTGCGCGTGCCCGGCGGCCAGCCCGCGTAGGTAGGCGGCAGCCTCCACGCCCGGCGGCCCTGAGGCGCGCTGCGCAGCCAGCACCGCCCCAGCAGCGTCGGAGAAGCCGGGGACCGGTACGGCGTGACGGACAGACTGCTCCGGCGAGCCGTCGCCGAGGCGGTCGGCCAGCACCCGCAGGTGTCCCGGCCCAAGCCGGTTCACCGCGGCCTCAGCCGCCGCCTCGAACGCCGGATGCCAGCTCATGGCAGCTCGGGGAAGAGTGCCAGCTCCGGCTTGTCGATCGGTACGACGAACCGCCGGTCCAGGAACCGGTTGCCGCGTTCGCAGGTGGTCTCCGAGACGAACAGGCAGACGTGGCAGGCGGCGCCGTGCAGGAAGTCCGCCGGGTCCTGGGGCAGCCGTTCGGCGCAGAGCGGGTCCGACGAGCAGTGCATCGCGTCGGTCAGGGCCCGCCGGGTGAGCCGGACCAGCGAGTCGTGCTCGGCGAGCGACACCAGCCCGCCGAGGGTGCCCTCGGCGTCCGGCACGGCGGTGTAGATGAGAATGCCCGCGCGCTGCGGGTCGGCCTCGGTGCCGGAGTAGATCCGTTCAGAGAGACTCGCCGAGCTGTAGCCGCACTCCAGTGCGATGGTGCGGATCAGCAGGTGCGACAGGGTGTGCAGCGCGATGTAGCGCTCGCCCGGCCAGAGGTGCATCGGGTCGAACGGCCCGGCGATGCGGCCGGAATAGCGGTTCTTCCGGAACCGGGCGTAGGCGTCCCGGTGTTCCTGCATGACCTCGGTGTATTCGATCCGCTGCTCCCACGCGGCGAGCAGATCCTCCGGCAGGCGCAGGAAGATGCCCTCACCGCGTACCTCGCTGGCCGGCATCCAGGTCGCCGGCCCTTTGGACAGCGACGCGCGGGTGACGAGATCGGGGTCCTCCGGGTCGGGCGAGTCGAGGCGGGTGAAGCCGACCAGCGCGCGTACCTCCCGGAGCCGTTCGGCCTGGATCACGTCGGCGTAGACGTTCTTCAACTCACCGGGCACACCGTCGTGGTCGCGGCGGAGGGTGAAGTCGTCAGTGGCCGGCGGGAGTTGCCCGGCGGAGAAGATCTCCCATTCCGGCGTACGTAGATCGGGGTAGCCCTTTTCCTCGTCGCTATTTGCACCGGCACGGGCACGATGCTGCTCAACGGCGGCAGCGATCTCCTCGTTCGTCCACCTGCTCAAGTCCCGGAAGAAGGGAGCGTTCTCCCGGGCCCACAGGTACATCGCGGGCGCCAACCCTTCCAACGACTTCCAGTGCTGTTCCACCTTGGCCTGGAGTTCGCTCGCTCCGGTGCGCGGCACGGCCAGGGCGGAAAGGGTCTGCGCGAACCACTGGTTGGACGCGCCGACGACCAGGAGCTTCAGCTCGACAGCTTTGCAGCCCTTCGGGTCGAAGTCGCCCAGGTGCGGCCGACGGCCACGGCAGCGGGGAAGCTTCTCCGCGCCTCGTGGACCGAGGACCTCCTTCATATTGCGGCGGGCACCGCAGGGGGCGCACTTGATCTCGACGTTGGCGCCCAGGTTGCCGCCGCGGTCGTCCATTTTCAGCTTGGGATGGGTGGCGTTCGGGCAGGCGCCGCCTTGGTGGACGAAGTGGGCGTACGGGAAGTCGTCGAGGTGGCCTTCGGTGCAGGCGAGCACGAACCGGGCGCCGACCGCCATCGGCTTGCGCCCCGACTTCTTGCGGCTGCACACCGTGTGGAAGAAGCGAGCCTCGTGCGGCTTACGGGGCTTGGAGTTCTCAAAGCCAAAGACGTTCGAGTCGATCGGCGCCAGGTCGTCGCAGGCGGTGCAGCGCAACCACCCCGGAAACGGCGTGATGGGCACCCCGATGCGGCCTGCCGGGCCAGTTGGATCCCGGTCGGTGCCGTCCAGCCACGGTGCCGGACGCAGTTCCTTGACGGAACGCAACCCCAGCGCCCGCACGGCGGCGAGCAGCCGAGGTTCCACGATCTCCTCCCAGTCGGGCACGACCGAGTAGTTCCAGTCTTCGAGCCCGCGGACCAGGACGGAGAAGTTGGGCAGGTCGACGATCGAGCCGACCCCGGTGGTGAACATCAGGTGGCTGGGACGGACGGCACCGACCCGCCGGAAGTAGTTGGCGGCCATCAGTTGCCCTTCCCGGTCAGCGTCGATTCGCCGAGCTCATCCCCGTCGGGCAGATCCTCGGCCCGTTTGGCGTCGGATTGCGGGCCAAAGGACCACTCCGGCGTACCGTATTGCGGGTTAAAGATCTCCCCGCCGGCAGGCAGAACCAGGTTGATCTCGTTCTCGGTCTCCCGCATAGACTGCCCGACCGTCAGGCTGGTCCACCGGCCGCCGCCGGCCACAGTCAGCAGGCCGGCAAGCTTTTGCTGTTTGAACGTTCCCTCGGAGTAGCCGAGACGAGACGAGCCGGTCTTCATCTTGTTCCACTCGTCCCGGAGCATATTGATCCGCTCCTGGAGATAGTCACGCCCGCGCGTTCCGCCGATCGCCTCGGCGCGGGCCAGTAGCCGTCCGATCACCCGCTGCACCTCAGGACCGTCGAGCGGCACGTCCTGAGCGTCGGTGTTGCGGGAGAAGCTGTCCTCGCCGTTGCGCACGGCCGCGACGAGGGTCGCGGTGGTGCCCCGGTCCAGCGCCCGCCGGGTGTACGGGGTGACCGAAAGCGCCTCCACCTGGCGGTAGAAGGTCGCGTGGTAGTACTCGAAGTCCTCGTAGTGGGCCAGGTCCCGCGGCCTGGTCCAGTTGTAGAGGGTGACCACCAGACCGGGCCGTTTCGCGTCACGGCCGACCCGGGAGGAGGCCTGGATGTATTCGGCGGTGTTCTTCGGCTGCCCGGTGACGACCATCAGGCCGAAGCGGGACACGTCGACGCCGACCTGGAGCATCGAGGTGGCGAGCACCGCGTCGACCGGCACCCGGTTCTCGTCCTGCCGTTGGTAGAAGCTCTGGGTGACCGGGTGCAGGGACAGCTTCGGGCTCGACGCGGTCTTGGCCTTGAACGCATCCCGCATGTCCTCCAGCACGGCCCGTCGTCGAGCAGTGGTGTCGAGCTCCGGGTCGAAGCCGTTCTCCAACCGCTTGAGCACCTCACTGATGTCGGCGGAAGAGACCCGGGAGGTTAGTTCCTGCACGTTGAGCATCTGCGTGCCGGCGATCCGGTCAGAGAGGCCCTTGCGCCGGCCGTGGCTGCGGACACGGGTGGTGACCTGGTCGTCAAGGAGCCGGCGCATGCCGGCCAGTTCACGGGTGGCGCTGAAATAGCCGACGGTGGTCATATACGGGTCGGCCCGCTGCCCGTACGTGTCGAAGAGGGTCTGCCCGGCGATGAGCAGGATCTCCGCGACGCGGATCTCCGCCGACTTCATTCGAACGCCGTGCGCACAGATGCCCAGGTATCGGCGGCCGGGATTCTGCACGGTGACCGGCACCTGCCGGCTGAAGAACGTGTCGGTGATGTCGATGACCGGCGGCGGGAAGACGGCGAGCTGCCGGCCGAAGACGCCGAGCACCTGCTCCCGGGCCCGCTTGGTGGTCGCCGTGGATGCCACGATCTTTGGCCCTGCTTCGCCGCCTCCGGGCAGTGACCAGGTGCAGAGCTGGTCGACGGCCGCTTCGAACAGGCCGACGATGGTGCCGAGCGCACCCGAAATGAGGTGCAGCTCGTCCTGGATGATCAGGTCCGGCGGCCGCAGCCGGACGACCGGCTCACTGGCGACCGCCGGCAACTTGCCCTTCTTGTTGTGCCGCGCCCCGCAGCCAGTCTTCGCGTCGAGGTCGTCGTGCCGGTAGCCGTGCCGGGGGCAGCGCTCCCGGACCCGACCGAAGAGCATGCCGGCGAAGCCCCGCCAGGGCAGCTGGGCGAGCTTGTCGACGGTGGCGATGACCAGGCTGGGGGCGTACCGGTAGATCTCCTCGTCGATGGTGAGGATCGGGAGGCCCTCGGTAGAGCGGGTCCGGGAGAACGGGCAGGCGTCCGCGCCTTCGGCCTCGGGGCAGAAGACCAGGACCCGCCGCTCGTCCTCGCGGACGGTCAGGTCACGCTCGGCGCGCAGCTTCGACCCACACCACGGGCAGCTCAACGTCTGCAGGACGTTGGTGAACTTGCCGCTCCCGGCCTCGCGCGCCTCGGCGATCTGCTCGGAGGCTTCGGTGAACCAGTTCGGCGACACCCCGCCACCGACCCAGAGCCCGATCCGGAACGGCTCCGCACCCCAGGTGCGCTCGGCCTGCCGACGCAGCACCTCGGCGGCGCAGACCAGGGCGGCGGCCCGCTGGAACTGCTGCGCGGTGAGCAGCCGCAGCGTGTACCGCATCAGCACGGCCACACCGCCCGCGCCGCTTCGGGCGTCCGCACCGGCACCGACCACGCCCTGGAGGCGGCGGATCGCGAAGGTGAAGGCGGTCAGCCCGAGGTAGGCCTCCGTCTTGCCACCACCGGTGGGGAAGAAGAGCAGGTCGACGGTCGCGTCCCGGTCGGCGGCCCGCTCCAGATGCGCTGGGTCGGTGATCGACGGCAGATTCAGCAGTACGAACGCAAGCTGGAACGGGCGCCAGGAGGCGGCCGCGGCGCCGCGCGCGTCGATGGCGGCCCTGGCCTCGGCGTACGACAGGCCTTGCTCCTCGCGGAGCCGGGCCACCTCGCTGTGTCGACGTTGCAGCGCCATAGCCTCGTTGGCGAAGCGGAACGCGGCGATGGCGTCGGCGTGCTTCTCGGCCTCCGGATCGGTGAGCAGCGCAACGCCGGCCCGGATCCGCTCGGCGGCCCGGCGCGCATTGAAGACGGCAGTCACGGCGGCCGGGCGCAACGGCTCCGGCAGGCCAGGAATCTTGGCTTCCTCGTCGTCGAGCCAGTCCTCGTACCCGTCGGCCAGCGGCGCGAGTCGGATGCGGAGCCGGTCAATGTCGGCCGTGGCGAGGGCGTCCATGGACAGCTCCACGCCGGCCAGGCGGCTGTCCTTGCCAACCTGGGCGACGGTCGCCGGCACGTCGTAGGTGGGCAGCCAGGTGGTGAAGAGCTGGTACGCGCACCGCTCCCCGTCGCGCACCCACGGGTGGACGGCGACGTTGCGGCCGGAGGCGTAGCGGCGCTGCGACCGGTAGAGCAGCCGCAGGTGCGTCTCCTCCAGGTCATCCCCGACGCCCTGCACCCCGTCCAGCGGGTCGTCGATCGGCAGGAACACGGCGGCGTTCCCGTCCAGCGCGGTCACGGTGAGGGCGGCCTGGAACAGCCAGGCCGTGTCACCGTTGCTGGGCACTTCGGACTGAGTGTTGATCAGCGCGAGTTGCACCACTCGATTGCCGTCGCGCGGACGGACCTCGACGGCCAGGTGCACGCCCGGCTCGTCCTCGTCCGACACCGTCAGCGGCACCCGGTAGGACGACTCACTATCGAGGCGGACCTCCTTGCGGTACGACACCGGCTCGCGGTACCAGACCCGCCGCTTCTTGCCCTTCTCGTCCTCGGACTCGCGCAGGTCGTAGCGGCCCCAGTCGGCGGTCACAGTCAGCACGTCGACGTCACCGGGCACGGCGAACGACAGACCCATGGACGAGGCCCACATCTTGCCCAGGTTCTGCGGGGTGACGACCTCGGGCAGCTCGGCCTCCGCGCCGTCGCCCTGTACGGCAGAGTCCACGTCCGCTACCTCGGCTGCCTCGCGGCGGTCGGAGCGCGGGCGTTGCTTCGGGCCGAGCATGCCGACGAGGTAGCGCTCGCGCGGGCCCATGGCACCGGGGCGGAACTCCTCGCGCTCACCGTCCCACGGACCGAGCAGGTCCCGCCCGATCAGCTCCTCCAGCTCGTCCCGCACCTGGTAGGAGGTCGCCTCTGGGAATGTCTGCGGCACGTCGAGCGGCGGGACCAGCGCGGGCTGGTTGTCATCGTCCCTACTGGACATAAGCAGCGCCTGCTGCTCGCCACGGGGGTGCGGGAAGAACCCGCCCTGAACGTCGACCATCAGATGAGCGTCCCTTGTTCTACGTTGGCGGTCTTGCCCCGACCGGACCTCTTCTTGTCGTGCAGGCCCTGTGCCTCCTCTTCCTTGTAGCGCTGGTGGTTCAACTCCAGCAGTCGGTCGAGGATCTCGCCCCGGACCGCCGGGCCGACGGTGTAGCGGGTGTAGGCACCGGCCTTGTGGAAGCCGTGATCGAGGCCCTGTACCAGTAGGTCGTCCCAGCCGTAAGCGCGGCAGACCGCCTCGTCGATGTCGCGGTGAATGCGCCGCAATTCCATAAGGTCCTCGTCCTGACAGGCTGGGTCGAACACGAGGTTGTAGGTCGCCGTCAGTCCCGCCTGCCGGCTCAGCATCACCTCTTGGCGGTACGTGTCCAACTCATCACCTAGAGCCCGCATCTCTGGGGTCAATCCCGGCAGCGCCAACGTCTCAAGGACGTCTGAAGGCGAATAGTTAAGATCCGCCTTCATGGTCGAGCTCCGACTGACAGCCCACCAGAAATGAAGCCCACTCGATAGCATTGCGAGCATAGCCGGATCATCGGTCGCAAACACCGCGAGCTTATGAGAAAAGACTTGCCCTGTGGGCACCATCACCGGCATCACGGTCTTGCTTACCAACGTGATAACGATGACTCGCTTCAGCCCGGCAATAGCCGCATGCATCGCCGGGGCTGGCCTCTTATATCGCCACCAGAACTCACGCAAGGAGCGGTTGTTATTCTTGATTAGAACAGGCTTCACCAGGTCCAGCAAACGTCGATAACAATCTGGATAGTTCTTAGCCTGAACCTCTGGCCAATCATAAAAATTGATGATCCACCGGCTAGCCGAAAAGTCTGGACGAGAGTTAAGGTCATTGCCGTTTATGAAAGGAAGGAGAACATCGCCGTTCCTTGGGTTCGCTTCAATCAGGGCCCGAGCAGAATCTGGATCCATAGTGAAACCCTCAATTGCTGTAACTTCGGTACCCTTGAACGCCATGCCCTGACTAGCAACAAGGCGGTAGGGATTGCCCACAGCACGCGAGACGGGGTCGAGAGAAGGCTTGATGCCAGCGACGACCAAGTTATCTGCACGACGCTCAGCATTGCCACCAAGCGGCGCGCGAGTAGTCCAGACAGCGCAAAATTCAAGCGCGGCGGACCTCGAAGGCCACGGCCTGCTCTTAACTGCCTGGCGGATGGTGGTGCCGCTGGCGACGATTTGATCGAGACCGACCTCGCGGGTGTCGCCCTGGGCGAGGGTGTTCGTAGCGATCAGTCCGGTCTGGCCCGAGTGAGTGAGCAGATCGTGCGCCCGAAGCACGAAGTAGGCGACTAGATCAGCACTTCCGCGCGCGCCGCGCCCGATCTTCCTGACCAAATATTCCCGATATGCCGTACCCATCGCGCCGGTGAGTTTTTGCCCGCCCAGGAAGGGCGGGTTGCCGATGATCGCGTCGAAGCCGCCCTTTTCGAATACCTCAGGGAACTCCAGCGGCCAGTGCAGCGGTTTGCGTTCGAAGGCGCCCTCCGGCTGGTCAAAGGCAAGCCAGGATTGCGCCTGCCTGTCGAGCAATGCCATATCGCCGCCACGGGCCAAGTGCTGTGCCAGCGAACCCACCCGCTCTGCAATGATGCGGGGGTCCTGGCCGCCCTTGCCAGAGACGAGCGAGGCGCCGGCAACCAGATCGGCGTACGAAACGGCCCGCTGGGTCAACGCCCGCGCTTCGTCGAGGAGCCGCCGCTTGTCCGGCAGCGTCTCCGGCCGGTCCGGCAGCGCAGCGATCCGGCGCCGGAGCTCGAGGCCCTCGGACAGTTCCCGGTCCAGCCGCAGGTCTCGGACGGCTCCCTCGGGAAGTGCGGCGAGGTTGCCGATGCCGAGCAGGGAGTCGCCGGCGACCAAGCGGTCGTCGAGGAACGTGAAGGGACGCTGCGGATCCATGGAAACCAGCCAGAGCGACAGCTTCGCCATCTCCACGGCCATGGGGTTGATGTCCACCCCGTACAGGCAATGCTCGATGACCTGCCGCCGCGCCTCGATGACTAGCGGATCCTCGTCGGGATCAATCGGCCGATCGACGCCACGCTGCTGATAACGACTTACTCGCTCGTCATCCTCCCGCGTCCAGGCCTCGACCAGATGCTCACCGAGATAGCGGGCCGCTGCTACCAGGAACGCCGCCGAGCCCATCGCAATGTCCGCGACCTTGAGCGACAGGATCTGCCCGCTTCTCTTTGGCCTCCATTGACCTGCGTCGGCCGTCTGCAGCGAGCCTGGCTCGTAAACCAGCGGCTCTAGAGCGCCTTTCACGACTTCCTGTGCCAGCCTGCGGGGCGTGTAGTGGGTACCAGTGTTCTTCCTCAGGGCGGACTCGGTGACGAAGAGCGCGCCGGGCAGGATTACCACGGGTAGTCCGCGCAGATCCTCGCGCAGGACGTCAAAGAACGGCAGCAGCCGCTCCGAAAGGGAGTAGTCGCCGCCAGTTACCGCGAGCAGCCTTTTGCGGGCCTCCTCCCGCACCGCCCCGTCGAGCGGCACGAGCTTGCTGGTCAGCGCCGCCACTGACCCGATCTTCGAGTCCTTGTACTTCTCCGCGAGGGCCTTGGCCAGCGTCGGCACGTCGGCCGACCGCTCACGCAGTGCCTCCAGGTCGGCGAGCGCGACCTCCTCTTCCAGCCCTTCCTTGCCGATCAGCCCGACTGTCACGTCCTCGGCGCGGAAGCCCTCGAAGGAGAGCAGGCCCTCATAGACGTACCCGATCTGCTCGACGTCGAGGGCGCGAAAGCTGAGCGTGCGGCGCTCCCGGGAGCGGCCGGTGCCGATCTCGACGTACTGCACCGCGCGGAGCATGTGCAGTACGGTCCGGTCGTCGATGGTCAGCGGCAGCCACGGGGTGGCCTCCGGGTCGAAGAGCGAGCCGTCATGGCCGTGCATGGTGAGCCGGGGGTGGTCGACGCCGCGGTAGACGGCGTTGAACAGGGCGAGCAGCCGGTGCCAGGCGGCGGAGCTGTGCTCCAGGTCCTCCTCGCTCCCCTCGATGACCCGCTGCTCCAGCTCCGCGCAGAGCCGCCCCGCCGAGTACGCCTTTACATACAGCTCATTGTCGGCGGGGAGCAGCTTGCGCTCCTCGGCGAAGAGCAGGAAGACGATACGCATCATGACGGAGACCGCGCCCCGGTAGACGTCGTGCGCGTCAACGTCCTGCAGGCCCCGTCCGCCGAGTTCCCGGTCTCGGATGTCGGTGCGGCCCATCGCGGCCACCAGCAGTTCGACGGCCTGGCGGACCTGGACGCCCAGCGCCTCGGTGATTTCCTCCTGGCTACCGAGGCTGGCTCGCAGCAGCGGCACCAGCCGCTCGGCATCGGGGACGCCGAAGAACCGGTGCCGAGACAGCAGCGAGACGAACGCGCGGACCACGTCGCGCTCGGCCGCCTCGGGCCACGCCACCGTGTCGAAGACGGCAGTGGTGGTGACGCCGCCGCGCGGCGCCCAGACCAGGGTCCACCAGCGGCCGTCGGTGACCAGACCCAACTCGATGTTGTGGTGCCGACACAGGTGGGCGAGCCGGTCGACCGGGGTCGCCGCCCACGCCGAATCACGAATCCGGGCGGTCGGCTGGCTGCCGGCCGGACAGATCATGCCCAGCATCCGTACGCTGTCGGGCTTGACCTCCTCGCCCGGGTCCACGAGTGCGAACGACGGGCGCAGCTCGGTGTCGTGCTCCGCGACGGTGTGCGCGAGCGTATCGAGTCCATCGGTGTACAGGGTGTCGCCCCAGCCGAGCAGCTCGCGCAGCACGTACTCGATCCAGGGCCGCTGACCCTCAGTGGTGTCGGCCTGCCAGGTGGCGTGTTCTTGGCGCAGCCGTTCGCGGGTCTTCTTGTCGAGCGAGTCCAAGGTCGGCCAGGTGGCGCGGAGCACCGGCAGGCTCAGGAACGGGCCGCTGACCTCGACCAGGCTCAGCCAGTTGCGGTGCTGCTCGGCGCCGTCGGGCGCGGGACGTCGGAAGGTTCGGCTCATCGGATGGCCTCCCGCTTCGGTACGACGAAGACCACGGCCACCGGGAACCGGTGCGGCTTCGGGTCTCGGTAGCGGGCCGCGACGGCCGCGAGTTCGCGGTCGCGCTCGACTTCCAGAGCCGACAAACGTTCCTCCCAGGATTGACGATCCTTGCGGTACTGAGCGAGCTCTTCCTTGGTCTTACTCATCGCGACGACCTGCTTGCGAGTGAAGAACGACGGCTGCGCGTCGTCGCCTTCCTCGGGTGCCTCTGGAGTCTCGAGGGCACCGCGCAGGGTGGCGGCGAACTGGTCGAGGTTGTCGACGATGCGCTGCTGCTCGGCCGCCTGCCGTTGGTCGAGCTTGCGCTTCAGGGACTCGTGGCGGGTGGCGGTGCGCCAGTCGATGGCGGCGAGCAGGCCGTCGGCGACGCGGGGCCAACGCTCGGCGAGCCGCTTCTCCACGAGGCCGGAGGCCGCGCTGCCGGTGGTGATCGCCCGATCGAGGATGCCGCCGAGGGTGCCGAGGTTGTCCAGCCGGCGGAACCGGCCGTGCTCGGGCGCCCAGCCGCCGGCGTAGAGGACCTCCTCGTGCAGCCGCACGCCGTCGGCGCCGACCAGCACGAACCGGGAGTACGCCCCTACCAGCACGTCCTCCAGTGCCGGGTCGTCGCTGACCACGGCGGTGACCCGGTGCAGCCCGATGTCCGGGTTGGAGACGGCGGCGCGCAGCAGCCGGGTCGACATGGCTACGAGAGGGTGGTTTAGGTGGGCCAGCACGATCTCGTCCTGCCCCTTCGCCACCGCCGGGTCGAAGGTGACCGGCAGTTGTCGGGGCGGCTCGTCGTCGCGCTGAAGTTTCGCGGTCAGCCCGGCGGCAGCCCGCTGCCAGGAGCCGGTCAGCGGCGGGACGGTGTAGAGGCCGTCGACCAGGTGCCGATCGTCGATGTGCCGCTTCAGCGGTTGCTGGCGAGCCAGCTCCAGCGCGGTGTCGACGACCCGCTTGACGGCCGGCGGTGTAATGCCGAGCTCCTCGACGGTCTTGTCCAGCTCCGCCCGGAGCTTGACGACCTGCTCGCGCAGGTTGGCCTCTGCGGGAAGGCTGCGGGTGCTCTTGCCCTTTCCTGCCTTGTCGATGTCCACGTCGACGTGCTGGCCGAGCATCCGACGCTGAACGGCGTCGGCGAGCACTGCATTGACCGAACCGAGGTCGGCCTCCATTCGGGCCACCTTGGTGGCGATCCGGGACAGGAACTCCAGATCCGCCTCGTAGGAGTCAACAGCCTTGCCGAAGCCGCTACCCACGAAGTGCTTGATCTCGGGGGCGGTCGTCTGGCCGTACCGGTCGACCCGACCGATCCGCTGCTCCAACTTGTTGGGGTTGAACGGGATGTCGTAATTGACCAGCCGGTGGCAGTGTTTCTGAAGGTCGATGCCCTCGCTGGCGGCATCGGTGGCGAGCAGGATCCGCACCGGCTGCTTCGTCGGGTCCGCCTGGAAAGCCAGCCGCAGTTGCTCCCGTTCCTCGGCGGGCGTACCGCCGTGCAGCAGCACGAGCCCCTGCCCGGCGGCCAGGCCCTCCTGGCGGAGCAACTCGGCCAGCCAGATCTGGGTGTCGCGGTATTCGGTGAAGACCACGACGCGCTCGTTGGTCCAGTGCCGGCCATCCGGCTTGCAGACCGCGCTCAGGTAGGTGATCAGCTCCTTGGCCTTGGCATCCGGCAGCGCCTCCTTCGCCTCGGCCCACTGGTACATCTTCTCCAGCAGGGCCATCTCGTCGGCGGTTGCGTCGGGCTGCATGGCCCTGGTCCGGCCGAGCGCGTCGTCCTCGGCCTCGGCGAGCTGGTCGTCGGCGTAGGTGGCGACGTCGTCGAAGAAGTCCTCCATCCACTCCGGCACGTCGTCGTCGGCCGGCAGGACGGCGGGTGCCTTGCGGCTGCGCAGGGTCTCCAGGTAGACGCCGACGGTGTGCGCGAACGCGGCGGGACTGGAGAAGAGGCGCTTTTTGAGCAGCAGCGTCACCAGGTCGGTCGCCTTGCGTCCACGCTGGGACTGCAGCCGCTTACGCCGCAGCTCGGCGAACTCGGTGAGCAGCGCATGGATCTGCCGCTCGCTCTCCGGGTAGGTGACCGGGATGGCGGTGGCGACCCGCTCCACAAAGCGGGGCTTTCCGTCGGCGTCCGTGACGTCGCGCTTGAGCCGCCGCACGACCGTGTCCCGCACCGCGGACTGGTCCGGCTCGACGCCCCGGGCGAACCGCTGGTTGTCGAGGATCTCCAACAGCGCGGTGAAGGACGCCTGGTAGCCGTTGTGCGGGGTGGCGGAGAGGAAGAGCCGGTGGGTGAAGTGCGGCGCGAGCCGGCGGATCAGCTTGGTCTGCTGGGAGTCGACCGCGTAGACCTGCTTGGGGGCCGCTGGGGCGACGTGGTGCGCCTCGTCGAGGATCAGCAGATCGAAGGTACGCGGGTAGGTGGGGCCGTCGGCCGGCAGCACCTCGTCCAGCAGGCGCTGCGCCTTCTGGCCGCGCAACCAAGGCAGGCTGATGATGCTCAGCGGGTAGACCTCGAACGGGTTCGCCGCCGAGCCGTGGGTTCGACGAACCATGGCGCAGCGTTCGGCGTCGATGATGGTGAAGTCGAGGCCGAATTTCTCCGCCATCTCGTCACGCCACTTGAGGGTCAGACCGGCCGGGCAGACGATCATGATGCGCCGGGCCCGCTGACGCAGCAGCAGCTCCTGGGCGACCAGACCCGCCTCGATGGTCTTGCCCAGGCCGACGTCGTCGGCGAGCAGCAGGTTGACCCGGGGCGCGTCGACCGCGCGGGCCACCGGCTCCAGCTGGTAGTCCTCAATCGCGACACCCGAGCGGAACGGCGACTGCAACGTTTTCACGTCGGCAGAGGTGACCGCCGACCACCGCACGGCGTCGAGGAAGGCGGCCAGCCGCTGCGGCGAGTCGAACTTACCCTCGGTGACGTCGGGCAGTGAACCGGTGGGCAGCACCTGGCGCCCCGGTTCGACCTCCCAGATCACGTCGAGTGTGTGGCCGTAGCGGCCGTCCTCGACACTCTGCAGACTGACCAGGCTGCTGTGCTCGCCCTGCTGCACATCGCTGACCACCCAGCGCTGGCCGCGCACCGCGACCAGATTGCCGATTTCCGGCTTGGCCGTCGTCACGCTCGGCATAGTCCCCCCATTGTTGGTTCGCCCCCACTCGATCCGATCCGCACCGTACGCCCGTACTCATCGGTAGCAGTCCACCGAAAGGCTTGTTTGTTCAATTCACAGGCCACGGAGGGTGGCCTAGCGATCGTCCCCGCACCGTCCCGTCGATCGGACTTCATAGCGAAGTCAGATAGCCGACAGCGCTAGTTCAGATCGCTTGGGTTGGCCCGGAAAAGCAGCAGCTCCACCAGGTCCGGCGTCCATCGCTCTCCCGACACCGACAGTTGTGCCGTCGCCCGAGACACGAAGGCCAGGTGGGCCCGGTGCCACCAGCGTTCTCACTCACGGCGCTGCTGTCTGAGCCAATCCTGCTCTTCAGCGGTGCGGCCGCCTTCGACCACACCTTTGCCGTAGTCCGATGCGTCATCGAGTCGCAACGTGCGGTAATCGCAGGGCTCATCCCGCGCGCACTCATTCAGGTCTGCGGTCATTCAGCGCCGCCTTCGGGGCGAAGAGTACCGGCGGCCAGGCCGTCCACGGTGAGTCGCACCAGGTCCGCGCTAAGTGCACTCACCTCCGCGAAGGCGGATTCGAAGGCGAGGAGCCGCTGGAACGCCTCCCCGTACGCCAGTTGCTCGTCCAGCGGTAGCCGCCGGATTTGTGCCCGGCGGACGTCGACCCGTGAACCAGAGAGACTCGTCGTCTGCTTGTCGTTGGCCGAGTTACGTAGCTGCCCAGCCATAAACCATGGATCCAGCGCAGCAGGGTTGGGTCGCAACAGGTAAAGGTGAGGACCAAGGAGCATCCCGTCGGATGTGATCACCCGCGAGATCAGTTGCCTCGCCGCTACCGGAACGACCACGTCCCCCACCAGCAGGGGCACGCGTTCCAGCAGTGCGCCGTCGTCGAGCCCGGACGCGTCGACACCCGCGACGACGTCCGCGCCCGTGAGGACGAGCGAGGCCTGGCCATGAGAGGTGGAGTCACCGTCTCCCCGGCCGGGTGCGGCACGGATAGGGCCAATCACCTGTAGGGCACCGTTGCGGGCTAGCTCGGCGACCGACAGAGTGCCGGACACCGTCTCGTCGGGCGCGGGCGTGACCTGCGGCAGCAGCGCCGGCAGCTCACCGACGATGGCGGCCAGTCGTTCTCTGGTGCGTACCAGATGCTCGCCTGAGGCCTCGCCCACGACGGCGGGTTGCCGGCGGGCGGGGGTGAGGTCGACCTCCTCGTCGAGCAGCTCGATGACCGGGACCGCGCGGGCGAACCCGGCCTCCTCCACGTCGCCGTCCGCGGCTGCCGCGAACGCCCGCCACGCGGCCAGCACGCGCGGGGCGGTGTCGGCCAGGTCGCCGCCTGCGGCGTCGATCAGCAGCGCCCGCGCCGGTGGCGGCGCGTCGGTCGCGGCGCGTCGCAGCACCCACAGATGCAGAGGTACGCCGTGCGGCGCCGCCACCCCCGGTGGGAGCGCGATGACGGCGCGCAGGTGGCCTCGGCGCAGCAGTTCGCCGCGGATCCGTTTGCCGGCGCGGCGGCTGGCGACGGTGGGTGGCATCAGCAGGACTGCGTGTCCGCCGACCCGAAGGTGGGCCAGTGCGTGCTGTGCCCAGGCCAGCTCGGGTTCGGTGCGCGGTGTGGTGCCGACGATCCAGCGGGGGTCGTGGCCGAGTTCCTCGTCGCCCCAGTTTGTGGCGCCGAACGGTGGGTGGCAGACGACGGCGTCGACGGCGCGGCCGGCGAAGGCGTCGGCGCGCAGGGTGTCCCCGGCGCAGACCTCTCCGGGTACGTCGTGCAGGGCCAGCCACAGCCCGGCGAGCCGAGCCAGGTCCTGGTCGAGTTCCTGCCCGTAGACGGCGGTGCTGCCGGCGCGGACGGCGGCGCGCAGGATGGCGCCGGACCCGGTGGCGGGGTCGAGCACCGAGCCGCCGCCGACGTTGGCGAGCCCGATCATCAGGTCGGCGAGGTCGTCGGGGGTGGCGAACGGGCGGCCCGGTCCTGGCGCGGAGAACCGTTGCCACAGCTCGTCGAACGCGCCCTGGGGGCCCAACTCGTCGGCGAGGGCGTCGACGTCGGGCAGCAGCGGTGCGAGTTGCGCGTCGGGGTGACCGGTTCGGGAACCGCGTGAACGGGCCAGCAGGAGGGCGCCGACGGCGGCGAGGCCGGCTGCCGGGGTGTCGCTGGCTGCGGCGAGGTGTCGCCAGAGCCGGTCGGCGGTGGCCAGCTCGGGGAGCTTGCCCTGGGCGCGTAACCACTGTTCGACCTGGATCAGGTCGAACTCTGGGCTCGCCGTCGTCCCGCCCACCGGGGCGGGGAAGTCGGTGTGCCGTTTACGCCAGTTGCTGACCGCAGCGCGACCGACGCCGGCGAGCCGGGCGATCTCCGCTGCCGTGATGGTCGGGTTCTCCTGCATCTCGAAAGTCTCGCACATCTGTCAAGCACGAGAATGTCTGTTGACACCGCTCTCGGACGATGCTCTTATTGACGCCGCAACGTTCACATCAGGAGGACAACGATGCGCAAGACCACCACGATCGCTCTGATCGCCACCGGCCTCATCGCCCTGGGCTGCGGCTCCGGCGCCACCGACACGGCGAGCGACTCCAGCGGCGACGACAAGGCGACCGGTTCCAGTGCCGATGAGGGCGGCACCAAGGGCGACGACAAGCCGAAGACCGCGAAGATCGGTCAGCCGGCCCGGGACGGGAAGTTCGAGTTCACTGTCAAGTCGTCCAAGTGCGGTGTGAGCAAGGTCGGCAGCGACATGCTCGGCGCGAAGGCACAGGGCCAGTTCTGCCTGGTCACGGTCAACGTGAAGAACATCGGCAAGGAAGCCCAGATGTTCGACGGCAGCAGCCAGAAGGCATACGCGGCCGACGGCACCGAGTACTCCGCCGACACCGGCGCGGCGATCTACGCCAACAAGAACGCCGAGACGTTCCTCAACGACATCAACCCCGGCAACCAGGTCAACGGCGTCGTCGTCTTCGACATCCCGAAGAACGTCAAGATCACCAAGCTCGAGCTGCACGACTCGCCGTTCTCCGGCGGCGTCGACGTCGCCCTCGGCTGACCCTCCCCCACCGTCCGGGGCGGGCAACCACGCCCGCCCCGGCTGTTCACAGCCGATCTGTTCACAGAAAGAGGCTCACCATGACCGACCCGATCACCCCCACGCCGCCCGACCAGCCCGCCGAGCAGCCGCAGCCCTTGATATCGCCCGCGGCCGGTCCGTCCGAGACCGACCTGGTCGGTGAGCCCAACCCTGTCGCGCCCGAGAAGCGGTCCTACGTTCTGGTGTGGGCGGTCGGTGGCATCGCCCTCGCTGTCGCCCTCGGCTGCGCGGGCGCCGTCATCGGCACGGTCAACGGTGACGGACCGAAGACGACGGCCGGTGCCAGCAGCTCGCCGGTGAGCGGTCCCGCCAGCGCGTCGCCGACTGTCGCTCCTACTACTGCCGCCCCGACCAGCGCGGCCCCCACCAGCGCCGCCCCGAGCCCCACGAAGACGACTCCGCCGCCGAAGCCGAAGCCGCCGTCGTACAAGACGCTTACCGAACGGCAGTGGAAGCTGATCGCCAAGAACCCGGACAGCTACTTGGGAAAGACCTACGTCATCTACGGACGGGTCAGCCAGTTCGACGCCGCCACCGGCACCGACAGCTTCCGTGCGGACGTCGCCCACCGCCGGATGGCCGACGAGTACGACTACAAGACCAACACCATCTTGAGCGGGACCGAATCGGACCTCGACAACCTCGTCGAGGACGACATCTTCCGCGCCAACGTCACGGTGCTCGGCTCCTTCAGCTACGACACCCAGATCGGCGGCGAGACCACCGTCCCGCTACTCCGGGTCGACTCCATCAAGGTCCTCTGAAACTCCCCGAGACGTCAGGAGGCGTCGTGCGTCCCGATGAGTTCCTCCGCGCCCTGGCACTGCTCCCCCCTGCGCTGCACGACCGCGCCCTCACCCTGCGCGCCTTCGTCCGTCCCACCATCTGCGACGACTGCCAGCGCATCGGCGACGCCGTTCGCCTGGCCCTCACCGCCGCCGACTACGACGAGCTGACCTCCGCCGGCGACCTGCTCGACACGGCCGAGCGGCTGGCCGCCGACCACGACATCCACCGCCGGTCCGGCGACGACCAGCAGCGCGGCCGCGGCCGGGTGGTCCGCTGGGCGACGACGTCCGCGCCGCTTGTCGCCGCGACCGACGCCAGCTGGAAGGGCCGCGTCGGCGGCATCGGGTACGTCGTCAGCGATGGCCACTACGGCCTGCTCGGCCGGGGCACCGGCCGGCTCGACCCGACAGGCGTCTCCCGGGTGCTGATCAACGAGCTGCGCGCGGTCGACTACCTGCTGACCGGGTACGACGAGGCGCCGGTGGGCATGACGGTGCTGCTGGACTGCCTCGCCGCCCTGCGCTACCTGCATCGCTGGCAGGCCGGCGAGACTCACGCGATGCCGGCCGGCTACAGCCTGCGGGAGCGCCGCTGGTCGGAAAAACCGACCCTGGTCCGGCTCGCCGAGCAGGTGGCCCGCCGCCCCGACCTGACGTTCGCGCACGTCAAGGGGCACAGCGGCCACGCCCTCAACGAGGCCGCCGACGGCCTCTCGCACATGGCGCGTCGCCGGCGGGAGGAGTCCTTCGACCTGCGTCCTCGGGCGCACGCCCTGGTCGACGCGTTCCTGCGCGACTGGCACGCGAACGCCATGCTCTGACCGCTCGCCCGGGTGCACGGAGCGAAGGCGGGCCGACGTTCAGCCCTGATTCGTTTGCGGCATCAGCTCCACAGCGTCCGACGGCCACCAGCCTTCCGACTCCACTGCTCGCCCCAACCGGGCGACGGGGCCTTTCCACACCGCTCGCCTCGGGCGGGCCGACGAGTCGTCGGCCCGCGGACACCACACGCCTGGAGACGACCATGATCCAGCCTGCGCAATCCAAGGCGCCGCTGATCGAGCTGATCTTCGACCGGCTCGCCGCCGCTGACGACCTACCGTCCGAGACCGCCGAGCTGGTCCTCGCCGCGCTGACCAGCGACGACGAGCTGTCCGCCGCACTCGCCGGCACGCCCACCCGGCTCGACCCCCGCTCCCCCACCGGCGACGGTCCGGCGGAACGCATCTGGTTGAAGTCGGTGACCGTCGCCGGGTTCCGTGGCGTCGGCCCCGAGAGGACCCTCCAGATCGACCCTGGCCCGGGCCTCACACTGGTCGTCGGTCGTAACGGCTCCGGCAAGTCCAGCTTCGCCGAGGCCGTCGAGCTCGCCCTCACCGGTGACAGCGCGCGGTGGGCCGACAAGACAAGCGTCTGGCGTACGGGGTGGCGCAACCTGCACAACCCGGACCCGTGTTGGGTCGGTGTGGAGCTGCGTGTCGACGGTGTGGCCACGTCGACCCGGGTGCACAGGGCCTGGCCGGTCGGGGCCGAACTAGCCGACGCCGAGGTGACAGTCACCAGCGCCCAGGGTCGGCACGGCGGCCTCTCCGAGTTGGGTCTGGCCCGCCCGCTGGAGCTGTACCGGCCTTTCCTCACCGCCGCCGAGCTGGGCAAGCTCGCCGCCGGCACGCAGAGCCAACTCTTCGACGCGCTCTTCGCGATCCTCGGCCTGGACGCGCTCACCGACGCCGACCGGCGTCTGCTGCGCGCCGCCCAGCCGCACGACAACGCCATCAAGGAGGTACGCGCACAGCGCGCCGCCCTGGTCCAGGCGCTCGAAGGGATCGACGACGACCGGGCTCGGCGGACCGCCGCTCTGTTGCGCGGCCGGAGCACGGTCGACCTCGCCGCGGTGTCGACGATCCTCGACGAGCCGGACGAGGCAACCGTCACTGAGACGGTCCTGTTCTGCCGGGAGCTCGTCGCTTTCGCCCCACCGCCGGTCGACGAGGTGACCCGCCTGGCCTGTCAGCTCCGGGACACGGAGGCCGAGGCCCAGCGGTACGACGGCGGGCGTTCCCGGGCCGCGCTGCGCAGTGCAGAACTGCTCCGCCTCGCCCTCGAACACCACGACGATCAGGGCGACGGGCCGTGCCCGGTCTGCGCCAACGGCACCATCGACGGTGGGTGGCGTGCTGCCGCCGCGCAGTCGCTCACCGACCTGCGGCAGCGCAGTGTCGCCGCCCAGGCGGCCACCTCCCGGCTCACTGCTCTGCTGCGGCAGACGCACCACCTGATCGACGACCTCGTGGTGCCCGACGGCCCGTGGGCGGAGCCGTCGGGCGAGGCGCTGCGCGACGCCGTGGCCGCGCTGTGGCGCGTACCCGGGGAGCCGGCCGCGCTGGCCGACCACCTTGCCGCGCTCTACCCGGCGGTGGTGGCGGCGGCCGACGCGGCCCGCGCGGACGCGGAGGATTTTCTGCGGCAGCGCGACACCGGCTGGCGGACGGCGGCGGTCGACCTGCGCGCGTGGGTGGGCGTTGCCGGCGGGATGCCCGCGCGGGAGGCGACCCTGTCCCGGTTGAGGGCCGCGCGGACGTGGCTGACGGAGACCGGTGCGAAGATCCGCACCGAGCGGGTCGCGCCGTTCGCCGGGCACTCTCAGCAGATCTGGGCGCAACTGCGGCAGGAGAGCAACGTCGAGCTGGGTGCGATGACGCTCGAAGGCGCGAACACCCGGCGCCGCGTGGCCTTCCCGGTAAGCGTGGATGGCGCCGACAACGGCACCGCGCTGGGGGTGATGAGCCAGGGTGAGATGCAGGCGCTCGGGTTGGCGACGTTCCTGCCGCGCAGTTGCGCCCCGGAGAGCCCGTTCCGGTTCATCGTGGTCGACGACCCGGTGCAGAGCATGGATCCGTCGAAGGTGGACGGTCTGGCACGGGTGCTCGCCGAGCTGGCCGAGCAGCGGCAGGTGGTGGTCTTCACGCACGACACGCGACTGCCGGACGCGGTCGGCCGGCTCGACCTAGGCAGGGCGCGGATCATCGAGGTGACCCGCGCGGAGCGGTCGGTGGTGACGTTGCGGCCCGGCTCCGACCCGGTCACCCGCTACCTGGACGACGCGTACGCGCTGGCGCGCAACGAGGAGATCACCGCAGAGGTACGCGGACCTGTGGTCGCGGAGCTGTGCCGCTCCGCAGTGGAGGCGGCCTGCCACCGGGCGGTCTGGCGGAACAGGGTGGCGCGGGGCGTCCCGCACGTCGACATCGAGAACGCGATCGAGGACGCGTCCCGACGGGTCACCACGACCGTCGCCCTGGCGGTCTTCGACGACGCGGACAAGGGTGGAGACGTGCTCGGCTGGCTCGGCCGACGGCACGGACGGCGGGTCGTGAACGCGTACCAGGTGTGTCGGGAGGGCGTGCACGGGGCGGACCTGGCGGACCTGTCCGGACTTGTCGCGGACGCCCGTCTCCTCACGGCGGCGCTGTCGTGACCCCGCCGACGCCGCAGCGCTGCCTGGCGGCGGCCGACCAGTTGCTGCGCGGGTCCGGGCTGTTCGGTGCAACGGCCGTGGGCGCCGGGTGGTGGCCGCGGGCGTGCGCCTGCCTGATCCGGCTCGCCCTCGAAGGCGGCATCGACGGCTACTGGCAGCGGGTGAAGCCGGCCGTGGCGGCATGCCGGCAGGGCCGCGCGAAGCAATTGATGCTGCGTGGCCGGCTCGGGCCGGGCAGCGAGACCGCCCGCCGGGTGGCGCTCGCCTGGGCAACGCTGTCCGCCGCCACGCACCACCACTGCTACGAGATGGCACCCACAGCGGCGGAGCTGCGCCGGCTGCACGCCGAGGTGAGCACCCTGCTCGCGCAACTCCAGCCGAGCGCCAGCAGCGGCCCGGACAGATGACGTGGTCCGAGGGATCGCCCTAGCAACTGACCCCGGAAGGGCGGGGCAACTCGTGCCGGTAGGGTCCAGGCACGGGTGATGAAAGGCGGACCAACCATGGCGATTCCCCACCTCACGGCCGGTGACGGCACGAGCTTGCCGGCGATCGGGCTCGGCACGTACCAGTTGAACGGGTCGGCTGGTGTCGACGCGATCGGTCAGGCGATCCGGACCGGCTACCGGTTGATCGACTCGGCGGTGAACTACGAGAACGAGGGCGCGGTGGGCCGGGCTGCCCGGTCGGCGGGTGACGTGCGGGACGAGTTGGTGGTCACGTCGAAGCTGCCGGGGCGGCACCACCGTTTCGACGAGGCGCTGACCACGATCGAGGAGAGTGTGTTCCGCACCGGCCTCGACCGGATCGACCTGTACCTCATCCACTGGCCCAACCCCAATACTGACCTGTACGTGCAGGCGTGGCGGGCGCTGATCGAGGCCCGCGAGCGCGGTCTGGTGCGGCACATCGGCCTGTCCAACTTCCTGCCCGAGCACATCGACCGGCTGATCGCCGAGACGGGCGTCGCCCCGCTGGTCAACCAGATCGAGGTGCATCTGTACTTCCCGCAGCAGGAGGCGATCGACTACCACCGGGCGCGGGGGATTCTCGTGCAGGCGTGGAGCCCGTTGGGCCGGGGCAACGACCTGCTGCGGCACCCGACGATCGTGGACATCGCGTCGGCGCACGGCGTCAGCCCGGCGCAGGCGATCCTCGCCTGGCATGTGGCCCGCCAGGTGATTCCGCTGCCCAAGGCCGCCTCGCCGCAGCGACAGGTCGAGAACCTGGACGTCTTCGACATCAAGCTCACCGACGCGCAGGTCGAGGCCATCACCGCGTTGGGCCGCCCGGACGGGCGGCTCGCGGATCAGGACCCGGCGGTGTACGAGGAGTTCTGAACGGCCTCCCGGCGGCGCGGTGGCCGGCCCGCCTCCGCGCCTGCCGGTCAGGCCTGCAGTGATCCGGCGAAGTGGCAGGCCGCCGCGTGACCGTCGCCCACCGGCGACAGCGGCGGGGTGGTGGTGGCGCAGACGTCCTCGGCCTTCCAGCAGCGGCTGCGGAACCGGCACCCGGTGGGCGGGTCCATCGGTCCGGGTACGTCGCCGGCCAGCCGGATCCGCGCCTTCGGCGTCGCGCCGCGCACCACTGCCAGGTCGGGCACGGCGGAGAGCAGCGCCTGGGTGTACGGGTGCTGTGGCGTGCTGTAGAGCGCGTCACGGTCGCCGATCTCGGCCACCCGACCGAGGTACATGACCGCCACCCGGTCGCAGAAGTGGCGTACCACGCCGAGGTCGTGTGCGATGAATACGAACGCGATGCCGAACTCTGTGCGCAGGTCTTCGAGGAGGTTCATCACCTGGGCCTGGATCGACACGTCGAGGGCGCTCACCGGCTCGTCGGCGACGATCACCTTGGGCTGTACGGCGAGTGCCCGGGCGATGCCGATGCGCTGTCGTTGGCCGCCGGAGAACTCGTGCGGGTAGCGGTTGTAGTGCTCCGGGTTGAGGCCGACCACCTCCAGCAACTCGCGTACCCGGTCGAGTTCCTTGCCCTTGGGCACGAGGTTGTGCACCCGCAGGGGCGTGCCGATGATGGTGCCCACGGTGTGCCGCGGGTTGAGCGACGAGTACGGGTCCTGGAAGATCAGTTGCAGCTCCCGCCGGTACGGCCGCAGGTCCTTCTCCTTCAGGTGCGTGATGTCGTTGCCCTGGTAGAGGACCTTCCCGCCGGTCGGTTCCAGCAGCCGGGTGATGAGGCGTCCGGTGGTGGTCTTGCCGCATCCTGATTCGCCGACCAGGCCGAGGGTTTCGCCGGCGTGCAGTTGCAGCGACACACCGTCGACGGCGCGGATCCGGTGGTCGTCGCGCCCGAACCATCCACTGCCCCGGGCGGTGAAGTGCATCTCGAGGTCCCGCAACTCCAGCAACGGCGTGCCCAGGCCCTCGGGCGCCGGGCGGGTCGCGGTGTCGGTGGTGGCAGTGGTCATCACGTGCTCCTTCAGGGCAGCCGGGGCAGGATGTCGGTCTCGAAGGTCCCGGCCGGGTCGGGCAGGTGGCAGCGGGAGGTCCGGGTGGTGTCAGCCGTGCGGGAGACGAGGTCGGGGAGGTCGACGGCGCAACCCGGCACCCGGCCGGCGAACTCGCAGCGTGGGTGGAACGAGCACCCGCTGGGCAGCGCGAGCAGGCTGGGCGGCGTGCCGGGGATGGGGTGCAGCCGGGTCGGTTCGCCGGAGACCGCCGGGATGCTCTCCAACAGACCCCAGGTGTACGGGTGCAGTGGCCGGCCGAGGATCGACTCGGCCGGGCCGTACTCGACGCCGCGTCCGCCGTACATGACGAGCACGTCGTCGGCGATCTCGGCGACGACACCGAGGTCGTGGGTGATGAAGAGGACCGCCGAGCCGAAGTCCTGCTGCAATTCCTGGATCAGGTCGAGGATCTGGGCCTGCACCGTGACGTCCAGCGCGGTGGTGGGTTCGTCGGCGATGAGCAACTTGGGGTCGTTGACCAGGGCCATCGCGATCATGGCGCGTTGCCGCATGCCACCGGAGAACTGGTGTGGGTAGTCGTCCAGGCGGCGGCGGGGGTTGGGAATGCCGACCCGGCCGAGCATGTCGACGGCCCGGTCCCGGGCCGCCCGCTTGGACACCCGGTGGTGCGCCCGGTACGCCTCGATGATCTGGTCGCCGATAGTGAAGTACGGGTGCAGCGACGACTGCGGGTCCTGGAAGATCATCGCGGCGTTCGCGCCCCGCCGTTTGCGCAGTTCGGCGGGCGGCATGCCGACGATCTCCTCGCCGCCGACCGTTATCGACCCGGTCATCCTGGTGCTGCGCGGGTCGTGCAGACCCATGATGGCCATGCTGGACACGCTCTTGCCGGAGCCGGATTCACCGACCACGGCGAGGGTGCGCCCCAGCGGGAGCGAGTAGCTGAGGCCCTGGACCGCCCGCACGAGCCCGTCGGCGGTCGGAAAGGTGACGGTGAGGTCCGTGACCTCCAGGTAGGACGGTTCGGCGGCACGGTCACCGGCGACCCGGCGGGTGCGGGCGACCGTCTCGGGGCCTCGGCCCGGGGTGGTCAGGAGCTGCGGTTCGGTCATCCCAGCCTCACTCGCGGGTCGAGAATCGTGTAGAGGACGTCGACGAGCAGGTTCATCCCGACCAGCACCACCGAGCCGATCAGCACGCCGCCCATGAGCACCGGCAGGTCGTACTGGTTGAAGGCGCGCAGGGTGAGCACGCCGAGGCCGGGCAACCCGAACATCGCCTCGGTGAAGATCGCACCGGTCAACTGGAACGCCAGGTCGAGGCCGAAGATGGTGGCGACCGGGGTGATCGCCGCGCGCAGGCCGTGGCGGTACACGACGCGCCGCTCGCTGATGCCCTTGGCGCGGGCAGTGCGGATGTAGTCCTCACCGAGCGTCTCGATCATCGACGCGCGGGCGTAGCGGGTGTACGAGGCGGCGTTTGTCAGGCCGAGCGTCAGCCAGGCGGCAAGCAGCCCGGTCGCCCAGGTGAGCGGGTTCTCCAGCAGGGGGTGGTAGCCGGCGTGCGGCAGGAACGTCGCGTAGAGGGCGACGAGCAGCGCCACCACGAAGTACGGCACGGCGTTGATGCCGAGCGACGCGCCGACCATGATCCGGTCCAGGTAGGTGCCGCGTCTTCGGGCCGCCACCACTCCGGCGAGGATGCCGGCCGCCAGGTAGACCACCGCCCCACCGAGGACGATCGAGACGGTGATCGGCAGGGCCTGCCCGATCAGCTTCGTGACGGGCTGCCCGAGGGTGTACGAGTAGCCGAGGCAGGGGGCGGCGCAGTCGATCGTGAGCCCACCCGAGTGGTACGTCCGACCGGCCACGATCCCCTTGAGATACTCGCCGACCTGCTGCGCGACGGGTTCGTCGAGGTTGAGGCTGGCGCTGATGTCGGCGTAGCGCTCGGGGGTGCAGCGCTGCCCGCAGATCGTCCCGGCCGGGTCGGTGGGGGCGACGAAGAACAGGCCGAAGCTGGCGACAAGCGTCACGATGACGACGGATATCGCGCTGGCGACCCGTCGCAGGATGTAGAAGAGCACCGCCGAGGCTCCTGGTGGCAGCGGGCCGGGGCGCAGGGCCCACAGCCGGAACGGAGAAGGGGGGTGGACGCCGGCCGGCAATTGCCGGAGGGCCGGCCGGCGTCCACGATGGGGGGTGGGGCAGGTCAGTTCTTCAGGAACATGTTCACGTAGAACGGCTCACCTGCGGAGGCGTCGCCCTCGGCGCCACCGATGTGGGTGCCCACCACGAAGGCGAGCTTGCCGTAGTAGCGCGGCAGGGCCACGTACTTGCCCATGATCTCCTTGTCCAGCTCGCCCCACTTGGCGACGGCCTGCTCGGCCGGGAGCTTGGCGATCTCGTCGATCTTGGCGTCCAACGCCTTGTCGCTGAGCATGCCCCAGCTGAGGCCGTCGCTGATGCTGTGCGTCTGGAACAGCACCGGGAACCAGCTGCCGCCGCTCGGCCAGTCGGAGCACCAGCCCTGCGGGGCCTGACCCATGTTGACCGGGGCGTCGTAGTCAGCGATCTTGGCACGCAGCTCGGCGGTGGTGACACCGATCGGCTTGACGGTGAAGCCCGCCGCCTTGAGGGCGTCGACGCGGATCTGGTTGGTCTGCTGCGGGACCGGCTTGGTGTTGTCGTAGTACCAGCTGAGCTCGAAGCCGACCTTGCCGGCCGTCTCCAGCATCGCCTTCGCGCCGGCCGGGTCGCCCGCGCCCTTGCCGGAGAGGTCGGGCAGCGGGTCGTACTTGGTGTAGCCCGGCACGCTCGGCGGCATGACGGTGCTTGCCGGCTCGGAGTTGAAGCTGTTCAGGCCGCCGGCCTTGTAGATCTGGTCGTACGGGTACGCCTTGGCGATCGCCTTACGCACCTCCAGCGGGATCTTGCGGGTGTCCATCTGCACCGAGTAGGTGCAGGGCTGCTCGCCCTGGATCAGCTGGGCCTTCTTGTCCCCGTTCAGCTGCGGGATCAGCGAGGCGTCGGCGGGGCCGTAGTTGAGCGCGTTGGCGTCCTCGCCGGCGCTGTTGAGCACCTGCTGCTGGGTCTTCGGGTCCTCACCGCCCCACTTGAAGTCGAAGCCGTCCGGGTACTGGTGCCGCACCGCGTCGGTGCTCGGGTCCCAGTTCGGGTTCTTCTTGAGCTTCAGCTCGGCGCCCGGCGTGTAGGTGTCGAACTGGTACGGCCCGGTGGCGAGCGGGTTGTTCTTGTAGTTCTCCTTCGTGTCCTTGGCCTTCGGGATCGGTGTGAACGCCGGGAAGGTCAGGTAGAAGGGCAGGTCCGGGTACGGCTGGGCGAGGTGGATGACGAGCGTGCTCGCGTCCGGGGTCTCGACGCCGGAGAAGGAGTCGCCGCTGACGTAGGGGCCCTTGTACTTGTCGCCGTCCTTGAAGGTGGTCAGCTGGTAGGTCGGACCGTTGGCGAAGACGTCGTGGGCGAACGAACGCTTGATCGCGTACGCCAGGTCCTCGACCTTGACCTCGCTGCCGTCGGCGTACTTGATGCCGGACTGCATCTTGAACGTCCAGGTCAGCTTGTCCGACGAGACGGTGCCCAGGTCGGTCAGGTCGGGCACCAGGACCGGCTTGCCGTTGCGGATCGCAAACTGGGTCGGGCTGCGGAAGATCAGCTTCTCGATAGCCATCGTGTCGGCGTAGTAGGTGTCGGTCGGGTCGAACGTGTTCGGGGTCAGCTGGGAGTAGATCGTGATCACGCCGCCCTTCTTGGCGCCGGGCACCTCGGCCGCAGGGCCCTTGGCGGTCGGGTCGAGCGCGCTCTGCTGGGTCTCGATGCCCTTGGCGTCACCCCCGCCGCTGCTGCCGTTGTTCGACGAAGGGCTGCCGCAGCCCGCCACCGCCATGGTGGCGGCCAGCGCGGCGGCGAGACCAACTTTGAGTTGCCTCACAGACGTACTCCTGTCTTTCTTCCGGTCAGCGGACCCCCGGGCGTGCGGGGTCCGCGGTTCTCCTCCGGCCCAGGGCGTCCTCATCGACGGGTCCGGGGGTCGAAGGCATCGCGTACGGCGTCGCCGAGCAGGCTCAGGGCGAGCACCAGGATCGTGATGCCGAGCACGGGCAGCCACAGGTAGAGCGGGTCGGCCCGGTAGTAGGTGGTGGCGGCAGAGATGGTCAGCCCCCAGGACGGGGTGGGCTCGATCAGCCCGGCGCCGAGCACGGTCAGCCCGGCCTCGGCGACCACGTATCCGGGCAGCGCGAGCGAGACGGAGACGACGATCGGCGCGACAAGGTTGGGCAGCAGCTCCTTGAAGAGCACCTGCCGGGTCGGTACGCCGAGCACCCGGGCCGCGGCGACAAACTCGCGTTCCCGCAGCGAGAGGACCTGCCCCCGCACCAGGCGGGCGAGGCTGGCCCAGCCGAAGAACGCCAGCACGCAGATCAGTGAGACGAAGCGGATCTGGGCGACGTCCTCGGCGCCGGCACCGTCGGCACCGCCGAAGATCGCGACCAGGACGGCGGAGCTCGCGATCGCGAAGAGCAGGTACGGCAGGCTGAGCACCAGGTCGATCAGCCAGGAGAGCACCCGGTCGACCCAGCCGCCGGCGAAGCCGGCGACCAGGCCGACCACCACGCCGATGACAGTGGTGATGGCGGTGACCGCGACGGCGACGATGAGCGACGGTCGGGCCCCGTAGACCCAACGGGCGAAGAGGTCGCGGCCCAGCCGTGGCTCGACCCCGAACCAGTGCTCGCCGGTGGGCCCGATGGTCGGGAAACCGAACTCGTCGATCAGGTTCTGGTGCAGGTCGGTGGGGTTCTGCCCCTCCAGCCGGGCGAGCAGCGGCGCGAAGATCGCGATGAGGACGTAGGCCAGGCAGATCGCGGCGCAGATCATCGCGATCCGGTCGCGGCGTAGCCGGGCCAGGGCGATCCGGGTCGGCGACTTGCTGACCGTCCGGACCGGCGGCGACGTCACGTGCTGCGCCCGTCCGTCGTCCGGCTCTGCGGCGCGGAGCACCTGAGGCTCCGTGACCATCGGCTCCACGCGGGACGACCTCCTCATCGTGCTGACTCATGGCACCGCCACCCGAACGGCTTCTGCGTCCGGGTGGCGGATCTGACGGCGGAACGTTAGTCCGACTAATGATTTCGTTGTGAGTCGACTTTGTAACAGACTCATTTCCTTAACGACCATTCAATCGGTCATTCAGGCTGTCGGTCGCCATTGGCAGACAACGATCAGAGTGACACCCACCCGTCACCCAGGGTTAACCTGATGCTCCGTAAGCGCCAGTCGGCAGCACTCAGCGAACGATGTAACCGCAGCTCAGAGTGCCTGCATGGCGGCTCACCTGGAGATGACGCCTGTCCTGCCGACGGCTCGATCGACGCCGCTCATCACCAGAGCGTAATGTTCTTCGATTAGGCAGCGACGAGTCGGGGACCGAATATCGGGAGCCGACCACAGCGCAATCCCGCGCGAAGTGCAAATCAATTATCCTGACGTTAGTCTATTCGAATTGCCCTCATAGGCACCTCGGATTTGCACGCGAAAAACCGCGTTCCGGTGTGACGAGGGGGCATCCGTCAGCGGGCGGGATGATCCACGGTGGAGGGTCGTCGGGGCCGGCAGCAGCCCGGACGAAGCAGGACCGCTCCGGACAAGCCCGTCGAGGGGCACGTCTGATGCTGTCCCTGCCATTTCCGACATGGCTTCCCTACGCAGGACCGCAGCGCGTGGCGAGTCCATGTGTGGGCGACGTTGCAGGTGATATGCCGGCATGCCGCAAGCCCACCGACGTACCGTGAGATCGTGTCGATCAAAGACGTACTTACCAAGACCGACCTGGTCGAACTTCGCCGCTCGGCGCTCGGGACGGCCAACCCGCTAGGTGTCGCCGCCGACATCGCCGAGGCGGTGGAGCAGGGCCGGCTGGAGGACCCGGACGACGCCGGTGACGCGCTGACCCTGGCCGCCGAGATCGCCGAGATCCGGGCGAGGCCGGACGCCGCCCTGCGGTACGCGGAGCAGGCTCTGGCGGCGTACCCCTCTGGAGATGATCCTCGGGCCGGTTTCGCGCGGGCGCTGCGGGCGCGGGCCCTGTTGCAGGCCGGCGGCCGGGAGGACGAGGCGATGGCGGAGCTGACCGCGCTACGCCCGTTGCTGCTGGTGCAGCCCGACGCCCCCGCCTACGTCAGTGCGGCGTTGGACGCCGCCGGTCGGTCGGCGATCGCCGAGCGGTGGCTGAGCGAGGCGGTCGACACCCTGCTGGGTGAGCGCGCCACCGCGGCCGGGGCGTCGGCGCAGGCCATCACCGCCGTCGAGCCGGCGGTGGAGGTCGGCCCTCCGGAGTCGCCGGGCGTCCTGTTCTTCCTTCTGCAACAGCGCCACCGGGTCCGCCGGGATCTCAACCTGCCGCACGACCGGCACGACGACCTGGCCGACCGCTTGGAGGCGCAGCTCGTGCGCCGGGCGGGGGAACGCGGCGGCGGCGAGCCGGATCTGATCTTCTGGCCCCGGGCCGAGTTCGACCGGCTGCTCTCCACGCACGCCGAGCTGACCGAGGTGTACGGGCCGGACTGGGACGCACACCGGGCCCGGCTGGAGAAGGAGCTGGTGCGGCTGGCCGACGCCGGCCAGGTGGGGCTGGCAGTGCTCAGCGCGACGGTCAGCGGGCTCGACGCCTTCGCGGGCCGACGCGACGGCGACCCGTCCGACCGGGAGGTCCGGGCCGGCTACGCGCGTGAGCTGGCGGCCCGGCCGGCGGCGCGGATCCCCTGGCCACCGGAGCGCAACGACGCCTGCTGGTGCGGTTCGGGCCTCAAGTACAAGAAGGACTGCCTGCCGCGCTCCCGCAGTTGAGAGCACCGCGCGACGGGCCGGCCAGCTGATCACCGGGTGACACGTCCGGCGGGTACCGATACCGTCCAGGCCTGGATCATCGAGGTCCGTCGTCGCGCCAAGAGGAGTCGCCGATGTTCGAGGAGTTCGCGGGCCTACCCGCCCACCCTCTCGTGCTGCACGCCGCGGTCGTGTTCGTGCCGCTGCTGGCTCTTCTCACGGTCGGGTACGCGTTCGTCCCGCCGATCCGACCGCACACCCGCTGGGTGCTGGGGTTACTGGCCGTTGGCGCGCCGGTGGCCGCGTTGCTGGCGAAGCTGTCCGGTGACGCGTTCTTCGACCGCATGCGGTCGGCCAACCGGGTCACCCCGGAGTTCCTGCCGAAGCTGGAGGCCCATCAGGAGTTCGGCGACAACACGCTCTGGGCCAGCATCGGGCTGGCGATCGTGGCGCTGGCGCTTGTCTGGTTCGTCGCGCCACGAGCCGGCGGGAACACCGACGCGGGGGCCGCCGGCACGACGGTGGGCGTGCGGCACGGCCGGGCGCTGACCGTGGCGTTGCAGGTGTTGTCGCTGGTGGCCGCCGGCATCGCCGTGTACTACGTGATCCGCACCGGCGACTCCGGCGCGAAGGCGGTCTGGGAGGGCCAGTAGAGGTCCACCAGAGCGGCGGTGCGGCCCAGCCGGAGCGGGCCGCACCGCCGCGTCGACCGTCAGCCGGCGGTGTACGCCCGGATGATGGTCTGGTCGATGCCGCTACCGCCGTCGCCGTCGGCCTTCACCCGTAGCGAGACGGGCTTTCCGGTGGCGGCCTTGGGCAGCTCGGCCCGGTAGGTGTCACCAGCGCGGGTGACCCGGGCCGACTTCCAGGTGGCGCCGTCGTCGGTCGAGGCCCACACCTGCAACGACGTCACCTTCTGCGCCTTGACGCCGTGGGCCTGGCGGACGGTGAACTCGGCGGTGCCGCCGGTGGCGTGGTTGGCGGTGTCCATCGGCAGCGCGTAGTCCACGGCGAGCAGCGGCAACGGCACGCTTCCGGTCCCGTCCGGCCCGGCGGACCGGAACGTCCAGGACGTGGAGACCCGTGTGGAGATCGGCAGGATCATGCTCGTGTCGACGTCGAGGGTCACCCGGTAGTCGGCGGCCTGCTGCCCGACCGTGAAGTCGGCCAGTGGCCGGTCGCGCTGCTCGACGAGCTTGCCGTTGCGGTAGAGCGACAGCGTGCGGTTCACCCCGATCGCGGTGCCCTGCAAGCAGTCGGCGCGTTGGTGCTGGTCGGTAAGCGACACCAGGTCGATGTGCAGGTTGCCCCGGGTCCGTGACGGTGCGGTGGCGCAGGTCCACCCGTTGTCGGCCGGGTCGTCGTACCAGCCGGAGTGCAGCGGCTGGCGTGCCCAGACCTTGGACTGTCGGCTGCCGGGCTGGTAGCGACGGGGCGCCTCCTGCGCCGACAGCCCACCGTAGACACCCTCGTCGGCCCAGACGATCTCCGGCGAGAGGTAGTCGGTGCGGTTGGGCGGCAGGTCCGCCTCGTGGGTCTGGGTCACGCCCAGCCCGTCGGCGGTGAACCCGGTGCGGATCAGCTGGGTGACCATTTCCGGCGAATCCATCTGGTGGAACCGCTCGTCGATTCGGGCCAGTCGGGCCTGCTCGGCGGCGCCCACCCGGAAGGCGGGGTCGGCAGGTATGCCACCCGGGTATTCGTGCACCAGGTTGTAGCGGTACGGCTTGGCGGTGCCGGCGGGCGAGCTCAGGTTGACGGCCGCCCAACTGCGTCGCGATCCGACGCTGGGCTTCGGTAACGGGGAGGTGCGGACGCTCGTCGCGGACCCGTACCCGTTGGCCTGGCTCCACCACACCAGGCCGTTCTGCGCGGTCTGCTCGATGGTGAGGTCGACCCGCGTCGGCGTGGCGGCGACCCCGTCGACAGTCGCCGTCACCGGCTTGGCCCGCGCCGGGTCGAGCGTCAGGCTGCGGGGGCCGTTCACGTTCAGGTCGGACTCCCCGACAAGGGTCGTCTCCGTCACGTCGCTGTCGACGTAGTAGGCGACTGACGAGCCGAGGACCGCGTACCGGCCGGCCGGCACGCGGACGGTGAAGGTCTCACCGGGTACGCCGTTCGGCCCGCCGTAGAAGAGGACGGGATCGGCGAGGTTGGTGACCAGGATGTTGATCCAACTCTCCGCGCCGTCCTTGAGGCCGGGCAGCGGCTTCGTGTCGATCGTGAGGTCATAGCTCGGCTGCTCGACGAAGAAGCTGACCGGGGTGGTCGAGACCAGCTTGTGGCCGGCGGTGCGGGCGGTGACGGTGGCCAGATAGAAGCCGGGCCGTGCTGCCAGCGCCGCACGGTTGACGCGCAGGGTCGCGCCGGCGGTGGAGCCGCGCTTGAGCATCACTCGGGCCGTCGACAGCGACGCCGCGCCGCGCGGCACGGGCTGGCCGTCGTGGTTGACGATCGACACGTCGAGGTCGAGGTGGGTCGTCGCCGGGGAGTCCGCGCCGGTCCAGGTCAGCTTCGTCTCGCTGGTCCCCGACTGCGGGTACGCGAAGGTGCCGAGGTTGACGACAGGTTGGTCGCTTGTCGGGCCGCCGAGGGCGCGGGCCGCGTTGAGCCGGCCGGCACCGACGGCGTACGGGTCGACGCCGCTCAGCGGGTCGGCCGCTCCGACGAGCGCCGCTTTGAGCCGCTCCCCCGTCCAGTCCGGGTGCCGCTGGGCGAGCAGGGCCGCCGCGCCCGCCACGTGCGGGGTGGCCATCGACGTGCCGGTGCTGCCCTCGTAGAACTTGTCGATCGGGTCCTGTAGGTCGGTGCCGGCGGCGCGGGCGGCGACGATGTCGACGCCGGGTGCGACAAGTTCCGGCTTGGCCACGTTGCTGGTGACCAGTGGCCCACGGCTGGAGAAGCCGGCGAGCTTGTCGTCACTGTCGACGGCGCCGACGGTCAGCGCGCTGGAGGCGGAGCCGGGCGAGGAGATCGCGCCACCGCTGTTGCCGGAGGCGATCACGAAGAGCGCGCCGGTCTGCTTGCTCAGGGCGTCGACGGCGAGCGACAGCGGGTCGCTACCGTCGTCCGGGTAGCTGCCGCCGAGGCTCATGTTGATCACGTCGGCGCGGGCGGCGGCCCACTCCATGCCGGCGATGATGCCGGAGTCCTCGCCGGAGCCGTGGTCGTCGAGGACCTTGCCGATGACCAGCTTGGCCTCCGGCGCGACACCACGACGCTGGCCGTCCGAGGCCGCGCCGGTGCCGGCGATCGTCGACGCGACGTGCGTACCGTGGCCGTTGTGGTCGACGGCGTCGCCGCCCTCGACGGTGAAGTCGGCCCGGTCGGCGACCCGGCCGAGCAGGTCGGGGTGGGTGAAGTCGGCGCCGCTGTCGAGCACCGCGACCCGGACGCCCTTTCCGGTGTAGCCAGCCTTCCAGGCGTCGGGCGCGGCGATCTGCTCCAGGTTGCGGTCGAGGCCGGCGGGCTTACCGCCGCCGTGTCCGCCGCCGGTCAGCGCGGTGGCGCGGACCTTGCGGTCGAGCCAGACCTTCTTCGCGCCGGCCAGCAGCGAGTTGGTGGCCAGCTTGGCGGTGGTCGGGCTCTTCTTGGGTACGTGGCCAGCCACCGCGCCGATGCTGGGCAGCGGCAGGACGTCACCGAGGGCGGCAACCCGGGCAGACGCGGTGGCGGGCTGCACGATGAGCGGCAGTTCCGTGGTGTTTTCGTCGTCGTACCCGTCGGCGATCAGCGCGGTGACGTCGAACAGGGAGGGGTCGAGGACCGGGCCGACCTGGGACGCGACGCGGGCGGGGATGACGTGCAGGTGGCCGTCCGGGCCGCAGGTCTGGTGGATCACCGAATTCGGATCGGCGGGTAACACCGTGGCCTGCGGGCATCCCGATCCGGTGGTCCGTACGGTCACCACGTCGCCGGTGATCAAGGTTACGGTGTGTGATTTTCCGTTGGCGGGGGCGTCGGGCGCGCCCGTCCGGGTGGCACCGTTGGGGCCGGCTGTGGCGGCGCCGCCCGGTACGGCGGTCAGCGCCGTTGCCGTGACGGCGACGGCCAGCAGCCACCGCGTTCTCTTGAGCATCTTGCTCCCTGTCTGATGTGGACAAACACGCCTTATGGGCGGCTCACCGCAAGATCATATGCACGAGCACGTGATCTTCGGGGCCCTGGGCGTCACCTTTTCCTCGCCCGCGCGACAGAGATTTCGGCGATGTGTCGCCGCCGTACCCGGTTCGATGTCGGTTCGATTGCCGCCCACGTCGAGGCACCGAACCGGGCCGTCGGAGGTCGAAGTGTTCACTCTCTGTACAACCGCGACCCGCGATGTCGGTGGCCCAGATCCTCCCCAGCCGCGTACTCGTCGACGAAGGCCAGGGATCGACGGAAGGCCGACCCGGACCTAGCATGTCGACGAATGGATCTTCGAGATTGGCCCCTGCCGAGATCCGGCAACCAGCCCAACCGAAGGGAGACGCGCATGCGTCGACCCCGTTATTTGGCACTACTCAGCGTCGGCGTGTCCGGCGCCCTGATCCTCAGCGCGGCACCGGCATCGGCTGCCCCGCCCAAGGCCGCCGCGCCGACGGGCATCGTGGTCGCCGACGGCATGACCCAGCCGGTGTTCTCACTCGCCGACGCCATCGAGGAGCGGGTGTACGTCCAGACCCCTGTGGATACCGACCACGACGGCCGCCCCGACCGCGTGGCCATCGACATCTCCCGTCCCCGGGAGACCGCCACGCAGGGCTTCAAGGTGCCTGTCATCTTCGAGCACAGCCCCTACCGCAAGGGCACCTGGGGCGACGTGCCGTACCCGAGTGTGCTCGTCGACGAGCTGCCGCAGAACGGCCTGACCGACCGGTCCGGGCGTCGGGCGCTCGACATGGGCGTGCAGCGCGCCGAGGCGAAGGCCAACCTGCCCGGCTCGCTCGACGACTACTACGTCCCGCGCGGGTACGCAGTGGTGCTCGGTCAGAGCGTCGGCACCGGCGACTCGGACGGCTGCCCGACAAGCGGCGACCAGGCCGAGACGCTCGGCACCAAGGCCGTCATCGACTGGCTCAACGGCCGGGCCAAGGGGTACGACGCCAGCGGCGCCCCGGTCACCGCAGGCTGGACCACCGGCGCGGTGGGCATGACAGGTGTCTCCTACAACGGGACGCTGCCCAACCAGGTGGCGACCACAGGGGTCAAGGGCCTGAAGACGATCGTGCCGGTCTCGGCGATCAGCAGTTGGTACGACTACTACCGGGCCAACGGTCTGGTCGTCGCCCCCGGCACGTACCAGGGCGAGGATCTCGACATCCTGGCCCAGTACACCGCCGGGCAGGCACGGGCCGAGGGGCCCTGCGCCGACGAGCTGGCCGCGATCACGAAGGAGCAGGACCGGGTCACCGGCGACTACTCGAAGTTCTGGGAGGATCGCGACTACCTCGACGCCCGCGACGTCAAGGCGAGCGTCTTCGTGGTGCACGGCCTCAACGACTGGAACGTGAAGACCGAGCACTTCGCCGGCTGGTGGGACGAGCTGGCCAAGCGCGACGTGCCGCGCAAGATCTGGCTGCACCAGGGCGGGCACGGCGGCCCCGGCAGCAACGCCTCGGTGACCCTGCCCGACGGCCGGACCTGGACGTACAAGCAGACCGAGAACCGCTGGTTCGACTTCTGGCTGTGGAACGTGCGCAACGGGATCATGGACGAGCCGACAGCCGTGTTGCAGCGCGAGGACCGGGCCTACACGACGTACGCCAACTGGCCCGACCCGGCCGCCCGCGAGGTCGGGCTGCGGTTCGCCGCCACCGACGCCACCGCCCCGGGCGCGCTCACCACGGGCAAGCCGCCGAAGGGCAAGGTCGAGCAGAGTTTCGTCGACGAGGGCCGAACCATCCACCCGGACACCCTTGTCGCCAACCCGGACGTCGCGAGCGCCAACCGACTCGCGTACCGCTCCCCCGCGCTCGCGCAGAGCGTGCGCATCTCCGGCCGCCCGGAGATGCGGCTGCGGATGGCGATCGACAACAAGCCGGACGCGAACCTGACCGCGTACCTGGTCGACTACGGTCCGGTCGGCTCGACAGCCGCGCCGACAGTGGTGACCCGGGGTTGGATGGACCCGCAGAACCGCAAGAGCGCCGAGCGCAGCAAGCCGGTGAAGCAGGGCAAGCTGTACGACTACCGCTGGACCATGGAGCCGAAGGACTACGTCTTCCCGGCCGGTCACCGGATCGGCGTTGTCGTCTTCTCCAGCGACCAGGAGTACACGCTGCTGCCGCTGGGCGGCACCGAGTTGCGGGTCGCGCCGAACGACAGCGAGCTGCGACTGCCGGTGGTCGGCGGGCGGGGCGTACTCGGTTTCTGATCGGCTCTGTCAACGGGTGGGGCGGTTCGACGACTCGTCGGGCCGCCCCACCCGCGTGTGGTCGTCGGGGGTCTCGGTATGTATCGAGGCTGCGGACGTCGTGGCGGGCCCAGAGGGTACGCCACCGGCGTCTGCCGCCAGCTCGCGCCGCACGGCTCGCCAAACCCGCTCGATCGGGAACGTGGGTATGTGGCACGGTCGTCGGGTGCCCGTATCCCGTCGTGACGTCCTGCAGTGGCAGTTCGACCTGACCTGGTCGTTGTTCGAGTACCACCTGGAACGGTTGGAGTCGGCCGATTTCCTCTGGGAGCCCGCCGCGCACTGCTGGACGGTGCGCCCGACCGACGACGGCAGGTCGATGCCGGACTGGGCGGACGCCGAGCCCGACCCGGTCCCCGTCCCCACGATCGGGTGGATCACCTGGCACATCGGCTGGTGGTGGACTGTCGCTCTCGACCACGTTCAGGGGCGTCCGCCACGGGAGCGCACCGAGATCGCCTGGCCCGGCGGCGACAAGGCGGTGGCGTGGCTGCGGGACCTCCGTACCGAATGGTTGGAGGTCTTGGCCCGGCTCGACGACGCCGACCTCGACGGCACCGCGCCGTTTCCGTGGCAGGGCGACCCGGCGCACACCGTCGCCCACATGCTCGCCTGGGTGAATGCCGAACTCATGAAGAACGCGGCCGAGATCGGCCAGCTCCGCCTCATGCGTCACGCACGCGGGTAGCGTCGCCCGCCCGTCCGGCTACTCCTGCTCGGTCGCCGGTGTGAAGGTCACGCGCGAGCGGACCTGCCGAAAGCCGGTCCGTTCCAGCTCGGCCAGCACCGCGACCCGATGGGCGTCCACGTCGGCTGTCACCTCTCGGGCACCGTCCTCGGCCAGCAGGCGAACCGCCTCGACAAGCAACTCACCCCGGACGGCGTCGTCGAGCAGGCCGAGGTAGGCGATGAGTGGGAAGCAGGCGTCGCCGGTCGGTCTGACCAGGCCCACCGGCTCACCGTCGGCCGACCCGACCCGCCACTGCTCGGTCGAATCCCCCAGCCAGGCCAGGGGGTCCGTGGCCAGGTCGACTCCGCCGACCGCCTGAGCGGTCTCGACGCCGGTCAGCACGTCCGGCTCGGCCACCCGGGCGACGAGCGTGTTGATCTCCGCTTTGTCGAGGGGCGGACGGAACGTGTACCGCCCGGAGGTCGTCGGAAGTGGCGTGCCCGTCCACGAGCATCGCAACCGCTCGCCGCGCTCCACGAGCCCGGCCAGCCGAGCGGCCTCCATCGGGGCGCTGACCACGGCCAGCACCTCGGGCCGACGCCGCCAGTGCGCCGGCAGCGCGGCGTAATACGTGCCCGGACCTCCGAGCGCCTCGTGGGCGGCGCGTAGCAGCGCGGCACCCACCTCCGGCTCGGCGGCCAGGTCGAACCGATCCAGCCAGGGCGCCCCGACGGCCCCGGGCGGGAGGAGCCAGGCCGCCCGGCCGACCACCTGGCCGGCGCGCAGGGCCACCCAGGTGCGCTCGGGCCGGTAGCCGCCGCCGGCGATGCCATCGGCGTACGCGATTTTGCGCAGTTGGGGCAGCGGATCGGGCATGGAGTCGAACAGATTTTCCTCGCCCGCGACGAGCGGGCGGATGACCAGGTCGGTCATGGCAGGTCCTCCGGGAAGCGCGCGCCCCGGGTCAGATCCGCGTGGACGCCGGGGCGCGGAGGGGGCGCAGAACATCGGACATTGTTCTGACCTCCCCTCGGGCTCGACGGCGTGCCCGCGAAGTTACCCGACGCGCTCGCCGGCCACAAGCCAGGTGTTCGGGCTGCCCGCTCCGCAGCCGGCCTCGGTTACAGGGGTGGGTTGGTCTGCGCTCCGCGCCGGTGGGCCAGCCCGTCGGCGACCGCGATCCCGGCCAGGATCAGCGCCGCGACGGCAGCCACGGCGACCGGCGGAAGGAGCACCATGGGCGGGGCCGCCACGATCAGCAGCAGGACGCCCACCAGCAGCATCCGGCACCGCGGCCGGAGCGGGGACGGGCGCTCCAGATAGCTGCGCCCGATCAGGAACAGCACCGGGCCGCCGAAGATGATGGCCACGAGCGCCCAGTCGATCGGCGGGTCCGGGTCCTCGATGACCTGTCCGAAGCCGACAGCCGTGCAGATGATGCCGCCGACGATGAGCAGCAGGCTGAAACCCGCCGAATGGGCAAGCCGCAGCTCGTCCCCGGCCGACAATCCCGTCGCGGTCTGCCCCGGAGCGACGTGGTAGAAGTAGATCCGCCAGAACGCGACGACAGCCACGAACGCGGCGGTGAGGGTGACCGTCCGCGCGGTCGAGAAGCCCGGGAAGCTGACGGCGGCACCGGCTTCGAGCACCACCTCGGCCAACGCGATCATGAAGAACTGGTTGTACCGCTCCGCGAGGTGCACCTCGGAGATCGTGAGCATGCGGGTGAACCGTTGTGTGCCCAGGCGGGGCGCGGGCCAGTGACTTCCGGCGCCGATGACCTCGATGACGACGGCGATGGTCCAGAAGACCCCACGCCCCAGGCCGCCGCTGATGCCGCCGGCGATCCACAACACGCCGGACACGGCGTGCCAGGCCAGCACGCGGGCGGCCAGCAGCCCGCCGAGCTCACCCCGCAACGCCAGCGTCAGGTAGAGCGGCCGGCCGACCTGGATGATGACGTACGTGCACGCGAAGATCAGGCCCCGCTGGCCGAACGCCTGCGGCAGGGAGACCGCCAGCACCAGTGTGCCGAACATCGTCGCCAGCAGGATGACCTGGATGTCGCTGCGCCGGGGGTCGTAGCTGCTGGCCATCAGGGCGTTGAGGGACCAGATCATCCACATCGCCGTGAAGATCAGCAGTGTCTGACCCGCCTCCGACAGCAGCGTCTGCCGGACGATTGTCAGGTCGTCGGCGACGCGGCCGGCCAGGCGGGCCAGCGCGAAGACGTAGACGATGTCGAAGAGCAACTCCAGGACGGTCGCCCTACGCGGACTGCGACTGTCGGCCAGCCCGCGCGCCCAGGTACGCGTCAGCACGGCCCCACCCGCCTCCTCGCCGACGGTCCACCCCGTACCCGACGAGGCACTTTATCCTGATCTTTACCGGCTCCTGGCGGTAATGCGGGATCGGGCGGCGGCGGCCCGGGTCAGGCGCGGCTGGAGATCTGCTGCACCGCCCAGGCGTTGCCGTCCGGGTCGCTGAAGTAGATGAAGCCCACGTTGTCCAGCGGGTCCGGCACCGGACGCGGATTCTTGCCCATCACCTGGATCTCGCTGACCTCGACACCCCGCTCCACAAGCTCCGCGCGAGCCTTCTGCAGGTCGGGCACCACAAGTTGCAGCCCCTTGATCGAGCCGGGCGGCATGTCCGGCACCAGTCCCTTGCCGATGACTATGGAACAGCCCGAGCCCGGCGGCGTCAGCTGCACCAGCCGCGTGTCGTCGTTGATCGCTGTGTCGTGGTCCACAACGAAGCCGAGGCGGTCGGCGTAGAACTCCTTAGCGCGGTCCAGGTCCGCGACCGGTACGACCACCACTTCCAACGTCCAGTTCAACCGGCACTCCTCAAGTCGTGTGCTCTGGTCTCGCAATCGCTTCGGGGCCGAGCCCCGTCGCCGCCGTGCTGCCGACAGTATCGCCGCGACGCGTGCGTCACGCCTCGGAAACCGGCGTGTCCACATGGTCGCGCCACGAGTGCCGCGGCTCGTAGCCCAGGACCCGGCGTGCCTTGTCGATGCTGAGCAGTGTCTCGTGCTCGCCCAACTCGCCGCGGATCTCGACACCCGGGTAGACCTCCGCCATGAGGCTGGCACTGGACCTGGTCATGACGGTGTCGGCGTTGGCGATGATGAAGACGTCGGCACCGGGCCGGTCATGGGCGAGCGCCCGCTCGACCGCCTGGGCGCCGTCGCGGGCGTCGATGTAGCCCCACAGGTTCCACCGCCGCAGCCGCGGGTCGGCGTCGAACGAGGGGAAGGGCGCGTAGTCCTCGACGTCCATCACGTTGGAGAACCGCAGACCCACCATGACCAGCTCCGGGTCCCAGCGGCAGAAGTGCCGCGCCATCTCCTCCTCAAGGGCCTTGTTCAACGAGTACGTCGACTCCGGCCGCGGCGCGTACTCCTCGTCGACGGGCGCGTACGGCGGCGGGGTGTCGAACGGCAGCCCGAGCACCGTCTCACTCGACGCCCAGACGACCCGCTTGATGCCTGCCGCCCGGGCCGCCGCGAAGACGTTGTACGTGGCGGCGGAGTTGTTGGCGAACGTCCTCGCGTTGGACATCAGCCCCGGTGCCGGGACCGCCGCCAGATGCACTATCGCCTCGATGCCACCGGCGTGCTCGTCGGCACCCCCGGTGAACGCCTCCACCACCTGCCCGTAGTCGGTGAGGTCGACGAGGAGGAACTCGCCGTTCACGTCCCGGGGGTCGCGCCCGCCGGCACGGTCCACCGCGAGGACGTCGACACCCAGGCCGCGCAGGTGCGCGACCACCGCGCGGCCAAGCTTGCCGGTGGCGCCGGTGACGACGACGCGCCCGGGGAGTACGGAATCGGTCATGTCCCCCATCCTCTCCGGCGGGCTACGGCGTCGCGCGCCCGACCCACGCTTCGGGGACGCGGATCGGTCAGGAATCGAGAAGTACGCGCCGGTCGGCGTCCCTAGCATCATCGCCATGGACATCACCATTCACACCACAGCTCTTCCGCACGTCGACCCCGAGGCATCGCTTGCCTTCTACCGCGACGTGCTCGGCTTCGAGGTGCGCACCGACGTCGGGCAGGGCACGATGCGGTGGATCACCGTCGGCCCCGCCGGGCAGCCCGACGTGTCTATCCTCCTGGCGCCGCCGACGGCCGATCCCGGGATCACCGAGGACGAGCGCCGCATGATCGCCGAGATGATGGCCAAGGGCACCTACGGCTGGATTCTGCTGGCGACCCGCAATCTCGACGAGACCTTCGAGAAGGTGCAGGCCGGCGACGCCGAGGTCGTCCAGGAGCCGACCGAGCAGCCCTACGGCATCCGCGACTGCGCCTTCCGCGACCCGGCCGGCAACATGGTCCGCATTCAGGAGCTTCGCTGAGCCGCCCGCCCCGCATCCTCCGTCGCCGGGTGAAGGGTGTTCGCACCTCCGTGCGGGCGCCCTTCGCGACTGTCGTCGGCTCGGCTGACCGTTTCGCCCGTTGGCAGGCGTCCCGGCGTGCATCGCCCCGCCGGGTGCGTAACGTGCAGGGGTAACGCTCACGCGAGGAGGAGACGCCCATGTCCAAGCCACCGCTGCCCGAACCCGCGATCGCCATGCTGCGCAAGCCGAACCCGGCCGTCATGACGACCCTCCAGTCGGGTGGTCAGCCGGTGTCGGCCGCCACCTGGTACCTGTGGGAGGACGGTCGGGTTCTGGTGAACATGGACGCGAGCCGCCGCCGGCTGGACCACATCCGGAACGACCCCCGGGTCTCCCTCACGGTGCTGGACGAGGACGGCTGGTACACCCACGTCAGCATCATCGGGCACGTCGCCGAACTGCGTGCCGACGAGGGCCTCGCGGACATCGACCGGTTGTCACAGCACTACACGGGTAGCGACTATCCACGGCGGGAGCGCGATCGGGTCAGCGCCCTGATCGAGATCGACCGCTGGCACGGCTGGGGCGCGCTCAAGGACAACAGCCAGGTCGGCTGACGCCGGTCGAGCAGCCGGAACTCCCGTGGGCTACGTCGTCACGGTGGTGGCGGCCCGGGCGCCGACGCGGTTCACCAGGTAGCCGAAGGCCGCCGCGGTGAAGAACATGACGATGCCGTAGACCGCGCCCGGGATCGCCATCTGGGTGCTGTTGAGCAGCGCCGGACTGAGGGCGATCGTGATGGCGAGTGTGCTGTTGTGGATGCCGATCTCGAACCCGGCGGCCGTCGCGGCGCTCCGCTCGACGCCGGCCAGCCGGGGCACCCCGTACCCGATGGCGAGGCTCAGCAGGTTGAACGCGAGGACGGCCAGGCCGACCGAGACGAAGTAGTCGGCGATGTTCTCGCGTTCGCCGAGCACCGCGCCGGCGATCACCGCGACGAGCACGACGACGGACAGCACCCGGACCGGGCGGTTCAGACGCTCGGCGACCTGCGGCGCCCGGGCCCGGATCAGCATGCCGAGGGCGACCGGGACGAGCACGATGGCGAAGACCTGGAGCACCTTGTCGAACTGCAGGCCGATGCTGCGCCCGTCGGGCAGGAAGTACGCCGCCGACAGGTTGACCAGGATCGGCAGGGTGAAGACGGCCAGCACCGAGTTGATGGCGGTCAGGGTGATGTTGAGGGCGACGTGCCCGCCGAACAGGTGGCTGAAGAGGTTGGCCGTCGTGCCGCCGGGGGACGCGGCCAGCAGCATCATGCCGACGGCCAACTCCGGTGCCAGGTCGAAGGCAAGGACGAGGCCGAAGCAGAGCGCGGGCAGCACCAGCACCTGACACACCAGGGCGATGACGGCGGCTCTCGGATGCTGGGCCACCCGGCGGAAGTCCTCAGTGGTCAGCCCGAGACCCAGACCGAGCATGATGACGCCGAGGGCGATGGGCAGACCGATCAGTGTCAATGCTGAGTCCATGGCACAACATCGTTACCACCAGGTAACGCAGTCGCAATCCCCCATCTGGCCGGACGGCCCTTGACCGTGGACGGTGATCGGCTTAACTTCATCAATCAGATAAGTCTCTTAACTAATTCTGCTTGATACCTCGTGGGAGTGTGCCCATGCGACCATTCCGCCACCGCCGCCTCACCGCAGTCGTCGCCCTGGCGACCCTGCTTGTCACCGCCGCCCCGCCCGCCGCCGCGAGCGCGGGAGGCAAACCCGACCGGGCCGGCTATCACCGGGTCGGTTACTTCACCCAGTGGGGCATCTACGGCCGGGCCTTCCCCGTCAAGAAGCTCGAAACCTCCGGGGCGGCGAGCCGCCTCACCCACCTCAACTACGCCTTCGGTAACGTCAGCGAGGACGGCCGCTGCTATGTGGACGGTGGGCCGGGCGAGGGCGACGCCTGGGCCGACTACCAGCGGCCGGTGCCGGCCGAGGAGAGCGTCGACGGTGTCGCCGACGCCCCGGGTCAGGCCCTCAACGGCAACTTCGGCCAGCTCGCCAAGCTCAAGGCCAAGCACCCCAAGTTGAAGGTGCTCATCTCGCTGGGCGGGTGGAGCTGGTCGACGTACTTCTCGAACGCCGCCCGCACCGACGCCTCCCGCAAGGCGTTCGTCGCGTCCTGCATCGACATCTACCTCAAGGGCAACCTGCCGGGCAGCCCGGGTGCCGCGGCCGGCGTCTTCGACGGCATCGATCTCGACTGGGAGTGGCCCAACTGGGACGGTGAGCCCGGCAACGTCATCCGCCCGGAGGACCGGGAGAACTTCACCAAGCTGCTCGCCGAATTCCGCCGGCAACTCGACGGGTACGGCCGCACGACCCGCGCCCACCACCCGCTTAGCGCGTTCCTGCCGGCCAACCCGGCCACGATGGACGCCGGCTACGAGGGCCGCAAGATCTTCAAGTACCTGGACTTCGCCACAGTGCAGGGCTACGACTTCCACGGCGGCTGGGACGCGAAGGCCAACCAGCAGTCGGCGCTGCGCGTGCCCCGGGGCGCGCCGGACAACCCGGACTTCTCCGCCGAGGTGGCGATCGACGGTTGGATCAGCCGTGGCGCGCCGCGCGGCAAACTCGTTCTCGGCATCCCGTACTACGGCCGGGGTTGGACAGGCATCACCGGCGGCGGCAACGGCCTCTTCCAGCCGGCCACCGGGCCCGCACCGGCCACGTTCGAGGCCGGCTACGAGGACTACAAGAAGCTCAAGACCCTGGCCGGCAACGGCTTCACAGTGCACCGCGACCTGCGCGCCGGGCACGCCTGGCTGTTCGACGGTACGACGCTGTGGACGTACGACGATCCGGCCGTCGTGTTGCAGAAGACGCTCTACATCCGGGCGGCCGGCCTGGGTGGCGCGATGATGTGGTCGCTCGACGGTGACGACGACAACGCCACGCTGACCAAGACGATCGGCCTCGGGCTGACCACCTGGTAGGCGTACCCCCCTCGACCCGGCCCGCCGTCGACCGTTCATCCGATCGACGGCGGGCCGGCTTCACCTCACTGGCTGCTCCAACGATCGCTGTACCGCAGGGCCGGCCTTCCGTCAGCTCGTGTGGGCAGCCGATCCTCGTTCGGCCCCGGCGGGGTGACCCCGTGCAGCGTGGCACCCGCGAAGTGCGAGAGGGCGTGCAGGATCTCCGCCCGGCTGTGCGGGAAGTGCCGGAGGTCGGCCACTGGAAAGCCACCCAACTGTGTGGAGTAGGTGAACTCGCGTGGCTTCTCCACCTCGGGATAGTCCCGTTTGAAGGCGATGACGAGGACGTTGCCGGCGACGAAGATCCGGTCGAGGTGGTGCCAGGCGATGAACCTGTTGTGTGTGCTGGTCTGGATGCCGATGCCCTGCCTGGAGAGCGCGACGACGAGCGGCCGTCTCGCCAGAGCGAGGTGGCCGGTCACCACGTCCTCGAGTTGGGAGACGACCAGAAAGCCGATCACAAGGATCCCGGTCACCGTCCACAGCAGCCCGAGGGTGTGGCTCTCGAGCAGTTGCCACCACAGGGTTCCCTCCTCCGCCGGACCCGGATTCGCGTACAGGAGAACGCCGACCGTGGTGGCGAGCGCAACCGGGGTACGCCACCACATATTCACCCGACGGCTCCCGAGCCACCATGCGAACCAGGCGAGGACGCAGGCACTGAACGGAACGGCGATGATCATTTCGTCACCGAAAATGGGCGTCAGAACCCAGACGATGACCGTCACGAGCAGGATCACGACGACCAAACCCCAGGTAACGATGGCCAGTCCCCACTTGATCCTTGCAACTCCCGGGAACCCATCCCGCACATCGCCCGCAGCGGTGGCTGCCAACGCGGTGACGATCGCCGCAGCACCCAGTTCCATGAACGTGAGCATCAGGTTACCGTCGACCCACCCCACCTGGTCCGGCACGAACTTCGAGACGACGAACCATCCCAGCAGCAGGACGAGCCACACGGCTTCGACGCCGGCGGCCTGCGTCAGCCGTCGCCAATGTGCCCTCAGCAGTTCGCGATGCAACGGGTGAAACAGCCGCTGCGGTCGGCTGAGTGTGTCGATCACCGGCCGGGTTTCGGCCGAGGTGGGCAGGCCGACCGCTGGCGTGGCGACGGGCGGTTCTTTCGCTGGCTGATCCTCGGCCACCGGCGCGGCCGCAGTTGCGAGGGCGGGGCGCAACACCAGGTCGGCCGCGAGGTCGGTGTTGCGTTGACGTGGACGGGGCAGGCCCTGGCTGGGCAGGGTCACCGCCAGGTGCCGGTACACGGCGCTCAGGGTGAGGTCTTCCCCGTCGGGATGGCCGTCGCGCACCGGAGGTCCATGCCGCAGCAGGCTCAGCAACTCGCCGGTGAACGCCGTGTGCTCCGCGCCGACCGGGGCGATGGCGACGACGTTGTCGGAGGTAGCGGTCAGGGTGAACGTCCCCTGGATCTCGCTACGGTCAGCCAACCCGTTCTCGACATCGGCGGCGGACATGGTGTTGAGCGCGCGGCCCGCGAAGCAGCAGTCGAGGATCAACACCCGGGTACGCGCGGGGCTGTCCCGCATCGCGTCCCGGATCCAGCTGAACGGGATGGCCGTGTACTTCAACCAGTCCGGTCGGGGGTTCGTGCCCGACAGCGCGAGGAATAACTCCCCGTTGTCGTCCAGGAGCCCATGGCCGGCGTAGTAGACCAGCAACAGGTCCTCCGCCTCGCCACAGCGCTCCGCGATGGTCACGCCCGCCTCGCCCGGATGCGAGAGATCGAGGAGCTGCGTGCAGCGTTCCACGGAGACCAGGTCGACCGGCCCGGTGGTGAGCAGCCGGGCCATCTCGGTCACGTTCGCCCGTACGGCGGGCAGATCGTCGAGTGCCTGTTGGCTGTGCGTGGCAGTGCCGATCAGCAGCGCGGTCGACCTGGTCGGGTCGGGGCGGCTCACCTGTCGTTCGTCTCGACAGCCGGTTCGTGATCGGCCAGCGCCCGCACGGCAGCCTCAATGAGCGCGGTGACCTGGTCCATGTCACGGGCCCGGCGTACGTCCAACTCGGCCGACGAGCCGTCCGGAAGGGTCAGCCTCACCGTCACGTCCTCGCGGCGGTGGGTCAACCATCCGGCGATGGCCTGCACCAGCACCATGACCGCGCCGCCACTGCCGACCGCCACCAACAGCACGTCGGTGGCCCCGGCCGACATCTCGTCGGTCCGAGCCGTCGAGCCGGGCGCCGGCGCGGCGGTCACGTGCCCGCGGAGCCGGTCCTCGGCGCGCAGCCAGGACGCCAGGGATCGCTGAGCATCGGCAGAGGGCAGATCCGGGTCGACCGAGAGCGTGATCGTCTGCTGAGACGCGGGCACGGTCCTCTCCTTCCGGCGAAGGCAAACCCCACTCCCACATCCTGCCAGCCGGGTTGCCTTCGGGCAGCCCCACACAGTCACCGAAGTCGATCAGCTCTTGACCGTCGTGTCGACCGGTTCATAGGCTCCGGCCACTGCGAGGCTCTTCCCCAGAAGGGAACCCGAGACATGCCCTCATCGACGCGTCCGTTCTGGATGGTTCCTCCGAAACGGCTGGCGGGTGCCGCCACCATCGCACTCCTGCTCGGCATGACTCCCCTGCTCAGCGGCACCGCCGCCAGCGCCGCGCGACCCTCCCCGTGCCGCGACGACCCGACGGCCCGACTCAGCACGGTGCCCAGCCCGGAGTCCGTGCTCGGTTTCCCGCTCGGCGCGGGTCAGGAGCGGGTCGTCACCAACGACGAGGTGCGGAGCTACCTCGGGGCCGTCGACAGCGCCTCCGACCGGGTCGTCACCGGCGTGACGGCGACAAGCGTGCTCGGCCAGCCGCTGCCGTACGCGGTGGTCTCCAACGAGCGCAACGTGCGGCCGGCCACGCTGCGGAAGATCGCCGACGACGTACGGGACCTGCGCGACCCCCGCCGGACCAGCGCCCGGACGGCCGCCCGGACCGCGAAGGACAGCCCGGCCATCGTCTGGGTCACCGCGAACGTGCACGGCGGCGAGAAGAGCGGCACCGACGCGGCGCTCAAGACGCTCTACGAGTTGGCGTCGGGCCTGTCCTGCGATGTGGCCGAGCGCAACGACAACCTGGTCACCATCATCGTCCCGACGCAGAACCCGGACGGCCGCGACGCGACCCGTCGGCAGAACGAGTACGGCTTCGACATGAACCGGGACTGGTTCGCCCGCACCCAGCAGGAGACCGACGGCAAGCTCGAACTGCTGCGCCGCTACCCGCCGCAGGTCTTCATCGACGCCCACGAGATGGGCGGCCGGCAGTACTTCTTCCCGCCCAACGCCGACCCGATCCACCACGAGATCGCCGGCGAGGCGGTGGACTGGATCAACCGGATCGGCGAGGCCAACAAGGCAGGCTTCGGCTACAACGGCGCCTGCGACGACACCGTCACCACCGAGTGCTACTTCAACTACGACACGTACGACATGTTCTTCATGGGCTACGGCGACACCGTGCCGACCACAGGCTTCGGTGCGGCGGGCATGACGTACGAGAAGGGCAGCGCCTCGGCGGTGGCCGACCGGGTGCAGCAGCAGTTCCACACCCAGTGGTCGACGCTCGGCTGGGCCGCCGCCAACAAGCGCGAGGTGCTCGGCGGCTACTTCGACATCTGGACCGACGCGCTGGCCCAGGGCAGGGCGGGCACGCTGGAGCCCAACGAGGTCGTGCAGCCCACAAACGAGGTCCAGTTCCCGGTGCCGGACGTCAAGGTCCGCTCGTACTTCCTGCTGCCCGACCGGCAGCTCGCCGACGTCCGGCAACTCGTCGAGCGGCTGCGCCGGATGGACGTCGAGGTGTACGAGGTGCAGAAGCCGACCCGGGTGCCCAGCGCCCGGATCTTCGGCGGCCGGAGCGCCACGAACGTGACGGTGCCCAAGGGCGCGTACTGGATCCCGATGGACCAGCCGCAGAAACACTGGATCCAGGCCATCATGGGCGAGGACCCGTACGTCCCGTTCCCGTACTTCTACGACGTGTCGTCCTGGAGCAACCCGCTGCTGATGGGCGTCTCCGCCCTCTACACGCCTGACAACGTCCGGCCGAAGGCCCAACTGGTCCGCAAGGTCACGGGCGGGCGGTCCGGGGTGGCGTGGCCGTGGGGCTCGTACACGTACAAGCTGGATTCGGCGGCAGCAGCGGAGTTCACCTTCACCCTGCTCGGTCGCGGCGTGCCCCTCGTGCGTGACCTGAGGACAAACACGGTGGCCATCGCGGCGAGCAAACTGACCCGCACGGTCGACGACCTGGCCGAATCGCTCGGCGTCACCCTGGCCCCGGGCGGACGGCCCACCGGCACGCGTCTCGAACTGCCCGACGTCGGGCTGTTCCAGGGCACCGGCATCTCCACCACCTCGGGCTCGCACGGCGAGGCCCGGTACGTGCTCGGCAAACGGTGGGGCCTCGACCTCACGCCCGTCACCACCGCCGACATCAACGACAACACCGAGGCGTTCACCGGCCGTACGGTGTTGCTGGTGCCCGACGGCAGCAGCGCCACCGGCGGGCTCACCGCCACCGGGCAGGCCAACCTGCGCGACTGGATCGCGCAGGGCCACACCTACCTCGGGTTGCGCAACGAGGGCACCCGGCTGGCCCGCGCGGCAGGGCTCACCTCCACCACCGAGAAGCCCAAGCCAGCCGACTACCTGGTGATCGGCTCCCACCTGCGAGTCGACGTCGACCGCGACAGCCCTGTCGCGCTGGGCCGTCCCGCCGAGGACTTCGAGTTCAACAACAGCGACCCGATCCTCAACCCGAGCACCACCGGGACGAACGTGCTCACCTATCCGACGGGCGACACGTTCTGGGCCAACGGCTACACAGTGGGCGCGGACGCGCTCAAGGGCACTGCCGCGGTGGTGGACGAGCCGACCGGGGCGGGTCGGGCGGTGCTGTTCGCGTTCAATCCGCTCTTCCGGGCGTACAACGAGAATGGTCTGCACCTGGTGGCAAACGCGCTGCTCTACCCGGCCGCCGCGACCACGCCGGACGCCCGGCGCTCGGCCGCGGTCGACCCGGCGCGCGTCAGCGCCGCCGCCGCGCCGGTCACGGCGGACCTGGGTGGCGGGTGGCGGCCCATCACCATCCAGGTCGCGGCCACGGACCTGCCGCGCGCCCAGGCGATCGTCGAACGCTTCACCACCGACGCCCAGGCGTCCGCGAAGGACGGCTCGGCGTACGTCGTGATCCCCAACCCGGAGGGACGCCAGGCCGACGAACATCCGTTCCTGAATGATTTGGTACGGGCGCTTCGTGACGCCCGAGTGCCGCTGCGGTCCGTGGTCGGCTGACCAACAGCGGCGAATCCGCGCGGAACGGGTCGAGCGACAAGGCTTCCGGCATGCTGCCCGCCGATGACGCCGACGCGCTCGACTGGCTCGCCTTCGAGCAGGCGGGCGTTCTGACGACCGCGCAGGTCTCCGGGCTGCTCAGCGCGGGGGCGGTGCGGGGGCGGATCCGCTCCGGTCGATGGCGGTCGATATCCCGAGGCATCCTGCTGACCGGGAACGGTCGACTCACCCGCGACCAGCAACTCTGGGTGGCGGTGCTGGCCGCCGGCCCGGGAGCGGTGCTGGCCGGGGTGACCGCCGCCGCCGAGGCCGGAGTACGAGGGCTGCGGCGCGAGCCGCTGCACGTGTTGGTGCCGGCCGCACGTCGCGCCGCACGGACCAGCCTGCGCCAACTCCCGATTGACATGCCCCCGGTCCTGGTGCACCGCACGTCGGTACTGCTCGACGCCCATCTCCAACTCGCGCGACCACCGCGCACCACGACGGCCCGAGCCCTCGTCGACGCGGCGGGTTGGGCGTCCGGCGTGGACGAGGCGCAGGCGATCCTGGCGGCCGGCTGCCAGCAGCGCCGAGTGCTGCCCGAGGAGTTGGAGGCGGTGCTCGACGTCCTGCCCCGGGCACCCCGCCGCCGGCTGATCCGGCAAACAACCGCCGACATCGCGGGCGGCGCGCAGGCGCTCTCCGAGATCGACTTCCTGCGGTTGTGCCGCCGCCATCGGCTGCCCGCGCCGGACCTTCAGGAACATCGGGTCGACGCGGCGGGTCGGAACCGCTGGCTGGACGCGTACTGGCGGCAGTGGCGGGTGCAGGTCGAGATCGACGGCGCGCACCACATGGACGCCCGACAGTGGGCGGCCGACATGCGCCGGCAGAACGACGTCTGGACCAGCGGCGATCGAATCCTGCGCTTCCCGGCCTGGCTGGTCCGCTCCCGCCCCGACGAGGTCGCCGCGACGGTCCGCCGCGCCCTGATCGCCGCCGGCTGGACCCCGACCGCACCCCTACGCCACCCGGCCCAGACGTGATTCTTGGACAGTTTCCGTTAGCGCGTAACGGAAACTGTCCAAGATCTGCGCCGTGGTCCGGCTGGTCCGGCTGGCCCGGGGATCGGGCCAGCCGGACCGCTGCGTCAGTCTGTCGCGCAGACCGTGCCGTTGAGGGTGAAGGCGGTGGGCAGCACGTTCGGGCCGCTGTACGCGCCGACGAAGCCGGCGCTCACGCTCGCCCCGGGGGCGATCTGCCGGTTGTCGTCGGTCGGTGTGACACGCACGGCCGCGCCGACCTGCTCCCAGTTGGCGCTCCAGCCGCTGCTCACCTGCTGCCAGCCGGTCGGCCAGGTCCAGGTGAGCGTCCAGCCGGTGATCGGCCCCGTACCGTTGTTGATGATCTCGACGCCGCCGATGTAGCCGTTGCCCCAGTCGTTGTTGGTGGTGAAGCGGACCGTGCAGGCGCTCGTGGCCGGGCTGCCGGTGGCGAACGTCAGCGGCGGCGAGGACCACGACACCCGGCCGGCGGTGTCGCGGGCCAAGACATTTACCGTGTACCTGCTGCCGGGCACCAGATTGCCCACCGTGAACGAGAGGCCCGCCGTCTCGCCGAGCTGCTCGCTGACGGCGCCGTTCTGCCGGTACACCTCGTACTTGGCGATCGGGCTGCCGCCCGGCGTGGCCGCCGGCCAGGTGATCGTGGCGGCCCGGTCCGTGACGCCACTGGCGGTGGGCTGGCCCGGGGCCGTCGGCCGTCCGGCGGTCGCGCCGGCCGGGCGCAGAACGAGCGTGGTCAATGAGTACGGCGGCAGCGTCCGACTGGTCGCGGAGCCGGACTGGCTGGTGGCGATGCCCGTCGCCCCGTTGGTGAGGGTGGAGACCGTCGGCGCGGCTGCCGACGGGGTGAAGCCCGCGTAGTCGATGGTGATCGGGTGCGCGTTGTCCGGGTCCTTGTTCAGCAGCAACACCGCGAGGTCGCCGTTGGCCCGACGTACGGCGTGCGCGGTGACAAGCGGCTCCGTAGTGCCGGCGCGGACGAACTGGTCGCCGGTCTTGGCGAACAGCTTCATCATGGTCAGCCCGTGGTACGGCGCGAACGGCGTGTTCAGCGGCGGCTGACACACCGAGCCGTCCTCGGTGCAGGCGCCGCTGGACAGCAGACCGAAGTCGCCGTAGTCGGTCTGGCCCGCCACCTCCGACACCGTGCCCATACCGTTGTGCACGTTCCACCACTGGACGGTGAAGACGCCGCTGGCCAGCAGCCCGCTGTAGACGTCGGCCAGGAACAGCGCGGCCGGCTGGGTGGTGCGGCCCACGTCGACGTTCAGCTCGGTGAAGCTGATGCCGATGCGCGCGGCGTTCGGGCCCGCGTACCGGGTGAGCTGCTCGCGGAGCAGGAAGGTGGCGTCGGGAAGGTGGTTGGTCCGGGCCAGCGAGTCGGCGGCGGTGCCACCCGGGTACCAGTGCACGTCCACGAAATCGATCTTCGGGCCGGCGATGGAGAGGACTGTCTGGTTCCACGGGCCCGGGTCACTGCCGGCGGTGATCCCGTCCGGCCAGTTGCCCGGCATCGTCAACACCGCGCCGACCTTGATGCTCGGGTCGACAGCCTTCATCGCGTCGGCGTACTCGACGACAAGCCGCGCGTACTGGCTGGCGCTCTTGTCCGGGTGGTCGTCCGCCTCCCACGCCGAGCCGTAGTGGCCGTTGCCGTAGTTCTCGTTGCCGACGGTCCAGTACCGCGCGCCGTAGCCCTTTGTCACGTTGGCGTACCGCACCCAGTCGGCCGCCTCGGTGGGGGTGCCGGTGCCGTAGTTCGCGATGATCATCGGCTGGGCGCCGGCCCGCTTGACCGCCGCCATGAAGGTGTCGAAGTCGGTGTTCGGCGCGACGTACCCGCCGGGGGCGGTGTGGTCCTTCCAGTGGTAGATGTCGGCGTACGAGCCACCGGGGTAGCGCATCATCTGCACACCGGCGTCGCGCAGCAGGTCCGTCGTCGCGGCCGTGCCCAGGTTCTGGTCCCAGATGGCATGGTTGACGCCCAACGCCGTGTCGGGCACTGTGGCCAGCCCTGCGCGGGCGTTCACTGTCACGGCGACCGGGTCGGCTGCCGCGCTTGCGGTGGAGGGGGTGATGCCGGCGAGCACTCCCGCGGCGAGCACCAGGCTCGCCACGAGCGTCACGCGGCTTTTGGGGTTACGCATGGGCTGGGTTCCTTCACGGAGAACGAACAGTGAGTCACCCGTCCGTCCGGGAGCCCTGATCGGACCCCGGATGCCCGTTGGACGGGTGTCAGCTCCCCGCGCGGAAGTTATCGACGGTCAAGAATGTCATGGATGATCCGTCCAGCTCAAGTGTCGCTGCCGCGTGCCTCGTCGGCGGTCGCGGCGCGGCGGCGGCGGGCCAGGTGGCCAGCGAGCGCCAGCAGCACCACCGCTTCGGCCACCAGCACTGTCACCGCCCAGCCCGGCCCGATCCAACCGGCCAGCGAGCCGTACCAGAAGCGGATCAGCAGGGTCAGCACGGTCGCCACGAAGACCACCGACGCCACTCCGTACCCGGTGTAGATCAGTCTTTCCCGGCGACGATAGTCGGCTGTCGCACGACGACCGCCGCGCAGCAGCCGACCCCAGAACCGGTACGTGTCGGCCCGCAGGTCGGCGAGGTTGAGGGCGTGGCCGAGCATGTGGTAGCCGTCCAGTCGCAGGAACGGCACCAGGTTGAGCGCGACGGTCGCGGTGCCGAACAGCAGCATGGCGCCGGCCAGGTCGTGTAGCACGCCCGGCTCGGCGACGGCTCGGATGACGGCGAACGGCACCAGGGCGAGCATGCTGACGAACACGCCGGCGAATGCGGTGGCGACCCGCCGCCGGGGGGTGAACAGCACGATGTCGTCGACCTTGCAGTACGGCGCCAGCAGCGGAAACCGCCACATCACCCCGATTTCGCTGACCCGCCCGCCGAAGTGCCGGCAGGTCAACCCGTGCGCGCACTCGTGCAGCAAGATGATCAGCCAGCTGATCACCACGGCCGCCATGATCGCGGCGAGCGGGCGGTGACCACCGCCCGTTCCGGCCAGCAGATCCGGCAGGTTCGCCCCGACATACCCGGTCACGACCAGCGCGGCCAGCAGGGCGGGCAGCACGAACCACCAACTGAACAGCGGACCGATTCGGGGCAGCAGCCAGGTGAAGAGCGTGTCCGGGTCGAACAGCGGCCACCGGGCCGACAGCGGCCCGCGCCGGGCCTTCGCCGCACCCTCGGCGGCGGACGCGGTCAGCCGGGCGATCGCCTCCGGGTCGGTGGCGCCGTCGAGCAGCTGCCGGCGGTGCAGCATGCCGAAGAGCTGCTGCCAGTTCTCCGGCCCGAGCCGGCGCTGGTAGGTCGCGGCGTACTCGACGGCGATGTCGTCGAGGGTGCGAGTGCCGTCCATCCGGGAGAGGAGGAAGTGCTCCCGTGGGCCGACCCGGTAGAACCAGCCGGTCTCGGCGTCGCGGACATGGTGGATGAGCTTCTCGCCGCGCCACTGCCCGGGGCCGAGCGCCACCCCGTCGCGCAGTCGAGGGCGCGTCCAGGTCGCGTCGACGGTGGTCATCGCGCGCCGGCCGGCGCCTCGTCGAGCAGCGCGGCCCGCAGCAGGTACGACAGGTAGATCTCGTCCAGGATGCTCACCCCGAGCCGGTTGTTGGTCATGTGCACGTACGAGCTGAGCAGGATGGGCAGCGCGGCGGCGAGGTCGGTGACGGGTGTGAGGTCGCCGCCGCCGCGTTGGAACAGCAACTCGCCGCCCTCGACGAGGGCCACCACCCGGTCCCGCAGCGCGGTGCAGTGGTCCAGCCAGCGACCTTCGACGCCGCCGAGACGCCCGGACGTCCGGTCCCGGGCCGCCACGCAGATGTCGGCGAGCCGGCCGCGCAGCGCGGCGTCCATCCGGCGGTAGCTGGTGTCGAAGCTGGCGTGGTAGTCGTCGCTCGGCTCCGCGTAGGAGACCTCCCAGAAGCTCCGGTACTCGTCGAGGAACCCGGCGATCCGCTGGTCGTCGTCGAGAAAGACGGCGCACATCATCATCGTCAGCTGGGCGGAGAGGCCGAGCAGCACCGGTCGGACGTGCACGTTCGTGGTGGCCAGCAGGTCGAGCACCACGTCGCTGGAGTGCTCGAAGTGCCACTCAGCCAGTTCGATGCCGGCGGGACCGCCGTAGCGGCCGTACTCCCGCTCGTACGGGATGTGGTGGTGGCTGTTGTTCGCCCGCATGGGCATGACGCCGTCCGGACCATATTCCTCGTCCCACCGCTGCTGGCTGTACTCGGCGAGGAACATCTGCTTGTACAGGTCACCGAGACCGGCGCTGTCCACCTCGTACAGGGCGGGCCGGCGGCGCAGGAACGCCCCGATGGCCGCGTCCACCCGGGCCCGGACCACCGCCGGGTCGACGCCCGGCGCGGGCAGCACCCGCAGACGTACGTGTGGCCCCTCCATCCAGTACTTGATGAAGAAGTAGCGGCTGATCAGCCCTTCGGCCCGCAACTCGTCCACAAGCGGCCGGACGCCTTCGACGAGCATCGGGTTGGCGTTGCTGGCGTAGAAGACGTGCACGCTGAGCCAGCCGTGGGCGACCGGCGAGGGGTATTCAGTCATCGTTCACTCCGTCTCGGACACCGTTGAGTTCCACGGTCAGCTCGGTGACGTACGTGCCGGCGTCGCCGCGCACCAGCTGCTCGTCGCGGCCCGGCAGCATCTCGGTCAGCACCAGCCGGCTGCCCGCGGCGCGTGCCGTCGCGTCCAGCAGTTGCAGCGAGAAGTGGCTGTCGAAGTCCACGTAGAGCGGCTTGTGGTCCGGGCGGGCCGTGGCCTGAGCGCCGTCGTCGCCGGCCGCCGGGGTGAGCCGGCCGCCTTCCGGGGCGGCGAAGACACGCCGGGGCAGGGCGTTGTCGCGTCGCCACCGCTGCCAGGCCAGGAACCACTGCGCGTCGCTCTGCTCCGGCGTACGGGTCGGCAGGTGGTCCGGGTGCAGCTTCCACATCCGGCGTTGCAGCACCAGGTCGCCGTGCACGATGCGCGGGTAGTCGGCGATTCCCCGGCCGGGCAGCGGAACTGTCGTGCCGGCCCACAGGTCGGGCTGGGCCATGCCCAGGTAGGCGAAGGTGAGCAGCACCTGCTGGACCTCCGGCAGCGCCATCGGCAGCAGGAACCCGAGGTAGACCGGGATGACCTCGGCGTCGAGGCGGCGCGAGCGCAGCAGCAGCCGGTCGGTGACCGGGTCGTGTTCGACGCTGAGGTCGTCCATGTCGATCTGCTCGGCCGCCGGTCGGTGGCTGATCTCCCCAGGGCACACCAGCTCGTACGGGGTGACCACGGGGTGCAGGTTGAGGTTCGTCGCGTCGTACCCGCCTTTGAGTTCGGCCAGCACGGCGCCGGGCGGCTGCAGGCGCAGGAGTTCGGCGCGCAGCGCACCAGCGAGGTCCTGCCCAGCGAAGAGGTGCGCGAAGCGCGAGAAGAGCAGCGTCATTCCGGAATAGATCCGATTGACCACCACCCGGTGCTGGCCGCCCTGGTCGGCGATTTGGAGGAAGAACGACCGGGGGTCGAGCGTGCCGAGCGTCTCGGGCACCATGGCGGCGACGTCGTTCATGAACGTCTCGTCGAGCCGCAGCTCCTCGGCGCCGGCGGGCAGACGGTCGTACGCCTCGTTCATCCGCCGGGCCACCTCCTGCCGGGCGTCGTCCAGCGCGGTGATCTCGTCCTGCCGGAACCAGTTCTCCTGCCGGACGTAGCGGTTGTCCTCGTCGAACGCGCGGCGGCGCATCATCCGGCCGCTGTAGTGCTCGAAGAAGTCCTGCTGGAACTCGTGGGCGAAGGTGAGCAGGTCGTCGCAGCGCCCGCCGTCGCCGTACCGGGCCCGGAAGAAACCCTTGGTGGCCAGCCGGCGGGGCAGGTTGATGTCGAACACCGGCATGATCCGCGCGAGCGCCCGCAGACCGGGCAGGATCTCCCGTTCCCAGCGGGCCTGGTCGGCCGTGACCGGGCCGTCGGTCTGCCGGGTGGCGTCCTCGTAGACAAGGGTGCGGGGGGCCGGGATGTCCACCCGTCCCAGATCGGCGTGTGCGGCGACCAGTTCGTCGCGGATCCCGTCGAGCGCCTGGCGGCGGCCCGGCACGTCCTGAGCCGGGTACGCGGTGGCCAGCCGGTTGGCGGTGGCCACCCGCTCGGCGAGCCGATCGGACCAGTCCCGGTCGATCTGCCGCAGCGCGCCCCGGTAGCCCTCGACGGGGTCGTCGGCGTGGATGTCCAGTTGCAGGTTCGGCACCACCAGCAGGCCGACCCGCAGCAGATGGTGCAGGTACTGGGCGATCTCGTCGGCGGGCCGTCCGTCGGTGGCCAGCTCGGTGACCAGGTCGGCCATCCGTCGTACCCGCCCGCCGTCGAGGGCGGCCAGGATGTCGTGCAGCACCCGCCCGGTGGGCAGCACGAACAGCGACTCGTGGATCGACTCCAGGGTGATCGCGGCGTCGCCGTCCTCGGAGCTGATCCGACGGCGGCGCAGGTAGCGCAGCCGGCCGTGGGCGATGCGCCACCCGGTGGTAAGGGTCACCGGCAGGTCGGGGCGCAGTTTCTCGTCGGCGAGCACGATCGCCGACAGGCGACCCAGCGCGGCGAGGTTGAGCCGGGCGCTGCCACGCGTCGCCGCGGCGGTGCCGTCGGGCACGGCGTGCAGCAGCTCGCCGGTGCCGCTTGCGAAGGTGCCCACGTTCACAGTGGTCAGCCGGCTGAACGGGCTGGTCTTGGCGGCGGTGCGGTAGGCGTACTCCAGCAGTGACCGCTCGATGCGGCGGGCCCGCTTCCCCAGGGCTCCGGTCCCGTTGACGTAGCCGTCGAGGTAGCGGTCCAGGGACGGGGAGGCGAGCAGGATGCCGCCGCGCAGGTCCGGGTCGTCGGCGAGGGCGCGCAGGACGGTCCGCCGGCTGGCCAACTCGTCGTCGAAAACCGTCGGGCCGGCGGCCAGTTCCTCGTGGTACGCCGCGAAGGTGTCCAGCCAGCGGGTCAACTCCCGGTGGGTGTCCGTGCCCAACGCCTCGACCGGCCAGGCCGCCGGATCGGCTGGGCGGGGCGCACGGAGGTTGAACACGTCGCGGCGCAGCCGGATGAGCCGCCGCCGCAGACCGTCGTCGGTCAGGTTTCGGCCCACCGCGCTCTGCAAAGCGTCGGCCAGGCCCAGTCCGGTGGTGCGGAGCCGTGCCTCCAGGTCGAGCACCCGGCTGGCCCATCCGGCGCTGCGGTCGAAGGCGAGCCGGTCGGTGACCTCGATCGGCAGTCCGGCGGTGCGCAGCATGAACACCCCGGCCATCCGCCAGGAGATCGGACTCACCGGTCGTGCGGGCAGGGACACCGTCACAGGTCTCTCCTTCGTCGGTTCGGAGCGGGTCGGGGGGTCACAGCCGGTACGCCACGTCGGCGGTGGCCTGCGGGTGCCGCCCGAGCAGCAGGAAGAGCACTGTGCGTTCGTCGGTGCCGTCCAGCCCGAGGGCGGTGTTCATCGCGACGTTGTCGAAGCCGAGGACCGCGCCGCACCCGAGGTCCTGGGCGGTGGCCGCGCAGTAGGCCCGCTGAGCGACCGTGCCCACCTCGGCGTTGAGGATCCGGTAGCCGCGCGGCCCGAACACGTCGAGCACCGCGTCGGGGCGCCCCGAGATGGCCAGCACCGCGCCGACCTGACCCATCGTGTAGTTGGTGAGGAAGTACTGCTGTTGCAGGAAGGCGGCCATCCCCTCGTCGGGCGCCGGGGCGGCAGGCAGCAGGGCGTGCCGGCGTTCGCAGTAGGCGTAGGTGCCGGCCGGCAGCCCGTCGACGTGGTTGGCGAACACCCACAGCCGGGTCAGCTCGGGCCCGCCGTCGGGCCGTTTGACGTCCCCCGGGTAGCGGCGGCCGGCGGCGGCGAACGCGAGGGTGGTGCCAAGTTCGGCGGCCGTCACGTCGGGTGGACGCCGGAACCGGCCGAAGCTGCTGGATCGGCTGGCCAACACCGTCGAGAGTGGACTCGCGAGTCGGTCGAGCTGCACGGCGGGCAGCGCGACCGGGTCACCGGGCAGGTCGCGGGGCGTGGCGGTGCCGGCGTCGTCCGGGGCGGGCACGCAGGGGGCCGCCGCCGCCCGATGCACCGCGGTGACCGCGGCGAAGTCGCGGACCCGCCGGGACCGCTCGAACGCGGTGTACCGGGTCCGCACGTCCGCGTCCACGGGCTCAGCCGCCGGGCGTCCGCCCGCAGCGCCGTCCCACGTCACGGGCACGACCGCGAAGATGCTCTCCGCGTCGCCGTCGAGATCGAGCAACCGTTGCAGGGGCGCAGGGTCGAAGCAGAGCAACCGTCGCAGGGGTACGCCCAGCGCGGGCGCCAACAGGTCCCAGGAGCCGAGCAGCGCGCCGAGATCCTGGGTGACCACGTGGTAGGAGAAGCTGTTGTACTTGAACGAGTTCTTCCAGAACCGGATGCCGGCCAGCAGGTAGCTGTCGCCGGGAGCCGCGTCGCCGCCGAGGGCGGCGCGCACGGTCGGGGTGACGTCGCCGAGCAGCAGCCGTTCCAGCACGTGCGAGCCGGTGTGGTAGTGGTAGACACCCGGCAGCAGTGGCCCTCCGGCCCCCACCACCAGGTACAACTCGACCGGGTACATCCCGCCGCCGGACGCGGTGCCGCGCCCCCACACCGCGTGCTCGAAGTGCGCCCGCTGGGCGAGGTCCTGGTTCCAGTTGACTGTCAACCGCCGGTCCAGCACCCCGTACGACAACCGCAGGAGTGCGGCCAGTCGGGCCAGCGACCAGCCGGTGACCGGCGGCAGGTGCTCGCCGGTGTGCAGGTCCCGCAGGGTCGGCAGGTCAGGCGGTGGGGCGGGCAACGGCAGCCGAGGGGCGTCCGGATAGCTCTTGTGCCGCGACGGCTGGTCAGCCCAGTCCACCTCGTAGTTGAGTGGTTCCATTGGCGTACGGGCGCGCCGGAACACCGCCTCGGTGTACTCCCGGACGACCTCGATGGCCTCCTGCTGCATGGCGCTGCTCCTACGGGAAGGGGTGCGGGTGGGGGTTACGGCCGGTGGCGCCCAGCCCGTCCGGTCCGTGTCGCCCACGAGCCACGTACCGGTCCAGGCGCTCGCTCCAGAGCACCCGTTGTCGCTGCCAGCCGAAGTCGATCGGGACCAGCGACGGGGCCACCACGGCCATCGTGTGCACCCCGGCGACCTGCTGCTCGGGGCAGGTCTGGTCGACCGCGACGACGTCGCCGCCGAGGCCGGCGATCAGGCCGGCGAGGTACGACATGTCGGCGCGCAGGTCGTCGTTGTCCGGCCGGGTGGCGAGCCAGTCGCCGTACAGCTCGGACATGGACCGCATCGGTGGGTCGTCGAAGAGGAACGCCGCGTGCTGCGCCATCTCCGGCAGCCCGTAGAGCAGGGCGTGGTGGCTCAGCTCGGTGACCCGGGTGTAGTCACGGATCATCTCCCGCAGCTCGGGCTCGCTGGCGGCGACCCGCTCGTCGAAGCCGGGCACGTAGGAGGCGGTCTCGCACAGCGCCGCGCGGACCGCGTCGTCCGGGTCGAAGCTGGCGCCGGCGGCGAAGCAGAGTTGGCCGAGGCCGTCGCCGCGTTTGACGGCCACCGCCGTGACCACCGGGATCGGCAGGTCGGCGCGGGTGTCGAACAGGCGGACGTCATAGCCGAGCAGGTCGACCCGGTCGAGCATGAAGTGCACCCGCTCGTCGCGGCAGGTCGCGGGGTCGATCTCGGCCAGCCGTGCCCTGCCGTACCAGGCGAGCAGGAACGCGTCGCGTTCGACCAGCTCCAGCATGCCGTGCAGCAACGCCTCCTCCGGGCAGCTGCCGCTGGCGCAGCCGTTGGAGCACTCCTGGACGAACTTGCGCTCGTCGGTACGGCGGTCCAGGTAGTAGACGAGCTGCTCGGGGACGAGGCGGGGCTCTCCGTCGCGCAACGAGAACCCCCACACCCAGTGCATCGGCTCGTCCGGGGAGTACGGGGCGTAGTAGTGCCCGTGCCCCTGGTAGAACGCCGGGTGGTAGCCCAGGCCGGACGGGTCGAGCGCGGCCGGGGCGAGGTTGGTGTAGGTGTCGAACACCTCGGTGCGTCTGGCGCGCGGATATTGACCGGCGTACCGCTCCAGGCCCTCCAGCAGCGCGAACGTCTCACTACCGCCGTAGCTGTTGGCGTGTCCGCTCCACCACATCTCGTGCAGGTCGTAGCGGCTGCGTACCCGGAAGTAGCCGGTGACGGGCGCGGTGGCGGTGGCGTTGTACGCCCGCAGCGCGGTGCCGCCGAGCGCGCCGACGACGGGGTTGCTCAACGCCCCGACCGGCAGGTCCAGCTCGTCGGCCGCGCGCAGCCGGTACGACGTCGGGTGGGGCTTCGGTCGGCGGACCAACGCGGGCACGGCCGCCTCAGCGGTGTCCGGCTGCGAGTCGGCGCAGGCCGGGCACTCCGAGTCGGCCAGCACCTCCACTCGTGTCGTCTCCAGCGTGTCCATCCGCAGGTGGTGCAGCAGGGCGACGCCGGGGCGGCCGGCGGGGGTCCGACAGGCCTGCCGGAACAGGTGCCAGAGCGCGTCGATGGCGAACGGAGTCAGGTGCGGCAGGGGCGCCACCACACCGACCGGGGCGTCGTGCTCCAGGGCGTGCCGCTCCTCGCGCAGCCGGATGGCCTGCCAGCGACGCTGGACGCAGAGCGGGCACGGACCCGGCAGCGCGTCCGGTTCGCTGCCCCCGGTCCAGCGGGGGCCGACCAACGCGGTCGCGCCATGCAGCCAGATCGGCACCACATCGCTTGTGAGACCCTCACCGGTGTCGGCGAACGCGTCGGTGAGGCCGAGGGCGGCGATGCGCACGGTGATCCCGGCGGGCGGCAGGTCCTGGGTCGGCTGGCCGGCCCGGTCCTGGAGCCGTTCGTGGAACGCCTCGCCGAGCTGCTTGAGGCTGCTGTCCCATCCGGTGGAGGTGGTCCGGACGTCGACGATCATGCGGTTCACCTGTCTGCGGTTGCTGTGGTGTGGAGGGGGCGGTACCGGGGGTCCCCGCCGGCGTGGCTCGCCGGCGGGGACCCTGCGGCGGTGGCTATCCGCCGCCGCACCCGGTGCTCGTGCTGCTGCTGCAGCAACTGCTCGTACTGCAACTGCAACAGCTGGAACAGGAGCAGCTGGAGCTGGACCAGGCCATGACCATCGCGTCGATCGCGTCGACGTCCTCGATCTCGAACGTCTCGGTTTCCAACGCGCGGAGTTCCTCGGTCAGATCCGGCATACCTTCTACCTCCCCTCGGGCGTACGCGGGCCGCGGCACCGCCCGGCCGTCCGGAGCGGTCGGGTGGTGCCGGGCTCAAATGCCGATGCAACTCGGCGAGATGCAGCTACAACAACTGGACGTGCTGCGACTGCCGCTGCAATAACCCATGTGGTCGGCGGACAGATCCGCGAGGTCCTCGACCGAACGTCTCGGTCTGCAGCTCGTGTAGCTCGCCGCGGACCGATTCGGACAGTGCGACGGATGCCAGGGGTTGGGTCACGAGCGTCTCCTTGTGCCGAGGTCAGCACCAGTCGTGGGTGGGTCTGCGTCCGCACCACCACAGTGGAGCCAGCGGAGGCACGCAGGGGCTACTCGCCGGCGCGGGCCGGCGGCGGTTGGTGCATCGGATGCGATGTCCCACCGGATGACTGGGTTGGTCAGCGTTCGGGTCAACCCCCGGTTACCTCGGTCAGCCGCAGCTAGAGGTGCTGGTGCTGCTACTGCAGCAGCTCGACGTGCTGCAACTGCAGCAGCTCGACGTGGAGCAGCTGGAGCTGGTAGCGGCGAGCAACTCGTCGCCGTTCTCCACCTCCTCGATTTCGAAGGTTTCGGTCTCCAGCTCGCGGAGCTCGTCATTCAGGGTGATCGGCATGTTTACACCTCCTTCCATGGTGCGTGCCTCGCTCGGACCACTTGCGTGGCGGTTTCAGTCGGCCGTCCGGCCGTGGTGGCGCAGCAGGACCACACCGCTGCGGAACGCCCCGCTGGCGCGCACGTCGCGGGTCGTGGTCTCGACAAGCAACGCGCTGGTCCCCCGCGCGGCGAGTGCGGCCAGCACGGCGGCGCGGTCGGTGCGGTCGCCCGCGGTGTCCCCGCTCACCGCACCGGCGGTGAGGGTGGCCGGCTCGAGGTCGGCGAGCACCGGGTCGCCGAGGTCGACGTCGGTCCCCTCGAAGTGCCGCACCTGGACGCGGCCGACCAGGTCACGTACGGCGGTCAGCCGCGTGGCGATCGGGTCGAAGCCAGCGGCGAGACGCCAGTCGCGTCCGGCGGGGGTCTCGGTGACGGCGAGCACGGCGTGTGCCGGTGCGGCGCCGGCGAGGGCGAAGACCGTGAGTTGACAGCCGAAGCGGTGCGCCGCCTTCACCACGAAGGCGGTGTCGTCGTCGGCCACCAACTCCTCTTCGGCGACCACGGTGAGGCCGCCGGCGCCGCGCATGGCGGCGGTCAGCGCGTGGTACGCCAGCGCGTCGGCGAGGCCCTGGTCGATGACACCGTCGAGTGTGTCGGCGCCTGACGCGCCGGCGACCGTCCGCTCGGCGAGGCCCGTGCCGTTCGCGGCCGAGGTGGGCAGCGCCAGCGCGGCGGGCACCCACACGGTGTCGGTGCCGCCCAGCACCGTCGCCGGCAGCCAGCGGACCGGGCGGGATGGGTCGTCGGGGACGGCCCCGCTGGCGGTGTGCAGGTCGGTCCACGGCACCGGGTGCTCGCCGCGGTCGCGCAGCTGCTCGGCCGTGGCGAGCACACCGGTGTCCGGGTCGGCCCAGCGGGCGGCGTGGTCGCGCACCGCCACCCGGTACGCGGCCAGCCGGGCGCTCATCACGGTGTGCACGTCGAAGGCTGTCACCTCGCGCGGGCCGCGTCGGCCGGGCAGCAGCAGCCGGGCGGTCTTGAGCGGCGCCTGCTCCAGTGGGTCGTCGACGAACTGGGTGAACACCCCCGCGTTCGGTGACACCAACACTTGTGCCCGCTGGTACGTCTCGTCCTCGGAGCCGGCGGGTTCGGCCGCCGCGGGCACGTCCACGTCCCGACACACCGGACAGGCCGGATGGGGCAGCACCCTCTCCCGCGTTGACACCAATGTGGACAGTTGGAGCAGCAGAACACCGTCGGCGGTGTCCGCTGCCAACGCCCCGGTGAGCACGCGGAACACCTCGAACGCGGCGGCGTTGCCGAGCATGCGCGCGGTCACCTCCGGCAACGGCGCGGGGACCTCGGGGCCGGCGCCGACCGCGAGGTGTCGCCAGAACTCGGCCGCGTCGACGGCCGGCGCACCAGCGGTGAGCCGCAGGTGGGCGCAGAGCCAGCAGGGCGTACGCCCCGGCGCGACGGTCGGGCCGACCACCGCCCGCTCGTCGTCGGTGAGCACCGGGATCAGCAGAGGGCCGTCGCGGTGGCAGGCCCGGGCCAGCTCGGCCAGGCGGGGCAGGCCCGTGCGGTCGGTGCAGCAGATCACCGCGTCGGCGCCGCTCGCGTCGACAGGGGTGTCGTGCACCCGGACCTCGGCTGCCAATCCGTCCGCCCGCAGCGTCGCCACCTCCGGCCGCAACGCCTCCGCGTAGCGCGCCGGGTCGTCGTCCGGGTACAGGTCGAGTTGGAGGCACCCGTTGCGCAGCAGGCCGCTCGCGGCGGCGAGCAGGGTCGGCCCCCCACCGGCCAACGCCACGCGGGCGGTGTGGAACCGCAGGAAACGCCCGGTGGGATCGTCGACGAAGTGGTCGATGAACTCGATCTGCGGGGCGAACCGGCGGGCCACCGGCTCCGCCAACTCGGTGCGGTCGGTGGCGTCCTTGGCGAAGCCCCGGGCCAGCAACGCGCGGACCAGGGTCAGCACGGTCTGCCGCTGCGCCTCGTCAAGCGAGGCGGTGAGCTGCGCGAGGGTGTGCTCCCCGGTGAGGTACGGGCTCAACGAGGTCAGCCAGCGGAACGCCGACCTGCCCTTGATCAGGAAGGCGGTGTCCGGACCCCGCAGGTACGCCCCGGTCGGCGCATCCAGAAAGACCACGTCGTGGCGCAGCTTGGGCCGCACTTCCATGGTCTCCGCACCGTCCAGCGGCAGGCTCATCCGGTCTCCTATGCCAACGATCACCAGCAACTCGAAAGTGACTACATGCTGCACAAGGGCAATACGTTCGTCAACAGATTGTTTTGCGCCGGCCGGCGCCAAGACTAATTGATGCGCACTGAGCTGCGGAGGGGGAGGAAATTTTCCGAGGCAACCGTCGTGGACCTTCCCGAGGAGATCAACATCGGCTAGTCTGTGGGCGCCGTCGGATCATTCCGCAGGTCAGAGGCCTATTCCAGCGCCCCGGACGTGGAGTGGCCCGATGGCGTGACTCTCCATGGTGGTCGGTCCGGCCGCCGCCTGGCCGCGCTTAACGACCATTTAATTGACTACGCGCAACCAATCCTGTGACGTGGTCGGGAATGAGTAAGGACCGCCCAGATGAAGGCGAAGCAAAACGCCGGAGGCCGATTCCGCCACACCATCGGACGATTGCGTCAGTCCGTTGGGGAATGACCGATTCGCCATTGAAGTCCACGGGGTGACCAAGCGTTATCCCGGCGGTGTCACCGCAGTCGACGGGCTCACCCTTCGGGTGCCCGAGGGGATGGTCTTCGGCTTCCTCGGCCCCAACGGTGCCGGCAAGACCACGACCATGCGGATGCTGGTCGGGCTCGTCCGGCCGACGTCCGGCCAGGTCCGCGTCCTGGGCCATCCCCCGGGCACCCCTAACGAACTGGGTCAGGTGGGCGCGCTCATCGAGTCACCCGCCTTCTACCCGCACCTGTCCGGTCTCGACAACCTGCGGCTGGCCGCCCGCTACGCCGGAGTGCCCGCGAGCGCCGCCGAACGGGTGCTGGCCGAGGTCGGCCTCACCGCCCGCGAGCGCTCGCCGTTCCGGACGTACTCGTTGGGGATGAAGCAACGGCTCGGTGTCGCGGCGGCGCTGCTCAAGGAGCCCAAGCTGCTGATCCTCGACGAGCCCACCAACGGGCTGGACCCCGCCGGCGTGTCGGAGATCCGGGAACTCCTGCGCTCGTTGGGCCGACAGGGGCGTACGGTGCTGCTCTCCAGCCACGTCCTCGGCGAGGTCGAGCAGGTCTGCGACCGGATCGCCGTCATCAACCGGGGCCGGCTGGTCGCCGACGGCACCGCCGACGAGTTGCGCGCGGCGCTCGGCGGCCGCGAGTTGCTCATCGCCGCCGACCCGATCGACAAGGCCACCGCCTGCCTGCGCGACCACCCGGGCGTCCGCGCCGTGGAGACCGTCGACGGCACGCTGCGGGTCAGCGCCGACCCGACGCTCGCCGCGACGCTCAACCGCGCGCTGGTCGAGGCCGGCATCGAGGTACGCGAGCTGCGCACCGTACGCCACTCGTTGGAGGAGGCGTTCCTGGAGTTGACGAGCACGACAGGGAGCAGCCGATGATCGCCTCCGTACGCGCGGCCTGGTTCGCCGACCGTAAGCGGCCGGCGGTGTGGGCCGTGACCCTCACCTGGGTCGCGATGGCGCTCGGTTTCGGCGTCGGCGTGCCGTACCTCGTGCACCTGGCCCTGGCCAGCGACCCGAAGCAGGCCGACAACGCCGCGTCGCTGCTCGACGCCGTGCTGCCCGGCCAGCTCGTGCCCACCGGGATCGGGCTGTTCCCGCTGTTCGGCGGGGCGATAGTGGTGATTCTCGGCGCCGTCGTCGTCGGCAACGAGTACCGCTGGGGCACCCTCAACCTGATCTTCACCCAGCGTCCCCGGCGGGCGCAGGTGCTCGCCGGGCACGCCGTCGCGCTCTGCGCGCTGACCCTGCTGCTCGTCGCGCTCACCTTCGCCGCGATGGCCGCCGTCACCGCGCTGCTCGCGCTGCTCGAAGGGCGCGGCCTGGACTGGCCGCCGGCCGGCGATCTGGTCGCGGCCGTCGGGGCCGCGTGGCTGATCTGCAGCGCCCACGCCAGCCTCGGCTACTTCCTGGCCATCGCGTTCCGCAGCACCGCCACCGCCATCGCCGTCGGCCTCGTGTGGACGCTCGTGCTGGAGAACGCCATCAGCGGCCTCGCTCTCGTGCTGAGCCCGCTGGAGGCAGTCCAGAAGCTGCTGCTCGCCCCGAGTTCCGGGGCGCTCGCCGGTGCGCTGGGCGCCCCGTCCCAGTTCGAGGGCGGCACGCCCGGGGTGATCGAATCGGCGGGCGCCGGGCTGCCCGTCACAGTCCTACTCGGATACGTCGTGCTGATGTTCGGGCTGGGCACCTGGCTCGCCGTCCGCCGGGACGTCGGCTGACCGGAAAGGATGTCGAGATGGACTTCCTCCTCGCTTTCGCACTGACCGGGGTCATCGCGTCCGGCGGCTGGATCGCGTGGGGCGCGACCCGGGGCTGGGCCCAGGCCCGCGAGCGACGACACCAGCTACGCCTCGCCCAGGCCCGGTCGGCGGCCGAGGTACGCCAGGCCGAGCTACGGGAGATCGAGTTGGCCAACGAGACGTACCAGGACTTCGTCCGCCGACACCCGGACGCCTGACACCGGCGGTCACCCCTGCACCACCGCCGCGTCGACGACGGGCGTTTCAGCGCGGTGACCGGGCGCTGTCGCGGATGACGAGTTCGGTGGCGAGTTCGATGCGCGGGCTCTCGGTCTTCTCACCGCTGGCGAGCCGCAGCACGGTCCGTGCGGCAAGCATGCCCATCTCGGCAAGGGGTTGGCGGATCGTCGTCAGCGGTGGCGAGCACCAGCGGACCTCCGGCAGGTCGTCGAAGCCGACCACGCTTATGTCGTCCGGCACGCGCAGGCCGCGTTTGCGAACGGCCTCGTAGACCCCGAGGGCCATCTGGTCGCTGGAGGCGAAGATGGCGGTGGGCGGGTCGGGCAGGGCCAGCAGTTGCGTGGCCGAGGTGTAGCCGGCCTCGTGATAGAAGTTGCCGGGTCGGATGAGGGCGTCGTCGACGGGTATGCCGGCGGCGCCGAGCGCGGCGCGGTAGCCGTCCATCCTGGCCCTGCTGCACATCAGGTGCGGCGGCCCGGCGATGAAGCCGATGCGGCGGTGGCCGAGGTCGAGCAGGTACTGGTTGGCGCTCAGGCTGCCCGCCCAGTTGGTGGCACCGATTGTGGGTGACTCCTGCGGGTCGACACCGGCGGGGTCGATGATGACCACCGGGAGGTGCAGGCGACGCAGTTCGGCCTGTAGCGGCGGGTTCACCATCGACGTCACGAAGATGACGCCCTCGGTGGATCGGGTACGCATGTTGTCGAGCCATTGTTTGGCCGAGGTGATGCGCCAGTGGATGGCGGAGACGACGGTGCCGACGCCGCTGCTGCGGGCGACGTCCTCCACCCCACGGATGATCTCCACGGCCCAGGGGCTGTCGAGGTCGTTGAAGACCAGGTCGATGAGTGCCGCGTCGGTGCGCCTGGCCTGAGTCCGACGACGGTAGCCGTGCTGGTTGAGCAGCGCCTCGACGCGCTCCCGGGTCCCGGGAGCCACATCGGAGCGACCATTGATGACCCGGGAGACCGTGGGCACGGAGACACCGGCCAGTCGCGCGATCATCGCGATGGTGACGTTTCGGCCGTTGTCGGAGCCCACGGCCCCCTCCTTGCATCTGGCGGGACACTTCAGGTCGGCTGGAGGTGTGCTCTCACCCCTTGACGCTGCCGGTCAGGCCGCCGATGAGCTGCCGTTCGGCAACGGCGTAGAAGCCCAGGGCGGGGAGCATGGACAGGACGACGTAGGCGAGCACCCGGGCGGTGTCGTCGGCGTACTGGCCCTGGAACGCCTGGACCCCGACGGGCAGGGTCCACCAGCTCTGGTCGCTGAAGACGACAAGCGGCAGCATGAAGTTGTTCCAGCTGGTCACGATCGCCAGCACGGAGACGGTGGCCAGGGCGGGACGGGCCATCGGCAGCAGGACCCGCCAGAAGAAGCCGAAGGAGCCGCAGCCGTCGAGGACGGCGGCCTCCTCGACCTCGGCGGGAATGGTCCGGAAGAACTGCCGCAGGATGATGATGGTGATCGGCAGCCCGAAGGCAGCCTGCGGCAGGATCACGCCGAGCGGGTTGTCCAGCAGGCCCATGCCGCGCAGCAGGATGAACAGCGGCAGGATGGCCACCGCGAACGGGAACATCAGACCGATCGCGAACAGGGTGACAAGGAACTCGCGGCCCCGGAAGGCGTAGCGGGCGAAGACGAACGCCGCCATCGCCGCCGCGCCGACGACGATGAGGGTGCTGCTCACGGCGATGAGCATGCTGTTGCCGAGCTGCCGCCAGAACACCCCGTTACCCAGGATCTCGAGGTAGTTCGGCACCCAGGGGTCGGGCCAGCCGAGCGGGTTGGTGGACAGCTGCCCGTTGTCCTTGAAGCCGCCGAGCACCCCGAACCAGACCGGCACGACGATCAGCGCGCCGACGGCGATGCAGATCAGGTGCAGAACGACGCTGCGGGTCCGCTGGGCGCGGTTCACCGTGCCGCTCATCGCTGGCCTCCCTGGTTGGTGATCGCGCCCGCGGTGTCCCGACGAAGGACGATGCGCTGATAGAAGAGTGCGAAGACGAGGCTCATCAGGAACATGACGATGCTGATCGCGCTCGCGTACCCGACCTCGAAACGGCGGAAGCCGTACTGGTACATGGTGACGGCAAGGGTTTCCGAGGAGTGGATCGGCCCACCGCCGGTGAGCACCCAGACCATGTCGAACAGTTGGATCGTGCCGATGACCGACAGGAACACGCTGATCCGGATGGTGGGGCCGAGCAGAGGCAGCGTGACGTGCCGGAACGCCTGCCAGGAGCTGGCGCCGTCGGTGACCGCGGCCTCGGACAGCTCCTTGGGAATGCCCTGCCGGGCGGCCAGGAACAGCATCATGTAGAGGCCGAAGTACTTCCAGGACACCACGAGGAAGACGGCGAACAGCACAGTGTCCGGGTCGGCGAAGATCGTGCCCGCGTCGGCGCCCAACCACTGGGCGACACCCTCGCCCAGACCCCGGTTGGGTGAGAACACGAGCGTGAACAGGACGGCCGTGGTGACCTCGGAGAGGACGTACGGCGCGAAGAAGATCAGCCGGTAGATGGCCCGGCCGCGCAGGGGCTGGTTGAGGAGCATGGCCAGGGCCAGCGCGGCGGGCAGCTGCACGGCCAGGGACAGCACCACAAGGATGAGCCCGCGCCACAGGTCACCGCGGAAGGTCGGGTCGCTGAAGGCACGGGTGTAGTTGTCGAACCCGATGAAGTTCTCCGGCAGCCCGAAGCCGTTCCACTTGTAGAAGCTGGCGTAGCCGGCCACCACGATGGGGGCGACGACCAGCAGGAGGAACAGCGCCAGGGCAGGCGCCAGGAAGACAGCGAGGACGCTGCCCCGGCCGGGCCGGGGCTGGCGGCCGCGCTGACGCGCGGTGCCCGGCCCCGGTGCCGGCGGGTCGGTCGCCGTGTCGCCGCGCCTGATGTCCGACACGGTCGATGGCCTGGTCATGCCTGCTCCACTCGGGTTCTACGGCCGGCTACGGATGGATGGGTGGTCACGATCAGACGGTCTTTGCCACCTGCGTGATGTCCTTGACGATCGCCGCCGGCTGCTTGGTGCCGGCGATCAACTCAGCCACGCTGTCGTTGATCTGCTGACCGAGTGCGGGCGCGTACGCCTGGTCGAGGTAGAGCTGGAAGCCGGTGTTCTTGGCGAGGGTCTCCGCGACGACCTTGTTGTTGGGGTCGCTGATGGCCCCGGTGGCGTCCTTGACCGTGGGCAGCACCGCGCCGGTCTCGGCGGATCGGCGCTGGTTCTCGGCGCTGAGCAGGAACTTCAGGAAGTCGACGGTGGCCGGGGGCGCGTCCTTGCCGACGGCGAAGCCGTTGCCGCCGCCGAAGACCTCGGTGGAGGAGCCCTTGCCGCCGTCCACGGACGGGAACGGGAAGAAGCCCAGCTTGTCGCCGAGGCCCTTCTTGCTCGTGGAGCTGGACGCCTGCACCGCCGGCGCCCACTGCCCCATCAGTTCCATGCCGGCCTTGCCGTTGCCCATGGTGGCGGCCTGACCGTCGGGCGAGCCGAACTCCGCGCCGAGGAAGCCCTTCTGGAACGGCTGCAGGTCGACGAGCTCCTTGAGTCGCTCGCCAGCGGCGACGAGGTCGGGGGTGTCGAAGTTCTTGCTGTCGACGGCCTTCTGCAGCGCGTCGACCCCGCCGATGCGCATCGCCAGGTACGACCAGTAGAAGTGCGCCGGCCACTTGTCCTTACCGGCCAGGGCGACAGGGGTGATGCCTGCGGCCTTGAGCTTGCGGACCGCGTCGAGCACCTCGGTCCAGGTGGTGGGGGTGGCGGTGATGCCGGCGCGGGTGAAGAGCTCCTTGTTGTACCAGAACCCGACCATGCCGATGTCGAACGGAATGCCGTAGATCTTGCCGTCGATCGTGTACGGCTGCATGGCGGCGGGCAGGATGCCGCTGACCAGGTCCTTCACGTCGTCGGTGAGGTCCTTGACCAGACCCGCGTCGACCTGCTGCTTGAGCACGCCACCGCCCCAGGACTGGAAGAGGTCCGGCGGGTCGCCGGCCTGGGTGGCGGTGGTGAGCTTGGCCTTGAACGCCTCGTTCTCCAGGGGCTGGATGGAGAAGGAAACGTTGCTGTGCGCGGCCTTGTAATCGTCGGACAGCGCCTTCCAGACCGGGAGCATCGGTTCGGTGTTCTGGATGTGCCACCAGTTGATGGTCTGCGGCGCGTTCGGGTCGCCGGACTCGTCGTCGCCGCTGCAGGCGCTGAGTAGGTAGGCGCCAGCGCCGGCTCCGGCGAGGCCGAGCAGCGTTCGGCGGGAGAGGTGCGTGGTCATGATCCATCCCTTCGAGGAACTCATTGAGGGCTCGGAACGCCGGCCAGGCCGGCACGGGTTCAGACCTGGATCTCCGGAACTTTCATTGCTTCGTCGGTATTACCGATCGATGGCCGGCACGCTACGAGCTGTTTCGGCGGCGGTCAAGACCCCTGTCCAGTCGGGAAAAGACCGGCTAACGTAGTGAAGACTGCCTATGGTTTGGTACCGCATAATTTCCGGAAGTTTCTTAACCCGCACAGAGGAGCCCTCGTGTCGATCGACACCGCTGACGTGGCGACCGCTGCTTGGTCGATCCGCAACCCCGTCCTCGCCGGGTTCCACCCGGATCCGTCGATCCTGCGCGTCGGCGACGACTTCTACCTGGCCACCTCGACCTTCGAGTGGTATCCGGGAGTCCGCGTGCACCACTCGCGCGACCTCGTCAACTGGCGCACCCTGGGCGGGATCATCACCGACCGCCGCCTGCTCGACCTGCGCGGTTGCGGCGACTCCAACGGTGTGTGGGCGCCCGACCTGACATACCACGACGGCGAGTTCCACCTCGTCTACAGCGACGTGGCGAGCTTCGCCAGCGGCTACTGGGACCCGCAGAACTACCTGGTCACCGCACCCGACATCGCCGGCCCCTGGTCAGATCCGGTGAAACTGCACGGCCGGGGTTTCGACGCCGCGCTGTTCCACGACGACGACGGCACCACCTGGCTGCTGAGCATGAGCGCCGACTGGCGGCCCGGCCGGGACCGCTTCGGCGGCATCGAGATCCAGCAGTACGACAGGGCCGCACGCAGTCTCGTCGGCCGACCCCGGATCCTGTTCACCGGCACGCCTGTCGGTGTCACCGAGGGCCCACACCTCTACCGCCACGACGGCTGGTACTGGCTGATCACCGCCGAGGGCGGCACCAGCTGGGAACACCAGGTCACCGTGGCGCGGTCGCGGGAGCTGTTCGGGCCGTACGAGGTGGACCCGGACGGGCCGCTGCTCACCTCCGTCGGCCGCCCCGACCTGCGGTTGCAGAAGGCCGGTCACGGCAGCCTGGTCCGCACCCCGGACGGCGGGTGGTATCTGGCGCACCTGGTGGGCCGGCCCTACTCGCCGCTTGGCAACTGCGTGCTGGGGCGCGAGACCGCGATCCAGCGGGTCGAGTGGCCCTCGGGTGGCTGGCCGCGGATCGACGGAGGCGTGCCGGCCGAAGAGGTCGTCGCCCCCGACCTGCCCCCGCACCCGTGGCCGGCGGAGCCCGCCACCGACCACTTCGACGAACCCGAGCTGGGGCCGTGCTGGTCGACGCTGCGCCGACCTGCCGCCCCGGACTGGATCGATCTGCGGTCGCGTCCGTCGCACCTGCGGGTCCACGGTGGGCAGTCGCCGGTGGGGCGGAAGGCACCGAGCCTTGTGGCGCGCCGTGTCGGTGCGACGCACTGCTCGCTGGAGACGACTGTCGAGTTCGACCCGCTCGACCACCGCCAGCTCTCCGGGATCACCGCCTACTACAACAGCCTGAACTGGCACCACCTCTACCTGACCCGCGCCGACGACGGGCGTACGGTGCTGGATCTGCTCAGCTCCGACAACGGTCGGCGGACCGCGTACCCGGAGCTGACGGTCGACGCCGACGGCATCACAAGGGTCGCCCTGCGGGCGGTGTTCGACGGGCCGGTGGTGCGCTTCGACTACGACCTCGGCGCCGGTTGGCAGCGGCTGCCTGTCGACCTGGACGCGACGATCCTGTCCGACGAGCACGCGGCTCTGATCATCGACGGTGAGCCGGCGGCGTGGGGCTTCACCGGGGCGTTCCTCGGTCTGTGGGTGCAGGATCTCGGCGGCGACGGCGCGTACGCGGACTTCGACCTGGCCACCTATCGGGAGCACTGACGGGGCGGGCGGCGATCTCCCGGTCGGCACCCACACCCGACCGACCGGGAGATTGAACGTTTGACGTCGCATCGACGTACTGGTAACTGTTAATACGGTTTCCTGATTCTCGCGACGTCCACCGGGCCGACCCCGCCAGCGGTCGGCCGGCGGTGCGCCGCCGCATCCCCCGAGGAGCACCATGGTGCGCACGAGGACGACCGCCTACATCGTGGGCGCGCTGCTGATCGGCGTCGCGGCGGTCGGCTTCGGCCTGCCGTCGGCAAGCGCCGCGACCGCCGGCCCGATCACCGGCCTCGGCGGCAAGTGCGTCGACGTGGCCGCCGCCAACACGGCGAACGGCACGCCGGTCCAGCTCTACGACTGCAACGGCACCGCAGCCCAGACGTGGACCGTCGGCAACACCGACAACTCCATCCGCGCGCTCGGCAAGTGCCTCGACGTCACCGCCGCGTCGACAGCCGACGGCGCCAAGGTGCAGTTGTACGACTGCAACAGCACAGGCGCACAGAAGTGGACGGCCAGCAACGGCGCGCTCGTCAACACCGGCTCGGGCAAGTGCCTCGACGTGACCGACCGCAACACGGCCAACGGCACGCGGTTGCAGATCTGGACCTGCTCGGGCACCACCAACCAGCGCTGGACGCTTCCCGGTGGCGGCACCCCCACCCCGACCACTCCGACCGGTGTCGACCTCGACGACCCGGCCAAGAAGGACGTCGCCATGCAGCTCGTCTCGGCGGCGGAGAACTCCTCGCTCGACTGGCGGGCGCAGTTCTCCTACATCGAGGACATCGGCGACGGGCGAGGCTACACCGCGGGCATCATCGGCTTCTGCTCCGGCACCGGCGACATGCTCGAACTTGTCGAGGCGTACACCCGCACCAAGCCGGGGAACGTACTTGCCGCGTACCTGCCGGCGCTGCGCGCCGTCAACGGCACGGCCTCGCACGCGGGCCTCGACCCCAACTTCCCCCGCGACTGGCGGACCGCGGCCGCCGACCCGGTGTTCCGGGCCGCCCAGGAGGCCGAGCGGGACCGGGTGTACTTCAACCCGTCGGTACGCGACGGCAAGAACGACCAGGTCCGGGCGCTCGGCCAGTTCGCCTACTACGACGCGGCAGTGATGCACGGGTACGAGGGCATGCGCGCCATCCGCAGCCGGGCCCTCGCCCGTGCGAAGCCGCCGGCCCAGGGTGGCGACGAGCGGACCTGGCTCCACGCGTTCCTCGACGAGCGGGTCATCGAGATGCGCAAGGAGGCCGCCCACTCGGACACGTCCCGCGTCGACACGGCCCAGCGGGTGTTCCTCAACAACGGCAACGTCGACCTGAACACTCCCCTGGTGTTCGCCGTCTACGGCGACCAGTACCGGATCGGCTAGCACCCGGCACGAGGCGGCTCAGCCGTCGAGAGGCGGCTCAGCCGTCGAGAGGCGGCTCAGCCGTCGCGCCCGCGATCGGGTGCGCTCATGTCGCCCGTGCCGGGCGTGCCGTCGGCGAGGCCGTATCGCAGATAGACAGTGCCCGTCGGGCTGGCCACCGGCGGTTCGAGGAGTGTGACGTTCGTGGGCACGGCGCCACCGTCGAACACCTTCTTTCCGACGCCCAGCACGATCGGGTGCACCCAGAGGTCGAGCCTGTCGAAGAGCCTCTCCCGAAGGAGGGTCTGCACCAGGTTGAGGCTCCCCACGACCTTGATGTGCTCGTGCCGGTCGCGGATCTCGCGCACCGCGCCGGCCAGGTCCGCGTCGAGCAGGCTGGACCCGGCCCACGACAGGTCGGGCGTGCCCCGGGAGGCCACGTACTTCGGGACGCTGTTGAAGAGCGTGGCGATCGCGTTGTCCTCGCCGCCCTCCTGGTGCGGCCAGTAGGCGGCGAAGATGTCGTACGTTCGCCGGCCCAGCAGCAGGGCGTCGGTGCCCTCGTACGCGGCGAAGACCTGCGCCCCGGAGACCTCGTCCAGCAGGGGCGCCTGCCAGCCGCCGAACGGGAACCCCTCCGGGTCCTCCTCGGGGCCGCCGGGCGCCTGCCCGACGAGGTCGAGGGTTGCGAACATCTCGATGTGGATCAGGCCCATACCTACCCCCGATCAGTGGGTTGTCTCGGTCGAGAGACAGGCCCGTGGGCACCCGCAGACTCATCGCTGCGACGGCACCCCGTTGCCTGCCCGTCGACCGGTCGCCAGCATCTGGCGCATCGGTGGGTGACGCTACCCGCCCCGGCGAACCCGAGCGGGCAGGCGCGACGGTTCTCGACCGCGCGGCGCCGTGGCCCCCGGCGGCCGTACTCCCGTTGCCGTGACGCTGGCCCCTGCCTTGACGCTGGTCCCTTGCCTTGACGCTGGCGACAACGTTTAGCGTGGTCGCCAGGGTTTGGTCGAGGAGGTCGGATGCTTATCGGCGAGCTGGCGGAGCGGGCCGGCACGAGCACCCGCACGCTGCGCTACTACGAGGCGCACGGGTTGGTACGGCCACAGCGGTCGGCCAACGGGTACCGGGTCTACGACGAGGCGGAGCTGCGGGTCGTGCGGGAGATCCGGGCGCTGCTCGACGTCGGCTTCGGCCTCGACGACGTCCGCCCGTTCGTGGCCTGCCTGCGGGCGGGCAACGCGTCCGGCGACGTCTGTCCGGATTCGGTGCTGGTGCTGCGACGCAAGCTCGCGGAGGTCGACGACTACCTCGACCGGCTCGGCGCGGTACGTCAGCAGTTGCACACCCAACTCAGTCACGCCATCGCACACCGGGAGGAATCATGCCCCAGGAAACGACAGTCGGGTCACTGATCACCGTCACCGACGACACGTTCGCCGAGCTGGTCCTGGCCAGCGTGCGGCCCGTGGTGGTCGACTTCTGGGCGGACTGGTGCCCGCCCTGCAAGATGATCGAGAAGAGCCTCGCCGAGTTGGCGGGAGAGGTCGCCGGCCAGATGGTGGTGGCCAAGCTCAACAGCGACGACAACCCGCGGACCACGCGGGCGTACGCCGTCATGTCCCTGCCGACGCTGCTGGTGTTCCGCCGTGGCGAGGTCGTCGGCTCGATCGTCGGGTCCCGGCCGAAGACCTATCTGCGGCAGACCCTGGCCGCGCACGCCGGCCTGTGACGGTCAGCGGCGGTCGAGTTCCGCCTGGAGTCGCTGGATGAGCGTCTTGCGGCCCTTGCCGTCGCGTTCGTTGCGCAGGGCGGTCCGGAGCTGTCGCGTGTCCAGGCCACGGACGAGCTTGGCCGCCTCGGCGACCGACATCTCCGACATCCGGCCGGCCGTGGTGGCGTCCTTGCGCGCCCGTTTGGCCGGGCCGGTGTTGGCGACGTACTGCCTGCCGGAGCGGGACACGTCACGCTTCTTGGTGTCGGTCGCGCGCTTCTGATTGTCCGACAGCTCCTCCCAGGCACGCTTGGGCAGGTAACGGCTCGTTGTGTTGCCCCGGCGGGCACGGGTGTCGCCCTCCTTCGTCTGCCAGTGCTCGTTGCCCCAGCGCTGAAGGGACTTCTGCCGCTCGTCCTTTTCGCCCAGGAATCCCCCGCCGCGCCTCTTGTACTCCTGAGTGAGCAGCTGCGACTTGCGAGCCGACCACTGCCCCTGCCTGCCGCCCCTGTCGGAAGCCTTGATCTCTTCCTTGATCTGCTCCCGAAGCTCGGGCTTCGTGTAGCGCGCCATGGATCGCAGCTACCCGACACCACACCGGCTATGCGTCAGGCGTGCCGTCTTGACCTCAACCGCACGCGAGGTTCTAGCCTCCTTGCGGAGGTACGGAATGAGTATGGAATTTGCCGCGTGGACGTCCCTGCACCGCGCGATGAACGCGCAGGACGAGCGACCACTGTCCCGTGCCACCCTGAAGCGCATCGGGCGGTTCGCGAAGCCACACCAGGCCCTGATCGTCAGGTTCCTGCTGTTGAGCGTGGTGACAGCCGTGCTCACGGTGGCCGCGCCGGTCCTCGCAGGCCGGGTGGTCGATGCGATAGTCGACGGCGCCGACAGTGGCGTCGTGATCCGGTTGGCGGTGCTGATCGCCGTGATCGCGCTTGCCGAGGCCGGCCTCGGCCTGGTGACGCGTTTCCTGTCCGCAAGCATCGGTGAGGGGCTTATCGTCCAACTGCGGACAGCCGTCTTCGACCATGTCCAGCGCATGCCTGTGGCGTTCTTCACCAGGACCCGTACCGGCGCTCTGGTAAGTCGTTTGAACAACGACGTGATCGGCGCGCAACGGGCGTTCAGCGGCACCCTGTCGAGCGTGGTCGGCAACGCGGTCACCCTGGCCCTGACCCTGACGGTGATGCTCACCTTCTCGTGGCAGATCACGCTGCTGGCGCTCGTACTCCTGCCGATCTTCGTGCTCCCGGCCCGCCGGATGGGTTCGCGGCTCGCCCGGTTGCAGCGCGAGGCGGCCGAGCACAACGCGGCCATGAGCACCCGGATGACCGAACGGTTCTCCGCGCCCGGGGCGACGCTTGTCAAGCTGTACGGACGTCCGGCCGAGGAGTCGGCCGAGTTCGCGGCGCGGGCGCGGCGGGTGCGCGACATCGGCATCCGCACCGCCATGCTCCAGTGGGTCTTCATCACCGCGCTCACAGTTGTCGGCTCGCTGGCGCTGGCCCTGGTCTACGGGCTCGGCGGTCTGTACGCCCTGCGGGGCAGCCTCGACGCCGGCACCGTGGTCACGCTCGCGCTACTGCTGTCTCGCCTCTACGCGCCGTTGACCTCGCTTGCCAGCGCTCGGGTCGAGGTGATGAGCGCGCTTGTGAGCTTCGAGCGGGTGTTCGAGGTCCTCGATCTCAAGCCGCTGATCCTCGACAAAACCGACGCCCGGCCGCTTCCGGACGGACCTGTCGCGGTGGAGTTCGACGGGGTTCGGTTCGGCTACCCGTCGGCCGAGAAGGTGTCGCTGGCGTCCCTGGAGGATGTGGCGAAGCTCGACACACGCGGCGGCGAGGAGGTGCTGCACGGGGTGTCGTTCCGCGCCGAGGCGGGCCAGATGGTCGCCCTCGTCGGCTCCTCCGGGGCGGGCAAGTCGACGATCGCCCAACTCGTGCCGCGCCTGTACGACGTCGAGGAGGGCGCGGTGCGGCTCGCCGACGTCGACGTACGCGACCTGTCGGCCGAATCGATCCGCGCGGCGCTCGGCGTGGTCACCCAGGACGGGCACCTGTTCCACGAGAGCATCCGCGCCAACCTGGAGTTCGCCGCGCCGGGCGCGACCGAGGAGGAGATGTGGGATGTGCTGCGGCGGGCCCGTCTGGACACGTTGATCCGCTCACTCCCGGACGGGCTCGACACCGTCGTCGGTGAACGGGGATACCGATTGTCGGGCGGTGAACGGCAACGGCTCACCATCGCTCGGCTCCTGCTGGCCCGTCCCCGTGTGGTCATTCTCGACGAGGCCACGGCACATCTGGACTCCACGTCGGAGGCCGCCGTCCAAGAGGCCCTCGCGGAGGCGTTGGACGGCCGGACGAGCGTGGTCATCGCACACCGGTTGTCCACCATCCGGGCTGCGGACCAGATCCTCGTCGTCGAGGACGGCCGCATCGTGGAGCGCGGACGACACAGCGAACTGCTCGCCGCCGGTGGCCGGTACGAGGATCTGTACCGCACCCAGTTCGACCAGGACGACCCGGCGACACCGCAGGAACGGGTAGCGGCCGTCTAACATGGCGCCGCCCACCACGGTGAGCCCGTGGTGGGCGGCTGCCATGCGGTGATCAGTCGTCGTCGCCGGCCTCGTCGTCGTCATCGTCGTCATCGTCGTTGTCATCGTCGTCGTCGTCGTTGTCATCGTCGTCGTCGTCGACCGGCTCCTGCTCGGCCTTGACCACCGTGCCGTTGTCCCGGTCGACGTCCACCTCGTGCTCGGTGTCGCCCGCGACGATCTCGACACTCCAGACCGGCCGGCCGTTCTCCTGCTCGGCCTCGACCTCGACGATCTGCCCACCACCGGCCCGGGCCAGCGCGATCTCGCCAGCACGCTGCTGGTCGACGGCAGCGCCGGCCGGCGCCGCGGAACTCGACGGGGCGACGCTGGTCCCCGGAGTGGGGGTGCCGCTGCTTGTGGCGCTGCCATCAGGCGTTGCCGTGGGGTCGACAGTGGCGGCGGCCAGCACCGTACCGCGGGCCGGCGGGCCGGCGGCGACGTTGACGCCGATGGCGGTCCCGGCCACGGCCAGCACGGCCACCCCGCCGACCGACGCCAGGAGCAGAGAGCTGCGCTTCATCGTGGTGTCACCTTTCCTCGTTGTTGATATCGAGGATCGGCCGAAGCCCGATAGGGGCGCGCTGTGCGGATGCTAAGGCCGGGTTAAGCCGTCGGCGGCAGGCGCACCCGATGGTGTCGGCGGCCCGAGCCGGAGCAGCACCCGCGTCCCGCCTCCAGGTGCGGTGAACAGCTCCAGCCGGCCGCCTCCGGCCTGCGCGGCGCGGCGGGCGATGTCCAGGCCGAGGCCCGTCGACCCGGCCGAGCTGGCACCCCGCTGGACCGCCCCGGCCGGCATCCCCGGCCCCTCGTCGGCGACGGTGAGCAGCACCTCCCCCGCGTCCTCGGCCAGCCGGACGGCAAGCGGTGTCCCGTCGGGGGTGTGCGCGAAGACGTTGCCCAGCAATGCGTCCACGGCGGCAGCCAGGTCGTCGGCGGGCACCCCGACGAGGAGCGGGCCGGGGGCCAGGTCGAGGCTGACGGCGCGCCCGGTGTCCTCGGCCAGCACCGACCAGAACGCGACCCGTTCGGCGACGATCGCCGCGGCGTCCGAGGAGGCGGCGCCCGGTGCCGGCGTACGCCAGCGGGCCTGCCGGATCAGCCCGGTGACCGCCCGTTCGAGCCCGTCGGCGGCGGCGGTGATCCGGGCCGCGTCGTCCGGGTCGCGCAACGACTCGGCCTCCAGCCGCAGCGCCGTCAGCGGTGTACGCAGCCGGTGCGACAGGTCGGCGACCTGCTCACGTTCCTGCACCAGGAGAACCTGGATCCGGCCCGCCAGGTGGTTGAGCGCGCCGGCGACCTCGCGCAACTCCGCCGGGCCGGCCGGCACCACCCGGGCGTCCAACTCGGCGTTCGCCAGGCGGTGCGACACGGCGGACAGCTCGCTGATCGGCCGGACCAGGGTGCGCGCCAGCCGGTCGGCGACCGCCAGCCCGATCAGCACCAGGAGCACCCCGAGCAGGGCCAACACCAGCCAGGCCCGGGTCACCCCGGCGGTCAGCTCCTGTTTCGGAACGACAGTGCGGATCACTCCGGTGCCGTCCGCCCGGCCCTGCACGGCGATGACCACCTCCCGGCCGGCCGCCGACTCGCCGGTGAGGCTCTGCCCGCGCTCGGCCAGGGCCACCGCGGGCGTACGGGGTGCCGGGGCGCCGAGCACAGTGCCGTCGGGCAGGAAGACGCTCACCGGTCGACCGGACTCGGCGGCGAGCTGCTCGACGGTGAGCCGGATGGTGGCCGCGTCGGCGGTGCCGACCACCGGCACCAGGCTCTGCGCGTCGGCGGTGGCCCGGACGGTGGCCCGGTCCTCGGCGACGGTGCGCACCAGCAGCGCCAGCGGCACCAGGAACGCGATGAGGGTGAGCACGCTTACCGCCGCGACAAGCAGCGCGAGGCGGGCCCTCACCGCCGCGCCACCGGCGCTTCCAGCCGCACACCGACGCCGCGCACGGTGTGCAGGTAGCGGGGCTGCTGGGCGCTCTCCCCCAGCTTGCGGCGCAGCCAGGACAGGTGCACGTCGACGGTCTTGTCCGCGCCGCCGTACGGGATCTGCCACACCTCGGTGAGCAGCTCACGTTTGGTGACCACCTGGCCTGGTCGTCCCGCGAGGTGGTGCAGCAGGTCGAACTCGCGGGGCGTCAGCTCCACAGTCGTACCGTCCAGGGTGACCTGTCGGGCCCGGGGGTCGACGCGGAGGCCGCCCACGACGAGCGCCGGGTCCTGCGTGTCGACGCCGGCCGGGCCACGCCGCAGCACCGCGCGGACGCGGGCGTCGAGCTGCGCCGCGGTGAACGGCTTGACCACGTAGTCGTCGGCACCGGCGTCGAGGACCCGGACGATCTCGGTCTCGTCGTCGCGGGCGGTGGCCACGATGACCGGCACCGAGCTGACGGCGCGCAGCATCCGCAGCAGTTCCCGCCCGTCCAGGTCGGGCAGGCCCAGGTCGAGCACCACGAGGTCGGGGCGGTCCTCCAGGGCGTCGCGGAGCCCTGCCATCGCGGTCGAGGCCGCAGCCACCGCGTGCCCGCGTTCGCGCAGAGCACGGATCAGCGGCGTACGGATGGTCAGGTCGTCCTCGACGAGCAGCAGGCGGGCCACAGCTGGCAGGCTAGCCGCTGCGGCCGAGGTCGGGGCACGCGTTAGCACTGCCTTAACGCCCGGATGTGCCGGCCACAACAATGGATCGGGGATAGTCAGGGGATGGGCCGTCGTTCGATTCTCGTCGCCACCGGTTGGGTGGCGACCGCCGCCGTGGCCACCCTGATCGGGTTGGGCGCGATCCGGCTGGTGGGCGAGAGCATCACCGGCACCCCGGGCGGGGTGCGCAGCGAGGCGGAGATCGAGCGCGCGCTCGCGTCGCCGGAGCCGACACCCACCGGCACGACGCCGGGCGTCGCGCCGGGCACGGCGACCGCCGCGCCGAGCGCCAGCTCCGGCGTCCGCCGGGTGTTCGCCACCGGGGGCGGCACGGCCGTGGCCGAGTGCGGCACCGACGGTGTACGCCTCGTCTCCTGGGCGCCCGCGCAGGGTTACCGGGTCCGCGACGTGGACCGGGGCCCGGACGACGACGTCGAGGTCACGTTCGAGGGGTCGGCCGGCGAGCACGAGCTGAAGGTGCGCTGCATCGGCTCGGAGCCGGTGGCGGTCACCGACGACTGAGCCCCACACGGCCCTCCCGCCGCACCTCGGAAGCGGCTTGGTGCTGTCTGCGCGGCACTCCCCCGCGGCCGGCCTCACGAGAGGCCGACGCCCGGCACCCCTGAGCGCAGTCCTCAGTGGGTCCCGACGGAGCGCGTCGGTCGCTGTCGCAGGGCCGGCAGCGCGGGCACGAGCGCCACAAGCATGCACAGGCCGCCCAGTGGAAGCAGGTCGAGGTTGACGGCCGGCGCAAGGATGCCGACGAGCAGCAGCGGCACGCTCCACCACGGCAGTCGCCGGCTGGCGACCAGCATGCCCGCGAGGACGACCAGGCCGAGGAAGAAGAGTTGGGGTACGACGTCGTAGAAGGCGATCTCGACGCCGGGGATGTCCTTGAAGTCGGCGCCGAGCGCCGACATCTCCGCCCGGTCCGCCGCCATCAGCCCCTCCACGATGTCGGCACCGAACTGCACCATCGTGGCGGCGAGCCCGACCAGCGTGAGGGCCACCACGCCGGTGCGCCACGGGCTGCGGGGCAGCAGGCGGGCCAACGCCAGGACGGCCGGTACGAAGAACACCATGCCCGCGAGGCCGACCAGGTGCGCGGCCTGCCAGTCCAGGCCCGGCCCGTACGTCCCGTCGGACCTCCCCCACAGCCGGAGGAGTCCGTAGCCGACGATGCAGGTCGGCCCGGCGACCAGAAAGATCGAAGCTCTTCTCATGAATGCCATCCTCTGGCCGTCGGCGTCGGTCCGACCTCCGGGCGCTGCCCTGGCACGGCCCCGGTCTTCGCCTCAGGTCTTCCACTGAGCAACCCTGAGCAACGTCGACTGCCGGCGCTGCTCAGGGTTGCTCAGTCGACGATGACGCCCAGCCCCGCGACGAGGACGCCGACCATGCGACGCGCGTCGTAGCGGGGGTCGTCCGCGCCTATGCAGAGGTTGCCGACGCCGCGCAGCACCTCGACGGCGTGCAGGTCGGATCGGATCTCACCGGCCGTGGCGGCGGCGTCGAGCAGTTGAGCGCACACGGGCACCAGCCGGTCGAGAAAGTAGGCGTGCAGCGACTGGAAGGCGGCGTTGTCGGACTGCAACGCCTCGGCGAGGCCGTGCTTGGTGACGAGGAAGTCGACGAAGAGGTCGATCCATTGCGCCAGCGCCACGTGCGGTGTGGCGCTGCTGGCCAGTAAGGCTGGCCCGGCCTCGGCGCACGCCTCGACCTGGTGTCGGTAGACGGCCACGATGAGGTCGGCGCGCGTCGGGAAGTGGCGGTAGATCGTGCCGACGCCGACGCCTGCCCGGGCGGCGATGTCGCGGACGGGCACGTCGACGCCGGAGGCGATGAAGGCCGAGGCGGCGGCGTCCAGGAGGGTCGCCTCGTTGCGTCGGGCGTCGGCCCGTTTCCGCGGTGCCGGCCGCGCTGATCCGCTGTCGATGTCGGCCACCACGCCGCTACCTCCGTCACCTGGTTGGCAAACGGAACCATGTTCCGTATATTGGTTAGCGGAACACGGCTCCGCTTGCCCAGTTTGCCAGAGCAGGTGAGCCGCCGCCAGCACACCCCTGCCGCACGGAGGAACAGTCATGCAGTACCGCACCTTGGGCCGCACAGGCGTCCAGGTCAGCACGCTCTCGTTGGGCGCCATGAATTTCGGCGCAATCGGACGAACCACCCAGGAGGAGACGACAGCGATCATCGACGCCGCCCTGGAGGCGGGCATCAACCTCATCGACACCGCCGACATGTACAGCCAGGGCGAGTCGGAGGAACTCGTCGGCAGGGCCATCGCCGGCCGCCGCGACGACATCGTGCTGGCCACCAAGGCGAGCATGCCCATGGGCGACGAGCGCAACCATCGGGGCAGCTCACGCCGCTGGCTGGTCACCGAGCTGGACAACAGCCTGCGGCGCCTGGGCGTCGACCACGTCGACCTCTACCAGATCCACAGGTGGGACCCGACCACAAGCGACGAGGAGACCCTGTCGGCGCTTACCGACCTGCAACGGGCCGGGAAGATCCGCTACTTCGGCTCCTCGACCTACCCCGCGTACCGGATCGTGCAGGCCGAGTGGGCCGCCCGGGAGAACCACCTCAGCCGGTACGTCACCGAACAGCCCAGCTACTCGATCCTGCAGCGCGGGATCGAAGCCCACGTCCTGCCCGTGACCCAGCAGTACGGCCTCGGCGTGCTCGCCTGGAGCCCACTGGCCTCGGGATGGCTGTCGGGCGCGGTCCGGGCCGGCCAGGAGATCAGCACCAACCGTTCCAACGTCCTGCCCGAGCGCTTCGACCTCGGCATCCCGGCCAACCGGGCCCGGCTCGACGCCGTCGAGCAGCTTGCCGTCGTGGCCGACAAGGCCGGCCTCACCATGATCCAGCTCGCGCTCGGGTTCGTCACCGCGCACCCCGCCGTGACAAGCGCCCTGATCGGCCCCCGCACCATGGAGCACCTGCGCTCCCAGCTCGCCGCCGCCGACACGGTGCTCTCGGCGGACGTGCTCGACGCCATCGACGCCATCGTCGCGCCCGGTGTCGACCTTGCCCCAGGCGAGAAGTTCGACACCCCACCCGCCCTGCTCGACCCGACACTGCGGCGTCGCTGACCCGAGAGGAGGCTGTCACATGCACCATGGGCACCGAACTCAGTTCGGGATCATGACCGCTCCGTCGCAGGTCGACTACCAGGACGTCCTGCGGGTCTGGCGCGAGGCGGACGCGATCCCGACCATCGAGCACGCCTGGCTCTTCGATCACCTGATGCCGATCGCCGGCGACCCCAGCGGGCCGACGTACGAGGGCTGGACACTCCTCTCGGCCCTCGCCGCGCAGACCCGACGCCTGCGCCTCGGTCTGCTGGTGACAAGCAATCGCTTCCGACCGCCCGCGATGCTCGCCAAGATCGCCACGACCGTCGACGTGGTCTCCGGCGGGCGGCTGGACTTCGGCATCGGCGGGGGTTCACGGCCCGGTCATCCACTGGCCCGGCGTGAGTACGCGGCGCACGGGCTGCCCTTCCACGACTTCGCCCACTCGGTGGGGAGCCTCGCGGAAGCGTGCACGGTCATCCGACGCCTGTGGACCGAGGCGGAACCCTTCGACTTCCACGGCACGTACGTCGATCTCACCGGCGCCTTCGGCAACCCCAAGCCGGTCCAGCGTCCGCACCCGCCGATCCTCATCGGCGGACGGTCCGCGCCGGTCCTGCGGGTGGTCGCCGAGCACGCCGACCTGTGGAATATCCCGGGCGGCGACATCGACGACGCCGTCCACCGGAGTGCGCTGCTGGACCGCTACTGCGCCGAGATCGGTCGCGACCCCGCGTCGATCAGACGATCCATGGTCCTCCAGGTCTCCTACGACGAGCCCGACACGACCCTGGAGGCGATCGGCGCGGCGATCGACGCCGGGTTCTCGCACATCGTTCTGGGGCTCTCGGCGCCGTACCCCGAGCGCGTCGCGCAGTGGGTCAGCGACCGGCTCGTCACCCCGTCCGGCTAGCACCTGGAGTTCACCGGAAGGTGGTGTCCCGGGACGGCGGCCGGGCCAACCGCTGTCGTAGGGTGCCACCATGGCGTACCCCGCTCGGCCCGAAGTCGGGCCTCGCGGGAGGCACCGGGGCCGCCGCCGGCAGTGCCGTGCCGCAGCCCGATGACGTCGACCTGGTGGGCCGCTGCGCCGCCCCGACGTGTCAGCCACCTGCCGGCCGCCGACCCCGAACTGCTGCGGGTAGCGCTCGACCCGCTGCCCCCGGGCGCACCGGCTGTCGTGCACTACCGGCCAGCGGCCGTCGGCACGCTGGGTGACCTGGTGAGCACCCTGCTCGACCAGTTGGACAGCATGGCGCTCGCGATGTTTCCCAACTGGTTGCCGGGCGCGGCCGGCTTCGACGGTCCGGGCGGGCTGAGCGTCGCGGCGGCAGGCTCGCTGGCGGCCCGCACCGCCGCCCGGTCGCGGCACTTCGGCCCGTTCCTGATCGACCTGGCCGAGCGCGCGACACGCGGCACCCGGCGGCCCGGCGACCAGTTCCGCTTTCCAGCGGAGGTACGCGCCGCCGGGCTCGCCCGGGTGATCGCCGACGCGTACGACCGCACGGAGTGCGTCCTTCTCGTCACCGTGCCCGAGTTGGGCCCGGACGCCGAACGGACACTCGTGGCCGCCGCCGAATGGCTGGTGCGCCACGGCGGCTTCACGGTGTGGCTGACCGGCGCCGCGATGCGGCACGCGGACCGGGTCCGTTCGGTGCCGATGACGGTGCCGGCGCGCTTCGCCGACCTGGCCGACCCGAGCGGTCGGATACCGGACGTGATCGGCTCACCGGAACCCACGTTGCTGGCCTGGCCGCCGATCGCCGGCGTGCCACGCGGCGACAGCGCAGCCGAGCAGGCACTCGAACGCGCGCTCGTGCCCCACCGGTGGGCGCGCGGCCGACTGTGGAATCGAACGTACGAGCCGCATCTGCTCGGCGAGGCGTACCGGCTGGATCTCTTTTGGCCCGCCGAAGGTCTTGCGGTCGAGGTGGACGGCCCGGAGCATCGAGGGCGAATCGCTTTCGCCAACGACCGGCGGAGGGACGTTCGGCTGCAACTGCTCGGGCTGAACGTGCTCCGCTTCACCAATGAGCAGGTGCTGTCCGACGTACCGGCGGTGGTCGACGGCATCCGTCGGCTGCTGACCCACCGACGCGCGGACGGCACGCATCCCCTTGGAGATGAGACATCATGACGAGCCCGGCGGACGTACCGAGCCTGACGCCGAACCAGATCAACGCCCTCGTGGTGCTGATGGTCGAGGCGCGCCGACTCACAAACGTCGAGCTGCGTGAGCTGGCCGGCTTCTCCCTGACCGGCAAGGACAACAAGCGGCTCGTCGACCTGGGCCTGGTCGAGACCGACCGCCAGCACCGGCCGTTCGCCCACGAGTTGACCGACGAGGGCTGGCGGGTGGTCCGTCAGCTGCACGCCACCGCCCCGCCGAAGTCGGCCGGTTCGGCGACCCGCTCGCTGCTCACCGTCCTGACCAACCTGCACCGCTCGCTGGACCGGCTCCGGGTCAGCCACGGCGACTTCTTCAAGCAGACCGATGACGCGGCTCCGACCGCCGCCACGCCCGAACCGGCCCCGGCCGCGACGGACGTGGAGGCGCTGGTGCGCGAGGCGTACCGCGACCTGGCCGCGGCGCCGGGCGCCTGGGTCGGCCTCGCCGACCTTCGGGACCGGCTCGCCGACACCGACCGGGCCGCCCTGGACACGGCGTTACGAGCGATGGTCGGTCGGGAGGACGTCCGCATCATTCCGACGGCGAACAGCAAGTCGCTGACCCCACGCGACCGGGCGGCGGCCGTGCGGATCGGCAACGAGGACAACCACGCCCTGGCGATCGGCCCGGCGTGATCTCCGACGAGCAGCGGGCCGCCCTGGAGGCGGTGAGCTTCAACCCGGCCGTCACCCCGGACGACGTCTGGCGGGCCAGCCCGCACAACGTCCCCGAGTTGCACGAGAAGGTGGTCGCGGAGATCCTGCGCGGGGTGGGACGGGCGCGCACCGACAACACGACCGTGCCACTCGGCGTCGCCATGCAGGGTCGGGCGGGTGCCGGCAAGACGCACCTGCTCGGCGCGGTCCGTGAGCGCGTCCAGCGCGACGGCGGCTATTTCTTCCTTGTCGACATGGTCAGCGGCAAGACCTTCTGGGAGAGTGTCGCCCTCGCCCTGGTGGAGGGCATGGGCCGCGACGCGATCGGCTGGGGCACCCAGCTGCGTACCTTCCTGCGCCGGCTCACCGCCCAGCTCGGCCTGCCGGTCGAGGTCCGGGACGCGGTCGCCGGCACCCGGCCGGTGACCCGCGAGCACCTGGACACGTTCATCCGAGGGCTGCGCAGCCGCGACCGGGAGGTCGGGCGGGACTGCCAGGACACCGCCCGGGCGCTGGTCCTGCACGGCGCCATCGACTTCGAGGCGCAGGACGTCGGCTACGCCCACCTGATCTCCGAGCCGGGCGACCCGCAGGCGCGGACGGCGTGGGGGTTGAGCGCCGCGCTGCGGACCCCGCAGCAGATCGTGCAGGACATCTCCCGGCTGATGGCACTGACGTTGGACCCGACTGTCATCGCCGTGGATCAGCTCGACACACTCTTCGCCCAGAGCAGCACGGCGCTGTGGGAGCAGCACGCCGGTCTGGAGGACGGCCAGTCGCGGGTGGTCGGCCCTATCGCCGACGGCCTGCTCAAGCTCCGCGACGTCACCCGCCGCACGCTTGTCGTCGTCTCCTGCCTGCCCGACACCTGGGAGCTGCTGACGCGCAGCGCGCCCACCCCGGTCAGTGACCGGTTCCGGCAGGCGACCCTCCCGGATCGGATACCCACTCCGGAGATCGGCCTGGCGATCGTGGCGAAGCGGCTCACCGCCGCGTTCGCGGGATCGCAGTTCGTCCCGCCGCACCCGACCTGGCCCATCGCCCCCGCGGCTTTCGCCGACGCGCCGACCCTGACGCCCCGTGCCCTGCTGCGGCGGGTGGACCGCCACATCGCCTGGTGCCGCGACCACGACGAGGCCACCGAACTCGACAGGCTCATCGACGGCGTCGACAGCCCACCGGCTCCAGTCGTCGTGCCCGGCCGGGCGAGCGACCAGACGGCCGACGAGCAGAAGCTGCGCGAACTGGACGCCCGGTTCGCCGAACTGGTCGCCGCGGCGGACGTTTCGGCCGCGCTCGCTCCGGCCAGCGAGGACGAGCGGATGCCACAACTGCTCGCGGCCGGCCTGGCCGCCTGGATCTCCGAGCAGGCGCCGACCGGCGCCACCTACAAGTACGATCCGCCGCCCGGCCGCAAGCCCGCGCTGCACGGACGGTTGATCGAGGTCCTCGACGAGGCCACCGAGAACGAGGCGCACTGGTGCTTCCGGGCGGTCGCGCACCCCAACGCGATAGCGGTCACCGCGCGGGTCAAGGCCGCGTGCACGATGGCCGGGCTGGACCGGGACCTGCCGCAACGGCGACTGGTGCTGCTGCGCAACGGTCCGTGGCCGACGGGCAAGCGTACGACGGAGGTGTTGACCGCCTTCGACGCGGCCGGCGGCGTCCGGTGCGCGGTGACGGAGGCGGACCTGCGGGTCTTCGCGGCGCTGCGGGTCCTGTCGGGCGAGCCGTCGACGGTCCTGCAGGAGTGGCTGATCACGCGCCGCCCGGCCAGCGGCACGGACCTCTTCCGGGCGGTCCTGCCGGGACCCGACCCGGCACCCTCCGGCACCGTCCACGACTCCTCAGAGGGGCACGCCGACGAGACGTCGGTCGAGGTGACAGTGCCGGTCACCACTGATCCGCCCGACCCGGGGGCGGCCCTCGACGGACGGTCGATCGGGTTGGGACGGACCGTCCAAGCTGGCCAGCCATTCGCGGTGGATCTGGAGTCGCTGCGCCGGCACGCCGTCGTGTTCGCCGGCTCGGGTTCCGGCAAGACAGTGCTCATCCGCCGACTCGTCGAGGAGTGCGCCCGGCAGGGCGTCTCCTCGATCGTGCTCGACCCCAACAACGACCTCGCCCGGCTCGGCGATCCGTGGCCCGAACCGCCGAGCGGCTGGAGCCCCGGTGACGCCGAACGGGCCGCCGACTATCTCGCCCACACCGAGGTGGTGGTGTGGACACCCCGGGTCACCGCCGGCCGTCCGCTGAGTTTTCAGCCGCTGCCCGACTTCACGTCGCTACGCGAATGGCCCGACGAGTTCGACCAGGCGATCCGTTCCGCGGTGGAGGCGCTCGCTCCGCGGGCCGGCGTCGATCGGCCCACCAAGCTGGCCCAGCAGGGCAAGGCCGTGCTCACCGAGGCCCTCCAGGCGTACGCGCGCAGCGGGATGGTCGGCCTGCACGGCTTCGTCGAGTTCCTCGCGGAGTTGCCCGAGGGGGTCAGCCGTCTGACGCGGGCCGACAAGCTCGCCCAGGAGTTGGCCGAGACCCTCAAGGCGGCGATGGTCACCGACCCGCTCTTCGGCGGGATCGGCGCGCCGGCCGACCCGGGGTTGCTGTTGACGCCGTCGCCGGGGCGGCGGGCACGCGTCTCGGTCATCAACTTCGTCGGCCTCACCTCCGACCAGGAACGGCAGAGCTTCGTCAACCAGTTGCAGATGGCGCTCTTCGCCTGGGTGAAGCGGCACCCGGCGGGTGACCGTCCGCTGGGCGGCCTCTTCGTGATGGACGAGGCGCAGACGCTCGCCCCGTCGACGGGCAACACGGCCTGCACGGCCAGCACCATCGCGCTCGCCTCGCAGGCCCGCAAGTATGGGCTCGGGCTGGTCTTCGCCACCCAGGCGCCCAAGGGTCTGCACAACCAGATCTCCGGCAACGCGACGACGCAGTTCTTCGGGCTGCTCAACGCGCCGGCACAGATCGACGCCGCTCGCCACTTGGCCGAGGCCAAGGGCGGTCGGCTGCCCGATATCGGCCTGCTGAGCAGCGGCGAGTTCTACGTGGCCGGGGAGGGCTTCTCGTTCGTCAAGGTCCGTACCCCGCTGTGCCTCACGCATCACCCGAAGGCGCCGCTGACCCCGGAGGAGGTCGTCGCCCGCGCCCGCCCGGTCGACGGCCCGCGCGCTGGCACGCCGTGAAACGACACCGTGGCGCGGCGGCCGTGAGCCGCCGTGCCACAGAGCGCCGACCCTGGGGTACGAGGGTCAGCTCGCGTTGCAGGACACCGACGGCCAGGTCCAGTTGCCGTTGGTTCCGATGGTGACGCCGAAGTTCGATGGCGAGAGTATTGGTGCGCTATCGACGCGCTGTCAACATTTCTCGGAAACATTGCGGTAACGCGCACAGGGCAGACACCTTCGGTGGCGGATGTTGAGCCAGGTTGTGGGCCTGCCAGCCCGAGCGACTCCGCCACGATCGGCGGCGTAGCCAGCTCGGCCGGACGATCGAGGATAGATAGTTCCGATCAGTTTCCGGATTATCATGCCCGCAGGTGACCCGCTGCCGTGATCGAATCAGTGCTCATCGCGCCGGCCCGACGCCCCGGGAGGCAAGTCGACTCCTGATGAGGCGGGCTCACAGGCCTCGCCAGTGTCGATCTGCGTCCGGGAGGCGTTCCGAAGGGCTTCCGGAAGTTGTTGACGAGTCGGAATTCCCGCTGCAATACTCCGATCCATTACGGTCGATGCGATCCCGCTTCGTCGGAGTTCGGTCGACCTCTCCACCACCACCACCACCCGGATGGCCGGAGCGTGCGTCTCCACGCCTCCCCGCCCGGTAGAAGGGGCACCAGATGAGCACTGTCCCCCTCCGCACCCTCGTACGGTCGAAGCGACTCCGTGCGGGGTTGTCCATCCTCGCCACGGCCGTCGCGGCGTGCGGCGTCGTCGTCGCGGCCACCGCGACCCCGTCCAGCGCCGCCACATGCAACGGCTACGTCGGGCTCACCTTCGACGACGGCCCGACCGGCAGCACAAGCGCGCTGCTGAACGTGCTGCGCGCCAACGGCGTGCGCGCCACCATGTTCAACGTCGGTCAGAACGTCCAGAACAACAGGTCGGCGGCGCAGGCACAGGTGGCCGCCGGCATGTGGGTCGGCAACCACAGCTGGAACCACGCCCACATGACGTCGATGAGCCAGTCGCAGATGCAGTCCGACCTGTCCCAGACCAGCTCGGCGATCCAGTCGGCCACCGGCAGCCGGCCCCAGCTGTTCCGGCCCCCATACGGGGAGACCAACTCCACCCTCCAGTCCGTCGCCTCGTCGCTCGGCATGCGACAGGTGATCTGGGACGTGGACTCCCAGGACTGGAACGGCGCCAGCGTCAGCCAGATCGTGGCCAACGCCAGCCGCCTCCAGGCCGGCCAGGTCATCCTCATGCACGACGGGATCCAGAACACCCGTGACGCCATCGGGCAGATCATGGCCAACCTCACCAGCCGCAACCTGTGCCCCGGCATGATCTCGCCGTCCACCGGTCGTGCGGTCGCGCCGGACGGCACGACGCCGCCTCCCGCCACGACCCCGCCACCCGGCACGACCCCGCCGCCTGCCACCACGCCGCCGCCCGCCGGCGGCAGCTGCACCGCGACCGCGACGACCCCCAACGTCTGGGGTGACCGCTACAACACGTCGGTGACCGTCAGCGGCGCCAGCACCTGGTCCGTCGTCGTCGCCCTCACCGCGCCGCAGAAGGTCTCCAGCGTCTGGAACGGCAGCGCCACCTGGGACAGCAGCGGCAACGTCATGACCGTGCGGTCCAATGGCAGCGGCAACACCTTCGGCTTCACCACGATGTTCAACGGCAACAGCTACGCCCGACCGCAGATCCGCTCCTGCACCGCGGGCTGACCTTCGGGACCTGGTCCTGCGGGGCGGGCGGCGGACGCCCCGCAGGACCAGCGCCGGCACGGCGCACCGCCCTCAGAGGTCGACCCGGACCCGGTCGCTGTCGCCGTCGGAGAGGAACGACGCCAGAGCCTCCCCCTCCTCGGTCACGGCGGCGATGTCGGCTCGGGACAGGCGGCCCAGCGGTGTGACGCGCACGGTTTCGGCGTCGACGGTCCAGGTCGCGGCGACCCGGCCGTCGACCAGCACCACCCGATCACCGGCGACCGACAGGCCGCGATGAGCGTGGTCGATGATCCGGCTACGATCGTCGTAGCCGAGTATCGCGTTGTCGAACGCCGGCAGAAACCGTACCGGCGCGGGCGCACTGGTCGAGCAGGTCGGTCCGCCCCGGGTCGAGCGCCGCGGCTGGGATGGTCGTAGCGGTCATGGCGACGGGTCCTTCCGGTCGGTGTCGGGCACGAGACGACGATCGCAGGTGAAGAGGTCAGGCTGTGCCCGCCTCTCGTGGGTGCCATCGACGGCCGTGCCGAGGACCTCAGCTCGACTGTTCTCGCTGCTCCAGACGCGCCTGGGCGCCGCCCATGTCCGGTACGCGGAGCAGGCCGCGGTCGGGCGTGACTCGTACCACTGGTTTGGCGAAGTGTCCGATTCCGCCGGTCAACCGACAGTCTTGGTGGAACTATGCATGACGTGGGAACTGCGGAAACTTCTATGCCTGTCATCTCGCCCCTCGCTGGTGAGCCGATCAAGCGCGCCGACGCCGAGCGACTCGCGGGGGTGCTGAAGGCGTTCGCCGACCCGGCCCGTCTGCGTCTGCTCAGCCTGATCCAGTCCGCGCCGGAGGGCGAGGCGTCGGTCACCGACCTGACCGCGCCGCTCAACCTCTCCCAGCCGACGGTGAGCCATCACCTCCGGATCCTCACCGAGGCCGGCCTGATCGAGCGCGAGAAGCGCGGCGTCTGGGCGTACTACCGGATCGTGCCGTCCGCGATCGCGGCGATCGCCGACCTGCTGACGCCGCCCCGTAAGCGGCCGACGAAGAAGACCCGCTGACGCGGGCCAGCTAGCCGACCGCGGCCGGCGGGCCGCACCGACGATCGCTCAGGGCGAGGTCGGTGGTACGCCCCCGGCGCGCCGTCCTCAGCCGACGCGGGCGACGGCGCCGTTGAAGGACACGTCCTGGTCGGACGGGTGTGGCTGCGGCGCGTCCGCCCGCCGAAGGCTCTCCGCTGCGGATGGTCACCCGGGCCCCCCGTCGCCGCGTCGCTCTCCACCAGGTACACAGTCAGCCGTCGATGCGAGGGCCGGCCCGCGTTGGGCCGGTTGCGGCCGGCCCGCGTCGACGCGTACCCCGGCGAGCATGTCGGCGGTGGTGTGCGCCTGGATGCCGGGCGGCGGGCTGTCGGTGAACTTCCCGACGACCGTTCGCACGTGGCGCTCCGCCGGTTCGGCGAGGCCGTCGTAGACGGCCGCGAACAGCTCGCGGGCCGGCTGACGGAGCCATCCGGCCGGGAGGATCTCCCGGGGCAACTGCGGGTCGAGGACGGGAAAGCGCCGGAAGGTGTCCATGACCTCGGTACGCGCCCGCACCGCCGCCGCGCCGCCGACCTGCCCCGATCGCACCTGCGGCACCAGTGGCGCCCACCGCCGCAGGAAGGCCTCGTAGTGCCCGCCTATCGCTTCGATGTCCCAGGCGTCGATGGGAGCGCGTTGGCCGTCCGCGTCGAGCACGATCTGTCGTCCCCGAAACACGGTGACGGCCCCACCGGTGAGCTGGGCGAGTTGCGCCCGAGCCGGCGGGTTCAACTCGTACGGTGAGATCCACAGCCCGTCGTAGAGCGGCGCGTACCCCAGCCAGCGGAGCTGGCCACGCAGGGCGCGGCGCTGCGTGCCGCGGTCCTGGGGCAGCGAGAAGGCGACTGTCGTCCAGCACCCGTCCCAGGGCTCTGCCGCCGTGGTGGAGGCGAGGATCCAGTTGCCTCCGGCGGAGATGTTGGCGGCGGCGGCCAGACTGAGCCGGTAGGAGCTGCGTCGTCCCTGCCTGCTGCCCTCCAGGACACCTCGACGGGCCAGCCGACTGATCGCGGCGCGGGCGCCGGCCGTCGTCACCCCGGATTCGGCGAGCAGCGCGACGATGGCGGCGGACGGGAGCGTGGCACGGGCCCGCAGTGTGTAGTCCGCCAGAAGGGTCACCGCGACGCCCTGCGGCGAGCTGCCGGCCTGCCGCCGGGGCATTCGGGGTGAGCGCTCCCCATCGTCGGGATAGATCTCCTCGATGTCGAACGGGCTCGTCACAGGGCACTCCGGGCTCTGCTCAGGAATGGGTCCACCGACTGTAGACGGACCGTCGGCGGGCCAGGAGCGCCGAGACCGGAGGGTCGACCAGCACTGATCGAGCTGCATCGATTGACACTTCTTGGTCCGGGGATAACACTAACTGCAACGCGACGCCACAGGGAGCCGGGCACAGGGCAAGCACACGTTGCAGGCGATGCGCGATCACCGCGGGGCACCGGGCACACCCGCGAGCGCGTGGCCCATCTCAGCCGGCACAGCTGATCGAAGGAGTCGTCCCCGTGCGAATCAGAAGGAAACTGTTGCTTGGTCTCGCCGCGTCACTGGCCGCGATCGGCCTTGTCGTTCCCGCCTTCCAACCCGCGTACGCCGCGTCGCTGGCCGAGGTGACAAGCTTCGGAGACAACCCCGGCCGGATGCGCATGCACGTCTACGTGCCGGACACCCGCCCCGCCAGGCCGGCGATCGTGGTGGCCATGCACGGCTGCGGCGGATCCGGCCCCGGCTTCTACTCCGGCAGCGAGTTCGCCAGCCAGGCCGACCGGTACGGATTCATCGTGATCTACCCGAGCGCCACCCAGCAGGCCGGGTTCGGCAACTGCTTCGACACGTGGTCCGACGCCGCCAAGCGCCGCGGCGGCGGCAGCGACCCGGTGTCGATCATCTCCATGATCCGCTACGCACAGCAGCAGTACGGCGGCGACCCCAACCGGGTGTACGCCACCGGCAGCTCGTCCGGCGGCATGATGACAAACCACATGCTGGCGCTCTACCCCGACGTGTTCAAGGCGGGGGCGGCCTTCATGGGCGTGCCGTTCAACTGCTTCGCCGGCGCTGCGGACTACCCGCCCGGGGCCAGCCAGTGCACCGGCGGAAACATGAACCGGACCCCGCAGCAGTGGGGTGACGCGGTCCGCCAGGCGTACCCCGGCTACTCCGGCCCCCGCCCCCGGGTGCAGTTGTGGCACGGCACCGCCGACACGCTCGTTCCGTACTCGCTGCTCCAGGAGACGATCGAGCAGTGGACCAATGTGTTCGGGCTCAGCCAGACACCCACCTCCACCGACACGCCGCAGGCGAACTGGAACCGGCGCAGGTACGCCGACACCAGCGGCACCGTCCAGGTCGAGGCGTACAGCGTCCAGGGCGCCGGGCACAGCCTGCCCAGCGCCGGCATGGCCGCTGCCGCCGTCGCGTTCTTCGGCCTGACCAACCCGACGACCCCGCCGCCCCCGACCACCCCGCCGCCGACCACCCCGCCGCCGACCACCCCGCCGCCGACCACCCCGCCGCCGACGACGCCGCCCCCGACCACCCCGCCGCCGACAACCCCGCCGCCGGCCAGCGGCTGCGGTGTGACAGTGGCAGTCAACGCCTGGAACAACGGGCTGACGGAGAACATCACCATCACCAACAGCGGCAGCAGCGCCATCAACGGCTGGTCCCTGGCCTTCGCTCTGCCGAGCGGGCAGACCATCACTTCCGGCTGGAACGCCTCCTACTCCCCCACCTCGGGGCAGGTGACGGCCAGAAACCTCAACTACAACGCCACAATCCCCGCCAACGGATCGATCACCATCGGCTTCCAGGCCACGCACACAGGTAACACCGCACGGCCCACCTCGTTCACCCTCAACGGCGCGTCCTGCTCGCTCGCCTGACGACTGCGGCCTCCGGGGATGGCGACCACACACATCCCCGGAGTGCCGGCGGTCGCATTCCGGCCGGCACTTTCCGCTGCGGCCCGGCGCGGCGAGGGCGACGGCGTTAGCCGCCGAGGGCTATTCGCCGGCGGGGACCATGTCGGTGACCTCGTCGTAGGTGACCGTCACGGGCGCCTCGCTCGGCGTGTAGATCACACGGATCACGCCGGTCGGGAACACCTCGGTCGCGGTGGCCTTCAGGTGGTACGGCGTGTCGCCGTCGTCGAAGAGCCGGCGGCCCTTGCGCGCCGCCACCGGGTGCACCAGCAGACGCAACTCGTCGACGAGCCCAGCGGCGAGCAGTTGCTGCACCACGGAGATCGAGCCGGGGATGAGGACGCCCTTGATGCCGGCGTCGGCCTTGAGCGCGGCGACCGCGTCGACCAGGTCGCCCTGGATCAGCTCCGAGTTGCGCCAGGTGAACTCCAGCGGCTGGCGGGAGACGACCACCTTGCGGACGTCGCCGAGCTGCTTGGCGAACCCGGCGTCCTCCCCGCCCGCCGCCTCACGGTCGGGCCAGGCGCCCGCGAAGCTGTCGTATGTCTCACGGCCGATGAGCAGCACGTCGGAGGTGTCGTAGTCCTCGCCGACGGCGCGACCCATGTTCTCGTCGAAGTAGGGGAAATGCCAGTCGGGGTCGATCTCGGCCACCCCGTCGGCCGCTATGAACAGTGTGGAGATGACCTTCGCCATCGCGGTGCTCCTTCGAGTCGGGTGATGTCGGCACGTAGACCGCCACAGCATCCCAAACTCACCTGTCCACCACGGCCCCGGGGGGGGGGGGGGGGCCGCCCGCCCGCCCCCCCCCCGGGGGGGCCGGGGGGGGCGGGGGGGGGGGGGGGGTTGGGGGGGGGGGGGGGGGCCCGGGGGCCGCGG
>NZ_JBIAZG010000013.1:0-169388 GCF_042898885.1 Micromonospora sp. NPDC000316
GGCCCATCCGCACATCGAGCCGGTGCGGCCGTCGTGGAGGATGTAACCACCAGAGGGCCGGGGTCATTCCGGGGCGGGCCTGTCGAGCCGGCGCGGTCGATCCTGGGGATGTAACGACCCGCGGGCCGGTGTCATTCCGGAGGCCCGCCGAGCTAGTGCGCTCGGTCGTGGGGATGTAACGACCGGGCCGGGACTGGCATTACAACCCACCCTGGGGCGGGCCGGCGGCCGGTGGTGCTGCGATCGTCAGGGTATGTAACCCGTCCGGGGCCGCCACGATTCCGGCCCCAGGATGCCACCGGCCACACCCAGAAACCACCCACAGACGACATCTCGCCTACACCGGCATCCCCCAGCCCCGTCAGACCAGCCGCTCAGACGATGATCCACTCGACATCGCCGATATCGCGGTATCCACGGCACCGGGACACCCCGACATCGCCGATATCGAGTCGATCAACCCCGCCCAGGCCCGCGCACCCACGGGACGCCGCCCCGACGCCGGAAGGCAGAGCCGCCGCCACGCCGCAGGCAGAGCCGCCGCAAGCGGCACGTCGCAGGCAGAGCCGCCGCACGCCGCACGTCGCAGGCAGAGCCGCCGCACGCGGCCGAAAACCCCCAGACACCCCAAACCGGACCACCCGCCGAAGGCGTGCCGTGGCACCTGCCCGTCGCCGCACGAGCGGTGCGGCGTCCGCCCGTACTCGGCGCAGGGATCATCACGCCTGACCGCCCAGAGCCGGGCACGCCGGGCCCCAGCCCCAGCCCCAGCCCCAGCCCCGAACAAACCGCAACCACCCCCCGACCAACCGCAACCATCCCGTCAACCGGCCAGCGGAGGCGAATGCAGGCTGGCGCCCGTCGGAAGACTCCGACGGGCGCCAGCCTGAGGTGCGATCCGGGCACTGCCCGGTTGGGGGTGCGGATCAGTGCGCGGCTCCACCGAAGCGCTGGCGGCGACGCCAGGCCAGGGTCAGCAGCAGCATGATCGCGCCAGCGCCGACGAGGCCGCCGCCGAGCTTCATGGGCGTACCGATGCTGTCACCGGTGACGGGCAGCGGCTGCTTCTTGTGCAGCACCCGCAGGTCGGCGGTGTCGGTACGGGCGGACTCCCGACCGGTGGCGGTGAAGGTCAGCTGACCTGTCACCGACGGCCGGTAGCTCTTGGTGAAGCGGCCCTGGCCGTTGGTGCGCGCCGTGACGGTGAGCGGGGCGCTCGCCTGGTAGGCGACCGGGGCCATGGCCACGATGCTGCCGTCGCTGCGGCGGGCGGGCGCCTGGCCGGGGGCCGGGGCCGCCAGCGGGGTGACGGTCACGGTGATGTCGACGGTCTCGTTCGGACCGAAGCCGGTGCCGGTGAGCACTACCGTCTCGCCGAGGTAGATCGTCGGCCGGTTGACTGTCAGCGACGCGAGCTGCGGCGTGTACGGCGGCGGCTGGGGCGGGTCCGTGGTCGCGGACGGCGTCGGCTGCGGCTGTGCCGCCCCCGCTGCGGTCGGCACGGCCACCACGGCCAGACCGACCGTGAGCGCCATGATGATGCGGGATAGCCGCATGATTGGTTCCCTCCTACTGGTCACATCGTGGTGCGGAATGAACTTGGGTGGTCCATGGGTTGGCTGTCGGGGTCAGCCACAGCTCGGCCTGTCCGACGCTGGTTTTGGCGGTCAGGACCGTCATCTCCAACGTCTGCTCGGCGCCGGGGCCGACCTCGAGGTTGGCCGTGGCGACCTGGCGGCGTCGTTCGGTGCCGCTGCCGAGCGCGGTCTCCGAGCCGTCGAGCCGGGCGTCGAGCACTGCGCCCCCCGCCGGGCTGAAGACCGACACCAACGTGCGAGCGGTGTACGGATCACCAGCCATGCCGAGGCCGAGGACGGACTTGCTGAGTCCTGACTTCGGTGCCGTGGAGCGCAGGGTGACCCGCAGCCGGAGCTCGCGGCGGCCGTCGGACCGGCATTCGCCGACCGTCAGGTTCGCCGTCGGCCGCAGGTAGTAGCCGAGCTTCGCGCCGCTGCCGTCGTTGAGGAAGACGCCGACCGTTGGCACGGTGTCCTGTTCCGGGAGCGTCCCGGCCATCCGGCTGTCGCCGAACATCCGCTGTTCTTCCGGTCGGGCACTCCAGAACAATATCCGGCGTTCGGTGATAGCACGGTCAAATGCGGACAACAACACCCGTGGGTTGACATTCTTCGTGAAGAAAGCGTCAAACACCGCAGCGGCGGACGCGGCGAAGAACTCGTCCTGTTGCTTCACGTCCAGCCGCTGGTAGCTCTCATTGAGCAGGGTCTGCACGACCTTTTCGCTGGCCAGTGGCACACCGCCGGGTACCGTGACCGGGCCTGTCGCCTTGAGCAGATACGAGAGCACCACCGGGTCCACGGCGAGCACGCCGTCGACAGTGATGCCGGTTCTACGACGGAACATCTCCCGGTACAGGCCCGCCGCGGTCGGGAAGTGCGGGGTCAGGTTGACGTCGGCCGGGTACATGCCGGGCAGGTCGGTCCAGAGGGCCCGGGTCTCGGCGGACAGCTTCAGCGGCGGGATGAACCGGGTGAGTGACGAGCTGCTGCCCTGCCGGCCCATCCGGACCGAACCCTTGTCAGCCTCGATCACGGCGTACGCCCCGAACATGCCGCCGGTGGCGCGCAACTCGGCCAGGTTCTGCGACACGAGCAGGTATTTCCGCGCGCCGTTCGCGCCGAGCAGCGGCGGCAGCAGGCGGGCTCCCTGGTCGGCGGCGGCGGTGAGGCTGGCCAGCCGGTCGATCTCGCCCCGCAGGTCGGTCAACGCCCGCCGGATCTGGCTGACCAGGCGGTCGGCGGGCACGGCGGCCAGGTCACGGCGTGTGCTCTGCACGGCGTCGTCCGCCTGGGACAGCTCGGCGGAGACCGCTGTGAGCTTCGCCAGGTCCAACCGACCTCCGGAGGGCACCAGGCTGGCCAGGTCGGCGCGCAGCAGGGTGGGGAACGCCTGCCGGGCCAGGTCGTCGATGGCGACGGCGATCCGCCGGACCGCGTCGAGGTCGTCGCCGGCGAACGGGGTACGGCGTCCGACGCGCCAGCTCGGGTCGGCCGTGGCGGCGCGAGCGGCGCCGGCCTGCTCCTGCAGGGCGGCCAGGGTGCGCAGGCCGCGGTCGGTGTCCCCGCCCACCACCTGCGCGCTCAACTCCCGCGCGAGGCCGGCGGCGTTGAGCAGGTGGGTACGCGCCTGCCAGCCACGGAAGCCGACCCACCCGCCGCTGACCAGCAGCAGCGAGCCGACCACAAGCGCAGCGAGCAGAGCCCGGCGCAGGCGCGCGCGGCGGCGCCGCCGGGATCGGCTCCGCCGTCGACCTGGCCGTTCGCTCTCCGTCACAACCGCACTCCGTTTCGTGGAATCGGACAGTCGGTCTGATTCCCTGACGTTCTTAACATGCCGTGAGGGATCTCGTACCGTTTTGGCATTTACGGTCTGTTACGCGAGGTTTCTCGCGGCCCTTCCGCAGGCTGCGGAACGCGGCCGGCCGCCTCGTGCAGCAGGTGCTCGATCCGATCCACCCCGGCCGACAGGGACATCTCCCGCAGGTACGCCTCCCGGCCCCGGCGACCCATGTCGACGCGCGTCGGCGGCGGGATGGTGGCGGCCAGCCAGAACCGGTCGGCCAGCGCCGCCCAGTCCTCCGGCGGGCAGGACAGCCCGGCTCGCGCACGTTCGACAATCTCGGCGGTGTCGCCACCGGCCGAGGCGACCACCGGCACGGCGCAGGAGAGCGCGGCCTGCAGCTTGGCGGGCACCATGCCGCGAAGCTCCGGCAGGTCGCGCAGCATGACCAGTTGGTAGTCGGCGGCCGCGTACAACTCGGGCATGTCGACCGGGGACCGCCGCTCCAGGAAGCGGACGTTCTCCGCGCTCAGCTCGGCGGCGAGCCCCCGCACCCGCCGCTCGTCCGCGCCCGAACCGACAAGGACGAGGTCCATCGTGCGGTCCAACGCCGCAGCGGCCCGTACCGCCGTCTCCAGGCCCTGGCGGGCGCCGATGGTGCCGGCGTGCATGACCACGCAGCGGTCGTCGCGGCGGACCAGTTGGCGGGCCGCCGCGCCGGGTGACGCCGGGTGGAAGATCCGCTCGTCGGTCCAGTTCAGCACCAGTCGGACCCGGGCCGGGTCGGCGCCGGCGCTGACCACCAGATCCCGCATCGAGGGCGCGGTCACCGCGACCCGCGCGGCGGCCCGGTAGATCCGGGTCATCGCGGTGCCCATCCGCGGCGACCAGCGGCGGTCGCCCGCCTCGTCGGCGCCGTCGCGCGCCCAGACGTCCTGCACGTGCAGCACCGCCGGCACCTTCGGCAGCAGTCGCAGCACGGCGGCGGCGGCGAACGTGGTGGCCGGCAACTGGAAGACGTAGAGCACGTCCACGTCGCCCAGGAACCGGCGCGCGGCCAGCGAGGCGCTGCCGGCGAAGGAGAGATAGCTGGCCATCCGCGCGCCCGTCGAGCCGCCGCCGGCGGAGTATCGCGGCACCCGACGGACCGACAGCCGTTGACTGTGCGTCTCGTGGTGCCAGCGCTGCCGCCAGCCCGGATAGACGTGACCCCCCGGGTAGTCCGGAAAGCCGGTGAGCACCCGGACCTCGTGACCCCGCGCGGCCAGCTCCTCGGCGAGGCTGCCCGGGATGAAGGCCGGCTCGGGCGGGAAGTGGTAGGACAGGATGCCGATCCTCACCGTGCCACCGCCGTCGGTCCCGGATCGACGCCGGTCGGCGCGGCACCGCGCCGAGCGGGCATCCGGCCCGCGTACGATGCCACCAACCCCTCCCCGCGCGGCCACCGGCGTCGACGCACCGCCCCCGCGGTGCGGCGGCCCGTGTCCGCACCGACGAGAGGGCTACCGATGGCCGACCACGTGCTGTTCGTCTGCCACGCCAACCTGTGCCGCTCACCGATGGCCGAGTACCTGGCCCGCCGGCTGCTGGCCGACCGGCCGGTGCTGGTGTCCAGCGCCGGCACCGACGCGATGGACGGCATGTCCATGCATCCGTACGCCCTGGAGATCGCCGCCGAGTGCGGCGCCGACCCGACGGTGTTCGCCAGTCGGACGCTGCGCGCCGAGCACCTGGCCGACGCGACGCTCGTGCTGACCGCGACCCGCCGGCAGCGCTCCGTCTGCACGGCGCTGGCGCCCGGCGCGCTGCACCGCACGTTCACACTGCGGCAGTTCGGCCGGCTGGCGGCGGCGGCCGAGACCCCCGCCGAGACGCCCGGCGACCCGCTGCGGGCCGCGATCGTCGCCGCCGCCAACGCCCGGGGGCGGCTGCAACCGGCCGCCCCGGACGCCGACGACCTGCGGGACCCGATCGGCGGTACCGCCGCCGACTTCCGACGCTGCGCTGAGGAGATCGAACGTTCGCTACGACCCCTCGCCGCGCTCATCGGGGCAACCGGGTGAGTTCCTGGGTGCGGTCGCTGACGCCGTTGACTCCGGCGTCCTCGCTGTGCCGGGCGGACGTGGCCCGGTCGGCCGGCACCGACGGCGGCTTGACCGTGGACGCGACCACCCGGTAGGCCTCGTACTGGTACGCCTCGGCCTTGGCCACCTTGGCCATGTTCAGCACGCAGCCGAGCAGCCGCACCGACACCGAGTGCAGCGAGCGGGCCGCCGCGGCGACCTGGGCCCGCGAGGTCCGGCCCTGCTGGCTGACAAGCAGCGCGCCGTCGGCCTGGACGGCCACCACGACACCGTCGGTCACCGCGAGCAGCGGCGCGGTGTCGATGATCACGATGTCGGCCGACTCGCGCAGGGCGAGCAGCAGGTCCGCCATCGCCTTGGAGCCGAGCAGTTCGCTCGGGTTCGGCGGGGCGGAGCCGCTGGGCAGGACGAGGAGCGACTTGTCGCCCCAGCGCTGCACGACGTCACCGACAAGCACGTCACCGACAAGCACGTCGGTGAGGCCGACACCGGCGTCCAGGCCCAGGTACTCGTCGACCTTCGGGCGGCGCAGGTCGGCGTCGACGAGCAGCACCCGCCAGCCCGCCTCGGCTAGGGCGATCGCCAGGTTGCAGGAGAGCGTGGTCTTACCCTCCCCCTGCAACGCGCTTGTCACGGCGATGACCCGGGCCGGCTCGTGCACGTCCACGAACCGCAGGTTGGTACGCAGCTTGCGGACCGCCTCGGCGCGAGCCGAGGTGGCGGCCTCGCCGACGATGAGCGGGGCGGTGCGGGCGGTGCTCTCGAACGGGATCTCGCCGAGCAGCGGGCTGCCGGTGGCGCGTTGCAGACCTGCGGCGTCCCGCAACCGGATGTCGGCGACGCCGCGCAGGATCGCCAAGCCGACGCCGAGCACCAGACCGAGCAGTCCACCGAGGACGAGGTTGCGCACCGGCTGCGGCGACACGGGGCTGGCGCTGACCCGGGGGCCGCTGACCACCTCTATCTTGATCGGCGCCTTACCCTCGGGCGTCGTCTCGACCTTCTGCACGAGGTCGACGAACTTGGCGGCGAGGGTCTCGGTGACCCGCAGCGCGCGGGTCTGGTCGGTGTCGGTGACCGACGCGCGCAGCAGGACCGTGCCGGTCTCGGTGGAGGTGCTCACCCGACGCTGCACCTCGTCCGCGGTGAGCCCGACGGGGGTCTCGGCCACCACGCTCTGCGCCAGGCGGTCACTGGTCAGCAGGTCGGCGTACGACTTGACGCGCTGCTGCAGGAAGAGACCACCCTGGTAGGCGTCGGTGACGCCCGAGTTGGGAGTGGTGACGAAGAAGGTCACCGAGGCGACGTACCGGGGCTGGGCCCGTACGGTCAGGAACGCCGAGACGCCCAGGGCCACCATGAGGGTGACCAGTACGACCCACCAGTGCCGACGCACGTGGCGCAATTGGCGGAGCAGGTCCATCAGGTGCGCCTCCGTGCCGGTCCGGTTACGCCAAAGAACTTCACGAAAACCCCCAAGGTCGTTTGTTAACTCGTGAAACCATTAAAGCCGCTCATACGCCTTATGTCCGGAGTTACGTACTTTCGGCGGCGCTGGGTGCGCTCGCATGACCAACCCGGCAGACGGCCATTCGGCATCGGTGACAGCGCGGAAAAGTCCACAGCCGATCTGACGGCAACCGAACGCATCGCGCCGAGCGCCGGAAACCGCCCGAGCCTTGGATCGACACCGGTCAACGCAGATGCCCCGCGCTCGGCGTCCCCCGCCAGCCCGGATAGGCTCGATCCCGGTGTGCCGGGAAGCCTGGTCGGCGATTGGTCCCCTGCTGTCCCGATGCCCCGAGGTGAACCCGCCAGATGCCCGACCGCACTCCGCCGCCCGAGCGGCCGTCCGACCGTCCGCGCCCCCGGATCCTGACGCGATCGTCCTGGCCCGAGGCCCGACACCTGGCCGACGTGCTCCGCACCGAAACCGTCGGCGGCGCGCTGCTGCTGGTCGGGGCCGTACTCGCGCTCGTCTGGGCGAACTCCCCGTGGGCGGCGTCGTACACCCGGCTGTCGAACTGGGTGCCCTGGCCCGGCGGCGAACGCCTACACCTCGACCTGACACTCGCCGCCTGGACCGCCGACGGCCTGCTGGCCATCTTCTTCTTCGTGGTCGGCCTGGAACTCAAGCGCGAGTTCGTCGCCGGTGACCTGCGGGACCCGCGACGCGCGGCGCTGCCGGTGGTCGCGGCCCTCGGCGGAATGGCGCTGCCCGCGCTGATCTACGTGGCGGTCATCCTGACGGCGGGCGGTGACGGGCTACGCGGCTGGGCGATTCCCACCGCCACCGACATCGCGTTCGCGCTGGCCGTCCTCGCGGTGGTCAGCTCACACCTGCCCCAGGGCCTGCGCGCATTCCTGCTCACCCTCGCCGTGGTCGACGACCTGTTCGCGATCACCATCATCGCCATCTTCTACACCGCAGACTTCCACCCGCTGCCACTGCTCGCCGCGCTCGCGCCGATCGCGCTCTTCGCGTGGCTGGTGCAGCGCGGACGTACCTGGTGGTGGGCGCTCATCCCCCTCGCGCTGGCCACCTGGGCCCTGGTCCACGCCTCCGGGGTGCACGCCACGGTGGCCGGCGTCCTGCTCGGCTTCACCGTGCCGGTCCTGGCCCGCCGACGCGCGGGCAGCGCCCCAGCAGGCGACGACGGCGGGCACGGCGGGATCGCCGCGCGCCTGGAACACCTGTGGAGGCCTGTCTCGGCCGGCGTCGCCGTGCCGATCTTCGCCCTGTTCGCCGCCGGCGTGACGCTGCGCGGCACCGACCTGGGCGCCCTGCTGACCGAACCCGTGGTGATCGCCATCGTCGCCGGCCTCGTGCTCGGCAAGAGCATCGGCATCTTCGGCTCGACCTACCTGCTGGCCCGGTTCACCCGCGCCGAACTCGACGAGGACATCACCTGGCCCGACCTGCTCGGCATCGCGCTGCTGGCCGGCGTCGGGTTCACCGTCTCGCTGCTCATCGGCGACCTGGCCTTCGGCGCCGGCAGCACCGCCGACGACCGGGTCAAGGCGGCAGTGCTCGCCGGTTCGGTGATCTCCGCCGTCCTGGCCGCCGTCGTGCTGGTCCGGCGCAACGCCGCGTACCGGAGGGTGGCCGAGCGGGAACAGCTGGACGCCGACGGCGACGGCGTGCCCGACGTCTTCCAGGAACCGGGCCGGAGCTGACCGCCGCCGCGTGGACGCCGATGTGGTGGTCATCCCCCGCACCGGCCAGCAGCGCGACGGCGGTCACCACGTCGACACGTACGCCGATCACTGCACACGCTGCCCGTCGGCCACCTGCCGCTGCTCCTGACGGATCTCCCGACCCAGGAAGTAGTTGAGCGCCGTCCGGATCGTGGCGATCGCCGCCAACTGACCGATCTGGGTGAACGACGGCGACACCGCCGTGCGCAGCACGTCCGCCGCCAGTTGGAACTCCAGGCCGAGGGTCAGAAACCGGCCCAGGGAGAGCCGGATCGGAGTGAAGACGGCGGCGGTGCGGTGTCGCAGCCCTTCGACCACGAACCGCACCGCCGCCCAGAACGCACCCACGAAGATCACCAGGGCTCCGGCGACCTCCACCCCGGCGACCAACACCTCGTAGCCCTGGCGTAGCAGCTCCGCCGGCTCCACCCGGAGCCGTTACCCGCCGCCGGGGCGGATAGTCGATGCTCAGGTCAGGTCGTTCACCGCCTCCAGGATCAGCCAGAGACCCGAGATGGCGAAGAGCACCGCCGCGCCGTACTTGATTGTCTTCTCGGGCAGCCGGCGACCGAGCATCCGGCCGACGAGGATGGCCAGCGCGTCCGCGGCCACCATGCCGATCGTGGAGCCCAGCCAGGTGCCGAACCAGCCGTACTGGGTGGCCAGGGTGATCGTCGCGAGCATCGTCTTGTCGCCCAACTCGGCCAGGAAGAACGCCACCGACACCGCCACGATGGCCTTCTTGCTGGTCTTCTCGGCCTTACGCTTCTCCTCCTCGGTGAGCTTGTCACCGCGCAGCGTCCACGCGCCGAAGCCGAGGAACGCCACACCGGCCACCAGGGAGATCCACTCAGTGGGGAGCACAGCGCCCAGACCCGAACCGATGGCGACCGACGCCAGGTGCACCACCGCCGTGGCGATGGTGATGCCGATCAGCACGGGCATCGTCTTGAAGCGCGTGGCGAAGGTAAGCGCCATCAGCTGGGACTTGTCCCCCAGCTCGGCGACGAAGATGACGCCGAAGCTCACCACGAGCGCGACGAGGAAACCCTCCATGACATCCTTCCCGATCACACCGGGAGGAGGAACAGGGGCGCCCTCGACCCGGCTGCAACAGCCTGAGTCGAAGGTCTCGCCCGCCTCGGAAACCGAGGCCGCGTGGCCGGATGCGAAACGCACCAGTATGTCGACCACGACATTGGGGGCTACTCCCCTTCGCGCGACAAGCCTAGCCGATCACCAACGGCCACGACGAGACGGGTGAACGGGCTCAGCGGGCACGGGCAAGGGTCACCCCGAACAGCCCCTGCGGGTCGGTCCAGAACTCCGCAGCGGCGAAGCCCGCCACGGCCAGCTCGGCGGCGATCCCCTCCGGGCGGAACTTCGCCGACACCTCGGTGCGCAACTCCTCCCCCTCAGCGAACTCCACGGTCAGGTCCAGCACCCGGACCCGCATCGGCCGCGTCGCCCGCAACCGCATCTCGATCCACTCGCGGCTCGGATCCCAGCGCGCGACGTGCGCGAACGCCTCCGGGTCGAAGTCGGCGCCCAACTCCCGGTTGATCACGTGCAGGACGTTGCGGTTGAACTCGGCGGTCACCCCGGCCGCGTCGTCGTACGCGGGCACGATCACCGCCGGGTCCTTCACCAGGTCGGTGCCGAGCAGCAGCCAGTCGCCGACCTCCAACGCCGCGCGCATCCCGGCAAGGAACTCGGCCCGCTCGCCCGGCAGCAGATTGCCGATGGTCCCGCCGAGAAACACCACGAGCCGCCGGCCGCCCGTGGGCAGCCGGTCGAGCTGCCGGGTGAAGTCACCGACGATGCCCCGGACCCGCAGGCTCGGATAGTCGGCGGCGATCTGCGCGGTCGATCCCGCCAGCGCGCTTACCGACACGTCGAGCGGGACGAACGTGCCCAGCCCACCCTGGCGGGTGAACGCGTCCAACAGCAGACGGGTCTTCTCCGACGAGCCCGAACCAAGCTCGATCAGGGTCTTGGCGCCGGTCAGAGTCGCGACGTCGTCGGCGTGCTCGGCCAGCACCACCCGCTCGGCCCGGGTCGGGTAATACTCGGGCAACCTGGTGATCTCCTCGAACAACTCGCTGCCCCGGGAGTCGTAGAACCACTTCGGCGGCAGCCACTTCGGCTCGGCGGTCAGCCCGGCCCGGACGTCCTCGCGCAGACCATGCTCCAGATCCTGCTGCTCAAGGTAGATCTCCAACGGCTCAGCGGTCATCGGTCCTGCCTCTCTGCTCAGTCAACACGTGCCCGGCCGCCCGGCTCACCGGGTCGGCAGCGGGCGTACCCGCACCTCGTCCACCGTGGCGGTGACCAGCTGCCCCTGCGGCACCGACCGCCACCCCGGGTCGTCGTCGTGTGGCTCGGAGGCGAGCAGCACCGCACCCGGCTGCGCACGCACCGACAGCGCGTGCCCGGACACGCTCGCCACCACCCGCCGCCCATCGGTGAGCAGCAGGTTCAACCGCGACCCCGGAGCCGCCGCGGCCACGTCGGCCACCGTCTGCGCGACCGCCTCCGCCGGGTCGTCACCGGCGCGCAACCGATGCCGGACCAGCGCCCACAGCAGCGCCGAGTCAGTGGCGGCGTCCAGGGTCAGCAGGTCCCGCACCGGCAGCCCGGCGGCGAGCGGCACCACGGCGTCCGGCCAACCCCGGACCACACCGTTGTGGCTGAACAGCCACCGGCCCTCGGCGAACGGCGCGGCGGCGCCGTCGAGCACCGCCATACCGACGGTCGCCGAACGGACCGCGGCCAGCACCGCACCGGCGCGGGTCACCGCCGCCAGCTCCGCGATCGTCGGGTCACTCCAGATCGGCTGGGCACGCCTGTACCGCACCGGATCACCGTCGCCCGGGTACCAGCCGACGCCGAACCCGTCGGCGTTGATCGTGCCGCCGCCACGCATGTCGCGCGGCGCCCACGACTGCCGCACCAGCGAGTGCTCCGGGTCGAACAACAGCTCGGCCAGCGAGACCGGCGGGCCCAGATAGGCCAGGTGACGACACATCAGCGCGCCCCACCCGCCCGGCGACCACTCACCGGCCCGACTCGTCCGGGCCGGCGTCGCGGGCACACCGGAAACCGCTGAAGATCTGCCGGCGAATCGGATAGTCCCAGTTACGGAAGGTGCCCCGGCAGGCGGACCTGTCGGTGCCGAACGAGCCACCACGCAGCACCCGGTAGTCGTCGCCGAAGAAAACCTCCGAATACTCCCGGTACGGGAACGCGGTGAAACCCGGATGACCGGTGAACGTGCTCGACGTCCACTCCCAGACGTCGCCGATGAGCTGGTGCACGCCCAGCGGCGAGGCGCCAGCCGGGTACGCGCCCACCGGCGCCGGCCGCAGATGGCGCTGGTCGAGGTTGGCGTGCACCTCGGTCGGGTCGTCGTCACCCCACGGGTAGCGCCGAGACCGCCCGGTCGCCGGATCCCACCGTGCGGCCTTCTCCCACTCCGCCTCCGTCGGCAGACGCTTACCGGCCCAGGTCGCGTACGCCTCCGCCTCGTACCAGCACACGTGCACCACCGGCTCGTCGGCGCGGACCCGATCCCACCGGCCGAAGCGCTGGTACGCCCAACCGTCGCCGTCACGACGCCAGTGCATCGGCGCGACGAGCTGCTCCCGAACCCGATGCGCCCACCCGGCGGCACTCCACCAGCGCTGGTCGGAGTAGCCGCCGTCCGCGATGAAGGCCTGATAATCGCCGTTCGTGACCGGCGACGCGTCGATGGCGTACGCGGGCAGGTCGACGCGGTGCGCCGGACGCTCGTTGTCCAGCGCCCACGGGTCGGCGTCGGTGCCCATGACGAACTCACCGGCCGGCACCAGCACCTCCCCACCGACGCGGGCGGTCGGCTCGGGCGGCGGTGGGGCGTGCAGCACCGCCGGCCCCGAACGCAACTGGTGGGTGGCGAGCATCGTCTCGTCGTGCTGCTGCTCGTGCTGGACGATCATGCCGAAGGCGAACCCGTCGGCGACAAGCGGCCGGTCCGTGAAGCTCACCGCGTCGAGCAGGTCGTGCACCTTGTCGCGAACAGTGCCCAGATAGGCACGCGCCTCCGCGGGAGGCAGCAGTGGCAGCGCCGGGCGATCACGGCGAGGTTGCTTGAACGCGTCGTACAACTCGTCGATGTCGCACCGGACCGGCTCCCGGCCACCGACATCGCGGACCAGCCACAACTCCTCCTGGTTGCCGACATGCGCCAGGTCCCAGACCAGCGGCGACATCAGCGGCGAGTGCTGACGCATCAGGTCGGCGTCGTCGACCACCTCGGTCAACAGGGCCGTACGCGAGCGGGCACGAGCCAACTCCGCCGCGATCCGGCCACGCAACTGCTCACCGTCGGCGCGTGGAGTCGTGCTCGCGGTCACCGCTACATCCCTCGTTCCCGACTGCAGGGCTCGCAACCCCGGCTCACTCCTCGCGGTCACCGGTCTCCCCTCTTTGTGGCGGCCAACCGCCGCCGTATGCCTCGATCGATCTCGTCGTGGATTCCGGCCGGCAGCTCCAGCCGGGGCAGTGCGGTCAGGGCCAGGTCGAGCAGCGCCGCAGCGGTGGCGGCCAACTCGGGGTCGGCCAGGCCGCGCCGGGCCGCCGTCGACCATCGGTGCGCCACCGGAGCGCCGATCAGGTAGGCCGCCCCCACCGTGCCGGGGTCGGCGAACAGCGCGCTCAGCACCGCCAGCGGAAGGCGCCAGTCCCGGCCGGGTTGGGCGTCCAGATACCGCAACTCCAGGTAGCCGCGCGGGCGCACCGGCGGAAAGAGTGTGCTGACGTGATAGTCGAGGTCGTCGGTGGTCGGCGGGTCGGGCAGCGCCCCGTCGAGCCAGTCGGCGAACGTCACGCCGGGCGGCGGAGCCCAGTCGGAGCTCTGGCGACGGAGGCAGAGCAGCGGAGCCGCGAGGACGTACCGGATCCAGGTGGCCGACGGGTCCTCGTCGGCGCAGCCCGGCGCCCAGACCGGGCGGGTGCGGGCCGGGTCGATGGCCAACCAGGCGGCCATCCGGGCGGAGGCCCAACCGGTGCGCCGCCCCGCGTGCCGGTCGGCCGAGGCGAACGCCGCGAGCAGCGGCGGCCCCACCGCGTGGGCCGCCGCCCAGCGCGCCGCCACCTGGTCGGGCTCCCCCGCGTCGAGACAGACCTGTAGGCCGGCGGTGCTGTACATCATCGTCCGGCCGGCCGGACCACGCCTGTCGAAGGCGCCGCGCATGGCGCGGTAGCGGGGAGTTTCCAGCACCGGGCGAGGCCTACGGTGTGGGTCGATGCCGCTGCGACCGAGAATCAGACCGGCGGCTGCCAACAGGCCGGTGACCTGAGCGATGTCGGCCTCGGTGGCCTGGATCAGCGCGGCGGTCGAGGAACGCGGCGGGGTGGAGATCTCCAGCTGCCCGCCCGGCTCCAGGGTCACCGTGCCGCCGTGTCGCAGCGGCTCGGCGGGGCTCGTGGCGTCCAGCGTGACGGGGCTGTGTCGGCCCAGCGCCGCCCGCAGGCGCCCCAGGTCGACGGGCCGAGCGGGATCGTCGGCGTCGTGCACGGTCCATTCCAGTTCGACACCCGTGTGTGTTGGTGGACCGGTCTTGAAGCAGATCCGGGCGAGGTGCCGGCCTGCGGCAGCGGACTCACGCAGAATCGCGCTGCGATCCAGCTCGGGCGATGTCACCACCAGTGGTGCCTCCTCTCCGTGCGCCACGTCCGAGACAATGTGCCACCGTAAACCCACCCTCCGACACCGTCGGGGCGTCGACGGCGCCACCAACCCCTGTCTAACAGACGAATTTCCCCCCGCAGGGCGGAACGAACGGCACCGCGCACCGCTCAGCGCGGGGCGGGCCGCCCCGCCGGCTGCGACGGCGTGACCTTCGCCGATCCAGGCGGGTTCGGCTTGGACGGCTCCTTGGACGGCTCCGCCGAGGGCGCTGGCGTCGCCGCGCCGGGCTTCGCGTCGGGCACAAGCCGCTGGCAGTACGCCTCGATCTCACCTGCCCCGCCGGCGGCCTGCACCAGCCGTTGGAAGGCCGGCGTCCGCAGGGCCCTGTCCCGCTGCGCGGGCTTCTTGGCCTGCCAGGCGCGACACAGCCCGTGCAACTGGCCGTTCGGTGCCGCCCCGGCCGGCGGTGTGGCGGGGGCCGACGGCGTGCCGGACGGCGTGGTCGACGGTGCCGACCGGCTCGGCGCGGCGGGCGAGGTCGCCTCGGTGCCACCGGGGGTGCGCGGCGCGCTTGTGGGTGTCGGCGGCTCCGGATCCGGCGCCAGGTTCAGGCCGCCGGCGGCGAACGCGGCGCCTGCCGTGGCGGTGACCGCCAGCGCGCCGATCCAGGCCAGCGCGCCGGTGGTCAGTCGGCGGCGACGCGGTCGGCGGGCAACGGCAGGCGCGGCGGCCAAGGCCCGGGCGGCCCGGAAGGCGGCAAGTGCCGCCTTCTCGCCGGCCAACTCCCCGGGTTGGGCCGGTGCGGCGGCGGCGGCGAGCAGTCGGGCCACCGGGTCGGTCGCGGACGCGCCGGGTAGCCCCGACACGGCCTCCGAGTCGACGGCTGCCGGCGGGTCGACGGCTACGCGAGGGTGGGCGGGCATGGCAAGGTCGCCAGCCCTGCCCGGGTCGGCTGTCGCTTCGGCGCGGGCCGCGTCGAGCCGCCGTTCGGTCTCGGCGCGGCCGGCACGCCGGTCCGGCCGGTACGGGTTCACCCGGAATCCCCTCATGTCAGCCGTCCGCCTGCTCGGCCCGCGACGCCTGGCGGGAGCGACCGGCCCGTGGTGCGACACCCTCGGCGCCGACCGTCCGGATCGCGTCGAGCAACGGGATGACGCGCGTGTCGTCCGCGCCGGGCAACGGGGACGTGGCGTCGTCGCCGGGACACGGCGGGGCGTCAGCAACCGGCGGGACGTCTGCGCCCGGCAGGACGTCTGCGCCCGGCTGGGCTTCGGGACCCGGCGACGGCACGGCCGCCTGGCGGTCCAGCACTGCGGCGAGCCGTCGCAGGCCACGGTGGGCGGCGGTCCGGACGGCGCCGGCGCGGCGACCCAGCACCCGACCGGCGGACTCGGCGTCCAGCCCGATCACGGCCCGCAACAGGACCGCTTCGGCCTCGCGGGGCGGCAGGGTGGCGATCAGCGCCAGGGCGGCCTCGGTGCCGATCGTCTCGCCCGCCCGCTCGGCGGTGTCCGCGTCGCCTGCCAGCTCGGTGAGCGCCTGCACCGGAACCGGCAGCGACGGTCGGCGGCGCAGCCGACGCAGGTGGTCCATCGCGCGGTTGCGGGCGATGGTGACCGTCCAGGCACGGAACTCGCCGCCGGTGAAGCTGGGCAGATCGCGGGAGATCTGCAACCAGGTCTCCGAGGCGACGTCCTCGGCATCCGGACCGACCAGGGCGGTCAGGTAGCGCAGGAGGCCCGGCTGGAGGCTGCGGTAGAGGAAGCGGAAAGCGTCCTCGTCCCCGGCCTGAGCGGCGGCGACGGTTTGGGACAACTCGACGGTCATCCGCGGCTCACGGGTCGTCCGGGACCGATCTGCCGTGCCCTCCGTAGGGCGCGAACCGGCGGCCCGACCAACTCCCGCACCCGCACCGCCCTCCCGCCGAATCCGATCCCGCCCGCCTTCGGGTCGGCCGGGCAGAGTGTCAGGGCCAGCGACATGGTGGTCAGCACTCGACGCGCTGCCCGCCGGGGCGGCCCGAGCCGGGCTAACGGTAGGAGCCGACCACCGGGGTGACAAGTCGGCACTGTGTCACGGATGAGTGACAATTCTCAAGCCGGCAGGGCGGTGTGCCGGCGTAACGGGCGACCAGCGGCGAACGCTTCGCGCGCTGGTGACGGCGGTCGGTGGTGATTGCGCGTGGGGTACGCGCAGCCGTGACAGCTTTCGTCACGCGGTGTCGTCATCGCGTTACACAGAGGGCCCGTCCGCACAGGTCAGGCCGGATGGGGTGCCGACTACGGCCGTCTGGCCGGTCAGCCACGGCGCGCCGTCGCGCGCCACTCTGGGTACGGTAATGCTGTGTTGTCACCGGAGGTTGTGCTCAGCGGGCGGTACCGCCTGGACGTCCGTGTCGCCACTGGCGGCATGGGTGACGTCTGGCGTGCCACCGACCTGGTCCTCGGCCGGCAGGTCGCGGTCAAGGTCCTGCTGCCGGCGCTGGTCTCCGACCCGGATTTCATCGCTCGGTTCCGCGCCGAGGCGCGGATCATGGCGGCGCTGCGGCACCCCGGCATCGTGCAGGTGTACGACGTCGGCGAGGACGACCTGCCCGCCGGCGGTCGGGCGGACTACCTCGTCATGGAGTTCGTCGACGGTGAGCCGTTGTCCAAGCGGATCGAGGCGGCCGGCCGACTGGACGTGGCCGAGACGATGTCGATCGTGGCCCAGGCGGCTCACGCTCTGAGCGCGGCGCACCGGGGCGGCATCGTGCACCGCGACGTCAAGCCCAGCAACCTGCTGGTCCAGGAAGACGGCACTGTCGTCCTGGTCGATTTCGGCGTCGCCCGTTCCACGAACGTGACGAGCATCACCAGCACCAACGCGGTGCCGGGCACCGCCCTCTACATGGCACCCGAGCAGGCCGCCGGGCGCCCGGTCAGCGGCGCCACCGACATCTACGCGCTCGGCGCGGTCGCCTACTGCTGCCTCACCGGCGGCCCGCCGTTCACCGGTGACAACCCTCTCCAGGTCGCCGTCCGCCACCTGGACGACGAGCCGCCGGAGTTGCCGCACGACATCCCGGAGGCGGTCCGCGCGCTGGTGTCGCGGGCCCTGGCGAAGGATCCGTCCGACCGGTTCACCAGTGGCTCGGCGATGGCCGAGGCCGCCCGCACCGCGGTGACCGGTGGCGAGCCGCCGACGGCGATGGCGGCGGCGGTCCCGCTGCGCGAGGCCGGGCCGGGCGCCCGCACCGACGCGCCGATGGGCGCGGCGGTGGCGACCGCGGCAGAGATTGGGCGTCGCCGTCGTCGGGGTCCGTTGGTCGGTGCGGCCGGGGCGGTGCTTGTCGCGCTGGTGGGCCTCGGGGCGGCGTTGGGCGCGGCGGGCAACGTCGGCGACTCGCCGGCGGTCAACCTGCCGACCACCCCGCCGACGCAGGCGCCGACCCAGCAGATGGAGGTGCCGGCGGCCAACGAGGAGATCACCGAGGGCACGGGCCGCCCGAACCGGCCGTCCGTCCCGAACCGCACCCCGTCGGCCCCGGTCACCGCCACGCCGAGCGCGCAGCCCAGCGAGCCGGCGACCAGCTCGGCGCCGACGCCGGACACCAGCACGGCGCCAACCCCGACGGCCACCAGCGCGTCGCCAACCCCCCCGACCAACCCGTCGCCACCCGTCACGGAGGCACCAACATCGGCAAACCCTCCGGTGGGCCCCTGAGCCCCACAGGCACCAGTATCCCCAAAACGGACTTACGGCGCCGAAATCCTCTCTAGGCTCTTCGCAGGTCATTTCCACTGTCTGCTGCGGGAGCCTGCGTGAGCGCTGAGAAGCTTGTCGTGATCGGCCAGGGGTATGTCGGACTGCCGTTGGCGATGCGCGCCGTCGAGGCCGGGCTCGACGTGATCGGCCTCGACGTGGACGCCGACCGCGTGAAGCGGCTCGCGTCCGGCGAGTCGTTCGTCGAGGACATCCCCACCGATCGGCTGGGCCGGGCGTTGGGCAGCGGCCGATACCGCCCCAGCATCGAGTACACCGACGCCGAGGGCTTCGACATCTGCGTCATCACCGTGCCGACGCCGCTGCGCGACGGCACCCCCGACCTGAGCTTCGTCGAGCAGGCCGGCGTCGGCATCGGCCCGTACGTGCGGCCGGGCTGCACCGTCATCCTGGAGTCGACCACCTACCCGGGCACCACCGAGGAGTTGCTGCGCCCGCTGCTGGAGTCGGCAAGCGGGCTGACCAGCCCCGGCGACTTCCACCTCGGCTACAGCCCGGAGCGGATCGACCCGGGCAACCCGACCTGGCGTCTGGAGAACACCCCGAAGGTGGTCTCCGGTGTGGACTCGGCGTCGCTGGCCCGGGTGGACGGGTTCTACAAGCGTCTGGTGGAGCGCACGGTGCCGGTGGACTCCACAAAGGTCGCCGAGTTGACCAAGCTGATCGAGAACACCTTCCGCCAGGTCAACATCGCGCTGATCAACGAGCTGACGATGCTCTCGCACCACCTGGACATCGACGTGTGGCAGGCGATCGAGGCCGCCGAGACCAAGCCGTTCGGCTTCATGCCGTTCCGCCCCGGCCCCGGCGTCGGTGGGCACTGCCTGCCGATCGACCCGTGCTACCTGTCGTGGCAGGTCAAGCGCCGCCTCGGCCGGCAGTTCCGGTTCATCGAGCTGGCAAACGACGTCAACCACGAGATGCCCGAGCACGTCACGCAACGGATCATGGCGGGCCTGAACCGGGACGGCCGGGCGGTGAGCGGCGCGCGGCTGTTGCTGCTCGGCCTGTCGTACAAGAAGAACACCGGGGACATGCGGGACTCCCCCGCCGTGGACGTGGCCCGCCGCCTGCAGGGGCTCGGCGCCGACGTCCACGCCGTCGAACCGTACGCCGAGGCGCACCAGATCCCGGCCGGGGTGACTGTCGTCGGGTTGACCGAGCGGGAGATAACGGCTGCGGACGCGGTGGTGGTGGTCACCGACCACGACACCTTCGACTACGACCTGGTGGTCGAGCACGCCCGCTACGTCTTCGACACCCGCAACCGGTGCGTCGGCCCGATGGTCGAGCGCCTCTAGACCCGGCACCGCTGGCCGGTCCCGCCGCGGGGAATACGGCGGGGCCGGCCGGCGGATGTCGAACCCCACGGCCCGGCGGACCGCCGAGCCGTCCGGCGCGGCGAGCCGCCCAGGGGGCGTTACTCGGCCAGCGCCTCCACGACGGGCCGGGACAGCGCCCGGCGGGCCGGCAGCACCGATGCGAGCAGCGCGGCCACCACCGCGACACCGAGGATCACCCCGAGCTGGCGCAGCGGCAGCACCACGTGGAATTCACCGCCGAGGCGGGCCAGCACGGCCATCGCCGCCGCGCTGACCGCGGTGCCCAGCCCGACGCCGAGCACCGCGCCGACCAGCGCCATCAGCACCGCCTCCACGGCGAGCATGGCGCGCATCCGGTTGCGGTTCAGCCCGACCGCCCGCAGCACCCCGTTCTCCCGGGTGCGCTCCACCACCGACAGGCTCAGCGTGTTCGCGACGCCCACCAGGGCGATGACCACGGCGAGGCCGAGCAGTGCGGTGATGAACGCCAGCAGCATGTCGACAGTGCCGGTGAGCATCTTCTTGTACGCGCCCTGGTCGAGCAGGTTGGCGGTCGGGTAGCTGGCCAGCACCGCCTCGATCGCCTCGGTGGCGCGTTCGGCGCTCACCCCCTCGGCGGGGTCGATCTCGGCCAGGAAGCCCCGCTCGTCGGGAAAGAGGGCCGCGAAGTCGGCGTCGACCATGTCGATGACGCGACCACCTTCACGGCGGTGCGGGCCTGCTCGGGGTCGCGGTCGAGCATGAACCGCGCCCCGTCGGCCTGGACGATCATCACCGCCATGCTGTGCGCCACCACGTCGTGCAGCTCGCGGGCGATCCGGGTGCGCTCCTCGGCGACCGCCGCCCGGGACTCGGCCTCCCGCTCGCGTTCGAGGGTGGTGGCGCGTTCTTCCAGGCTGAGCACGTACAGCCGGCGGGTCCGTACGTTGAGCGCGACGAGCCACACCGCTCCGGTGACGAGCGCGTACCACAGCCCGACACCCCACCAGCTGATGCCGCTGGGGGTCTGCGCCGCGGCGAGCAGCACACCCACGGCGGCAACCGCGCCGGCCAGGATGCCGTCGCGCAGGCGTCTGCCGTACTTCACCACGCTGTAGAGCGCGATGAGGACGGCGATGTCGAAGGCGAGCGGGCCCCACCCGGCAATCACCTGGACCAGTGCGAGCGCCGCCACCACCACGGCCACCGCGCTCGGATGGGTGCGGCGCCACAGCAGCGCCACCGCCATCGCCACGCCGACGCCGGCCGCGGCCCAGCCGCCCGGCTGATTGGCCACCGCGGCAACCCCGAAGAGCACCACGGCGGCCGAGACGGCCACGTCGAAGGCGACGCCGCGCAGCGGGCGACCGAACATCGTGCGACTCACGGTCACCCAGCGTACGCGGCAGGGTGGTCGGGCCTTCTCGCTCAGCCGGCGAGGGCCTGGCGCATGCGGTGGATCTCGACGGCCTGCTCGGTGGCGACCGAGTTGGCGAACTCGTTGAGCGTCAGGTCGGAGCCGACCTTCAGCAGGTCGGTGGCCATCTGGATGGCACCCTCGTGGTGGTCGGTCATCATCCGGACGAAGAGTGTGTCGAAATCGGCGCCGCGGGCGGCGGCCAGTTGCTTGATCGCCTCCGGTGACTGCATTCCGCGCATCGTGCCGTGGTCGTGGCCAGGGGCATCAGCCGCGAGGCCACGGGTCTGCAGCCAGCCGCGCAGCATGCCCATCTCCGGGCCCTGGCTGGCCCGGATCCGGTCGGCGAGGGCCCGGATGGCCGGGTTGGCGGCCCGCTCCGGCGCCAACTCCGCCATCTCCAGGGCCTGCGCGTGGTGCGGGAGCATCATCCGGACGAACCAGACGTCCAACGAGTTGTGCGGGGCGGGGCTGGCGTCGCGGACCTCGTGGGCCGGCCGGGTGGCCGCCGGCTCTCCCGGGCGGCCGGGTGCGATAACCGTCAGGTCGGTGGGGACGGGACTGACCGTCGGCGCGGCAGTGGTGGGCGCGGAGACCGGCTGCGCGGCGCGCGTGCCGGAGTCGTCCCCCGCGCGGACCACGATGAACGCCACGAGCGGCAACAGGAGCACCAGTGTGACGATCGCGAGGATCCGTGCGCGCCGACTGGTCATGGCCACTCCCTGGGGGTCGAGGTCCTGGCGATGTTATCCATTGACGAAGAGGACGGGATGTGACCCGGGTCACATCGACACTCTTCGTCCGGCGGTAATGTGCCACCCATCGTCTCCCCCTTGCGAAGGGCCTCGCCGATGATCAGACTCCACAAGCCACGGTTACGACAAATCCGGATCGTGGCACTCGCCGCCACCGGCCTCCTCGTCGCCAGCGTCCTCACCGCACCGGCAAGCAGCGCGCAGGTCGTGTCGCAGGCAGCCCCGGCGGCCGCCGCCACCAACACGATCCCCGGCGTCGACGAGATCAGGAGCAGCCCCAACCTCCGCCAGATCGCCAACGTCCCCAAGGTCGCACCCCTGGACGCGACAAACAGCGACATCGCCTTCCAGGGCAAGTACGCCTTCGCCGGCAACTACAACGGCTTCGTCATCTACGACATCTCGCGGCCCAGCGCGCCGAAGGTCACGGCGCGGGTGCTCTGCCCGGGGTCGCAGAACGACATCTCCGTCCATGGTGACCTGCTCTTCCTCTCCACCGACTCGTCCCGCAGCGACGACTCCTGCAACAGCACCGCGCAGGGAGCGAACATCAAGGAGTCGTGGGAGGGCATCAAGATCTTCGACATCAAGAACAAGGCCAACCCGCGCTACATCAAGTCCGTCGAGACGGCCTGCGGATCGCACACCCACACGCTGGTGCCGGGCAAGGACCGCAAGGCCATCTACCTGTACGTCTCGTCGTACAGCCCGCGGGCCGAGTTCCCTGACTGCCAGCCGCCGCACGACTCCATCTCCATCGTCAAGGTGCCGCTGAAGAAGCCCACCGACGCGGCGGTCATCTCGACGCCGAACCTCTTCCCGGACGGCGGTTTCCCGGGCAGCGAGAACGGCTCGGCGACCACCGGCTGCCACGACATCACCGCCTACCCGGAGAAGGACCTGGCCGCCGGCGCCTGCATGGGTGACGGCATCCTGCTGGACATCCGCAACCGGGAGGCCCCCCGGGTGATCAACCGAGTGCAGGACACGACCAACTTCGCGTTCTGGCACTCGGCCACGTTCAACAACTCCGGCACCAAGGTGATCTTCACCGACGAGCTGGGCGGCGGCGGCGCGGCGACCTGCAACGAGGCCATCGGCCCCAACCGGGGCGCGGACGCCATCTACGACATCACCGGTCGCGGTGACGCCCGGAAGATGAAGTTCCGCAGCTACTACAAGATCCCCCGCAACAACGCCGACACCGAGAACTGCGTGGCGCACAACGGCTCGCTGATCCCGGTGCTCGGGCGGGACATCATGGTCCAGGCGTGGTACCAGGGCGGCATCTCGGTCTGGGACTTCACCGACTCGGCCAAGCCGAAGGAGATCGCGTTCTGGGAGCGGGGCCCGCTCTCGGCCGACACGCTCGTCGGCGGTGGCACCTGGTCCGCGTACTACTACAACGGATACATCTACTCCAACGACATGGTGAAGGGCCTGGACGTCCTGGAGCTGAACGACTGGCGCACCTGGACGGCCAAGCTGGTCAAGTACAAGGAGCTCAACGTGCAGACCCAGCCCAGCTACCTGGGCTGGTAGGCACCGCGCACGACGCTGGGCCCGGTCCCCGAATTCCGGGGGCCGGGCCCGGCCACGTTCCAGGGGTACGGGGGTCAGCTCGCCGGGTCTGCGGCACCCGCGCTGGTGGGACTGGTCACCACGAGGGGGCCAGCCCGGGCGGCGCGCCGGGGGTGATGCGAGCGTGATCAGCCGTGAAGCCTGTCGCCGTCGCCGACGCACCGCCCTCCCCACCCGAGCCGACCCGGCGCTGGCGTCCCCATCCTCTCGACCTGGTTGCGGTCGTCCTGGCCGTGGCGGGCGCGGCCTGCGCACTCGGCGGGTTGCTGCCCCGCGCCGAGACCGCCGACACCCTGCACCGGATTCTGCCGCTGCTGCTGTTCCTCGGCACCGTGATCGTGCTCGCCGAGTTGACCGCCGTGGCCGGGGTCTTCGACGTGCTGGCCAGCCGGCTGGCCGGCGCCGCCCGGGGCAGCTGGGCGGCGCTGTTCCTGCTCTGCGGCGGCCTGGCCGCGCTGACCACAATCGTGCTCAACCTGGACACCACGGCCGTGCTGCTCACCCCGGTGTTGCTCCCGCTGGCCCGCAGCCTGCGCGTCCCGGCCGGCCCGCTCGCGGTCACCACGGTCTGGCTGGCCAACACCGCCAGCCTGCTGCTGCCGGTGTCCAACCTGACAAACATGCTGGCCGCCGACCGGGTGGGGCTACCCCCGCTGGCGTACGCGGCGCGGATGGCGCTACCGCAGGCCGCCGCCGTGGCGGTCACCATGACGCTGCTCTGGTACGCCTGGTGGCGGCGGGAACGGCCAGCGGGCGGGCGCTTCGATCCGCCCGAGCGGCACGTACCCGCCGACCCGGTGCTGTACCGCACCGCCCTCGCGGGCTGCCTGCTGTTCGTGGCCGGCATCCTCGCCGGCGTGGAGATCGGCGTCGCCTCCACAGTCGCGCTCGCGCTCGTGCTTGTCGGATTCCTCGTCCGCTCCCCCGCCACGCTTCGTCCCGCCCTGGTGCCCGTACGCCTGCTGCTGCTCGTCACCGGCCTGTTCCTGGTGGTGCAGACCCTCGGCCGCTACGGGCTGGACGACCTTGTCGCCCGGCTGCTCGGCACCGACGGCGGAGCGGCCGGGGCGCTGCGTGCCGGAGGCACCGGGGCGCTGCTGGCCAACGCGGTCAACAACCTGCCGGCGTACCTGGCCGGCGAGTCGGTGCTTCCGGCAGGCGACGAGACCCGCCTGCTGGCCCTGCTGATCGGCACCAACATCGGGCCGCTGGCGGCACCCTGGGCGTCGCTTGCCACACTGCTCTGGTTCGAGCGGTGCCGGGCGGCCGGGGTGACAGTGCCGATGCGCCGGTTCGTGCTGACCAGCGCGCTGCTGGCCGTCACCGGCACGTTCGCCGCGGTCGGCGCGCTGCTGGTGAGCTGAGCTGAGGCGCCCGCCCGGGCGCCCCGCACCACGTGGGAAGAGATCAGCCGGTGTCCCGTCAGTCACGGTAGACGGCGAGCTGAAGTTCGGTGATGCCCTTCTCCGGGGTGTCCGGGCAGTACTCCAGGTAGAGCTCCCGGGCGAAGCCGTCGGTGCGGTAGCCGTTCTCCTCGATCCACCGGGCGAGCGTCTGCATGCTCGACTCGACGTCGTCCATCGCGCCGTGGTGGATGATGGTCGCCGCGCTGCGCAGCCCGGGCAGCTCACACATCGTGACGTCGACGGCCGCGGACGGCTCGGCGTCGACCATGACCCCGGCGTGGACGACGACGGCGTCTCCTTCCGGGTCGGCGGGCTCGTACCAGGCGATGGTGTGCCCGGCCGGGTTGACCCCGGCGTCGGACAGCCTGCGGAACAGTTCGGGGTAGAGCGGCTGGATCACCGGGCCGATGTCCTCGGCCTGGTAGCTCGGTGCGACGGCGGTCAGCTCCGCGAGGCGGACCGGCGCGATCTCCTTGAGTACGACGTCCTGGGTGGTCATCCGACCCTCCGATTCGATCATCCGGAGCCTCGCCTCGACGGCCGTCAAACGTGCGGTGTCGGCGGCCAGCTGTTCGGCAAGCTGGCTGCGGCGCAGCCGCAACATGCCGCGCAGTTCGGCCACGTCGACGGCGTCGTCGACGATCGTGCGTACCTGCTCGAGGGTGAGGCCCAGGTCCTTGAGGGCGATCACCCGGTTGAGCCGCCGCAGCTGGTCCGCGCGGTAGAATCGGTATCCGGTGTGCGGGTCGACGCTTGCCGCGCGCAGCAGGCCGATGCTGTCGTAGTGGCGCAGCATCCGCACCGACACCCGGCCGAGTCTGGCGAAGTCTCCGATGGTGAACATGGTCCTCCCACACTCGCCCCTGACATCGTGTCAGAGTCAAGCGTGGCCCCGGCGTGCTGTCAGCGGCGGGCCGGGCGGGGGCCGACCAGCCGGCGGACCATCGGTGCGGCGTTCCACTTCGCCGCCCCGACCAGGTCGCGGGCGTGCTCCAGGACTGTGTAGTCGGGCCGGTTCATCCCGTCGGCGATGGCCCGGTCCAGGTCGTTGCCGCACCGGCTCAGCACCGTGTCGAAGTCCCGGCGGACCGGCTCCAGCAGGTCGTAGCCGAACGCGCGGTGCATCCGGGCGAACAGCGGCTTGTAGAGGCGGACCCGCTCGTGCAGCCCGGACGAGTACGACATCGGGTTCTTCGGCCGCCGCAGCACGTAGTCGGGCAGCACGTCGGCGAACGCCCGGCGCACGATCCACTTCTCCTGACCGTCGCGCAGCTTCAGCTCCAGGGGCAGCCGCATCGCCAATTCCACGACGCTGAGATCGAGGAACGGCACCCGGGCCTCCACACCGTGGCCCATGGCGACCCGGTCGACCCGCTGCAACTCGGTACGGCACAGGTTGCGGATGCGGTGCAGGAACAGTCGGCGGGACGCGAGCGCGCCGACCTGGTGGTACATCGGGTAGCCGCCGAACAGTTCGTCGGAGCCGTCGCCGGTGAGCACCACCTTCACGCCCAGATCCCGCAGTCGTCGGAAGATCGGCACCGAGACGACAGCGTTGATGATGTCGCCGTACTCGGTCAGCTCGGAGATGCGGATGGCCTCGCGCACGTCGGCGAGCCGGATGTCGCGCGGGCGCAGCTCAACCACTACGTGCGGCACGTCGAGGTCGGCGGCGAGCCGTCTGGCGTACGCGACGTCGGGGCTGTCCGGCACGCCGACAGTCACCGCCACGCAGTCCGGGTGGATGTCGCGCACCTGCCGCAGGGTCAACGAGCTGTCCAGCCCGCCGGAGAGCACCACACCGACGGTGAGGTCGGTGTCGACACGCATCCGGATGGCGTCGGACAGCGCGGCGCGCACGAGCAGGGTGGCCTCGTCCGGGTCGTCGATGACCGGCAGTCCCTCGCCGATGGTGAGCAGGTCGACGTACGGGCGCAGCCGCACGTAACCGTCCGGATCGGCCCAGCCGTGGTGCCCGGGCGGCACCTCGGCGATCGGGGCGTGGTGCCCGACGAGCGCCTTGACCTCGGAGGCGAGGTAGAGGCAACCGGGCCGCCGCGACCAGTACAGGGGCTTGACCCCGAGCGGGTCGCGAGCCAGGTACGCCCGGCCGGTGGCCCGCTCGACGACGGCGAACGCGTACTCGCCGCGCAGTCGGGTCACCGCCGCCTCGCCCCACTGCTGGAACGCGGCGAGCAGCACCTCGGTGTCGCTGTGGGTGCGGAACACCTGCCCGAGGCGGGTGAGCTGGGCGCGCAACTCCCGGTAGTTGAAGATCTCGCCGTTGAAGCAGAGCAGCCAGCGCTCGTCGGTGGAGGTCCACGGCTGCACGGCCCGGTCCGGGTCCACGATCCGCAGCCGGCGGGTGCCGGCGAGCAGTCCGTTCTCGGAGCGCGTCTCGGTGACCTCACCTCGGGGGGCGAGGGCGGCGAGCATCCTCCGGAAGGTGGCCGGGTCGGCCTCGGGGCCGATACTCAACGCGATGCCGCACACCGGCTCAGACCCCCAACTCGGCCTCGTACGCCCGGCGCAGACGACGCCGGGCGGTGGGTGCGAGGCACAGGTGCCAGGCCTGTCCCTCGTCGATCACGTTCAGCTCACCGGCCTCCTGCCGGGCCAGCAGCAGCTCGGCGAGGGCCTCCCGCGCGCCGAACCGTTCGAACCAGGCCAGCTCGACGTCGACGGAGTAGCCGAGGCAGTGCCCGCTGGGCAGCATCGCCGCGTAGCCCAGACGCCGCAGGCGGTACTGGTGTTCCGTGCTGCGGACGAGGCTTGTCACCCACAGCGGCGGCGTGGCCGGCGGCGCGGTGGCGGCGAACTCCCGCCCGAGGTCGTTGAGCAGCGCCACCACCTCCCGCCGGGCGCGACGGAACAGCAGTCCCGCGGTGCGCGGGGTCGCGTCCGGCCGCAGTCGGCGGCGCAGCCCGCGCGCCGCGCGCCCGAGCACGGTGGCGGGCTGCTCCTGGTAGCGGAAGCGCAGCAGGTCGCGGCGGCGCAGCCACTCCAGGTCGACAAGCTCGGCGCTGCCGTTGACCTGGTCGTCGGTGACGAACGCCGGTGCGTCCTGCCACCACAGCACGTCGATGCGGGAGAGCAGAAAGATGCGGACCAGCGCGGTGAGGTCACGCGCCGAGGTGCGTTCGTTCGGCTGGTAGCGGGCCATTTCCAGCAGCAGCGTCTCGCGAGCGCCGAGCAGACCCTGCGGGGTGGCGTCGAGCACCGCCGCGAGGGCCGGCTCGCGCAGCCGCTGGTCGATGAGCACCTGGCGTGCTCGGGTGCTGGCCGCGTCGGCCAGGGCGCCCACCTCGACAAGCAACTCGGCCACGGCCACGCGGTAGGCGGCGAGGTCGGGCTCAATGGCGGCGGGCCGGCGGGGGGCGGTGCCAAGGGGCCGGCGGCGGGCCGGGGCGGTGGGCGACGCGGGCGTGCCGGGCTGCTGTCCCGGACTACGACTGGGCACTCGCATGACGGGGTCCCTTCTCCGGTCACGGCACTGGCGTATCGCCCTGAAACACACCGTAATCATCGGGACCGGGATGGACCGAACAATCCTCCTATCTGCCCCGAACGGAGCGCGTCAGGCGGCGGCGTGGACAGGACCGCCGAGGTCGGGCAATGAGCCATCAGTCACCGTCCGTCGTCACCAGCGCCTGCACCTCGGCGTACGACGGCAGCCTCGGCGGCACGACCAGCCGACCGTCGCGTACGCCGTCGGCGGCGGCGAGCGCGGCGCTCAACGCGGCACGAAAGAGCAGGGAGCCGGTGCTGACCCGGGCCACCCCGGCGGCGGCCAGTTCGTCCAGCCCTGGGCCTCCCGGTTGGTACAAGGCGTTCAGCGGCGCGTCGATCCGGTCGGTGAGCAGCCGCAGCGTCGCCGGGTCGACGATGCCGGGCACGAAGACCCCGTCCGCGCCGGCGGCCCGGTAGGCGCGGGCGCGGGTCAGAGTTTGCGCCAACGGGTCGTCCACCCCGAGCCACCAGGTGTCGGTGCGGGCGTTGACGAACAGGTCCGGCACCGCCGCCTTCACCGCCGCGACCTTTTCGGCGATGCACTCCGGCTCGGCAAGGGTGCCGTCGGCCCGCCCGTCCTCCAGGTTGATCCCGACCACGCCCAGCCCGGCCAACTCGGCCACGTAGCCGGCGACCGCCGCCGGGTCGTCACTGAAGCCGGCTTCGATGTCGACGCTGAGCAGCACCGGCAGGGTGGCGAGGCGGCGGGCCAGGGCGAGCGTCTCCGCGCCTGTGGAGCCGGTGCCGTCGGGTCGACCGGCGGCCGCCGCGACCCCGAGGCTTGTGGTGCCGATCGCCGGATGGCCGCGCGCCGCGAGGGCCGCCGCCGACGCGTGGTCCCAGGCGTTGGGCAGCAGCAGCGGCCGGCCGGCGCGGCCGGCGTCGTGCAGGGCGCGGAACGCCGCACACAGTTCAGCGTGGGCAGAGTTGCCGGTCATCGGACGGTCACCTCCAGGGACGTAGGCACGCGCAGGGTGGGATGCGGCTCGTGCCGCAGCACCGCATCGGTACGCCGGGACCGCTCCCGCAGCACGTCGAACACCCCGGCGGCGAGGGCGAGGGCGTGCCGGTCACCCGGGCAGCCGCGCTCCCCCGCGCCGAAGGTCAGCATCCGGGCTCCGGTTCGGCCCGGCCGGAACGCCTCCGGGTCGGTGAACTCCCGCGGGTCGCGGTTGGCAGCGTCGAAGCGCAGCAGCACCTGGCTGCCCGGCGGAAGATGCCGACCACCCAGGCGTACACCGGCGATCGTCACCCGGCGGGTGGCCCGCACCGGCGGGTCGAGCCGGAGCACCTCGGACAGCATCTCGGCGGTGTCCGCCGCCAGGGGCGGCCGGGGGGCGTCCGGTGCCAGCAGGTGGTGGGCGGCGGCGCCGATCAGACCGGCGGTCGCGTCGCACGCCTGGACGAGCAGGCCGATCAGGTTCGCCCGCACCTGCGGCGGGCCGGCCGGTGCCAGCGTCAGCAACGCCGCCACCGCCCGGTCGGCCCGCTCGACAAGCGCCGGGTCGACCCCCGGATGGTACGCGGCGGCGACGACCTCGACCGCCGACGCGGCGGCGACCGGATCGGCGTAGTCGAGCCGCCGCGCCAGCACCCGCAGCGGCACCGCCCTGGCCAGGTCACGCATCACGTCGAGGCGGTCACCTGCGGCGTCCAGGACACCTGTGGTGAGGCGGCCCGCCTCGTGTCGCAGCTCGTCCGGATCCAGGGCGGCCAACGCGTCCACTCCGATCGCCCGACGCCCGGCGTGCCGCTGCGGCGGGCTGAACCGGCTGACCTCGGAGCGCAGCCAGGCGAGAGTTCCCGCCGGACCACTGTCGACGGCCGGCACCTGAAAGGCCGGATCGGTGAGCGCCATCCGGACATCGGCATGGCGGGTCACCCACCAGCCACGACCAGGCTCGAACGAGGGTGGGCCACATGCCGGCGTTGCGGCGGCGGGCGCGATGACGGGCCAGGTGTCGGTCACCGCCCGACCGTAGGTCCCGAACCCTTCGCCCCCGACCGAACAGTCTCGCCCGCGCCCGCATGATCGTGCGCGATCCAGGATCCGGTGCCCTCAACCGCCCGGGATACCACTCCTCCTGGATCGTGTGCCCGCCTTCGCGCGGCCGGACGGCCGCGTGACGCGAACGGGTCAGGCCCGGCCGCTTGCCGGTGGTGGAGGGGTGGCGGGGACGAGGGCTTCCTCGCTGACACCAAGGGTTTCGGCCAGGGCGGTGCGGCCGACCGACGTCAACCGGACCGCGCGGCCGGCGCCGGGGGTGGTCCAGCCCAGTTCAGCGAAGCGGAGGCGGAGTGCCGCGCCGAGAGCCCCGGCCAGGTGAGGGCGGCGTTCGGTCCAGTCCAGGCAGTCGCGGACCACGGGACGCCGCGCGGCGCGCAGCACCTCCACCGGTACGCCCAACCCGGCGACCCACGCCCACCCGTCGGGCGTCAGCGCCAGCCCGCTGGCGCGGTCCAGTCGCCCGCCGGCCAGCAGCGCGTCGTACATGAGCACGCCCAACCGGCCGGCCAGGTGGTCGTAGCAGGTTCGGGCGTACGCCATCGCCGTTGCGGCGGTGGCCGCGCGCAGCGACGTGGCCGGACGGGGTTCGGCGGGCACGTGGCCGGCCAGAGCCTCGATCAGCTGGGCCACCGACGGGCCGGCGAGCCGCAGGTACCGGTGTCGGCCCTGCCGCTCTTCGACGAGCAGCCCACCTCGGACGAGCCGGGTGAGGTGCTCGCTTGCCGTCGACGGGGCGACGCCGGCCCGGCGGGCCAACTCGCCGGCGGTCCAGGCGCGGCCGTCGAGCAGGGCGACGCAGATGTCGGCACGGGTGCCGTCGGCCAGCAGCGCGGCGAGCTCGGCCATCGTCTGTCCCTCGGTGCCACCGCTCATGACCCCATCATCGCTTCAACCCGTGTCGCGTCGGTAAGGCGGATCCCGGCTCGGGCACGCGCACTCTACGGTTCTACCGCTGAGGTGACGGAGTGCCCCTGATTCATCCAGGGCACTCCATTTAGCATGATCTACGCGACAGGGCCGGTCCACAATTGTCGGATCACGTGCCGTGCTTGCGGGCCGTCGTACTCTGAAGGGGCCGCGACGCCATTGTGGCAAGTCGAGGCCCCCAGCGCTCGCACTGCGGGCGGATTGAAGTAGCCGCATGATCTGGACAAGGCTCAGAGGCAATCAGACCCCGCACCGGCTCCGCGCCGTCAGCGACCTGCAGTTTCCTGCCAGCGGTCGACAGCGTCTAGGCAACCGGTACCCCCATCTCGGCGACGACGACATCCGTCTGGTCGAAACCGCGACCCGACAGTGGTTCCGGCTCGTCGTCCGCCATTCCAGTGCGAAGCTGACAATGCCGTCGGTGGCCGTTGACGAACTGTGGCAGGAAATGACCTTGCAGGCGCGGGACTACGCCGCCTTCTGCGAGGCCGCATTCGGAGGCCCGCTGCACCGCGCGCCTCGTTCGGCGACGAATGTCGGCGCGGTCGATCGCGTTCCTCTACTCCTGGCCACTCTGAGTTACGCCCGTCGGGACGAGGGCTGTGGACCCACCGACCTACCCCTGCTGTTCCGGGTGGACCAGGAACTCCGCATCCCGCACGGCAACCGCTACCTGGCCGACTGCGGCGGACGCGGCGAGTGCTTCCCGGGCTCCGATCTGGTCTGCCTGCAACACCTCGGAGGGCCGGGCAAGCGGCCCAAGGCACCCGGCATTCGTGGTGACCTGCCCTTCAACGACGGCCACCACGGCTATGCCGGCGGCGCAGGCGGCGTGGGTGGCAGCGAGTTGTACGGCGACGGCGACGGCAGCAACTGAGACATCTCTCCGAACGGACGGCTGTGGAGGGATCAGCCCTACTGATCGGTCAACGCGGTCACCGACCGATCCGTGCCGTCGTAGCTGCGGGCCGCGACGACGGAGCCCGTCGGCCGCTGCCCACCGGCGACCGCGCGGGCCAGCCGCAGGTCCGCGTCGCGAAACCGCAGGGCCAGGCTCAGGTGCGACACCCACGCTCCGGGCCCGCGCCAGGGGCGGTGTCCGCCCCTGGCACCCCACCGGATCGATCATGAGGTTGGCGGCGGGAAAAGCCGGCTGGGACGCCGTCAACCTCATGATCGACAGGGCAGACGGCCGGGTACGGGGTTAGAGCCAGCCGTTGTCGCGGACGGTGCGGAGCGCTTCGGCGCGGTTGGTGGCGCCGAGCTTCTGTACGGCGGCGGAGAGGTGGTTGCGTACGGTGCCGGTGGACAGGTGCACCCGACGGGCGATCACCGCGACCGGAGCGCCGAACTCGGCCAGCCGCAGTGTCTCCAGCTCGCGGGGTGTCAACGGGCAGGTGGGAAGGGTCAGCGCGTCGGCGGCCAGCGACGGGTCGACGTACCGGCCGCCGGCGTGCACCCGGCGGATCACGTCGGCGAGCGCGCTGCCGGGGGCGCCCTTGGGCAGGAACCCCCGGGCGCCCGCGGTCAACGCCTGCCGCAGGTGACCCGGACGGCCGTGCCCGGTGAGGACGACCACAGCGCAGTCGGGGCGGGCGCGGGTCAGCTCGGCGGCGACAGCGATGCCATCCAGGCCGGGCATCTCCAGGTCCACGACTGCCACGTCGGGGCGGTGCGCGAGTGCCGCGGTGACCGCCGTCGGGCCGTCGGCGGCGTGTCCCACCACCTCGATGTCCGGCTCCAGAGCGAGCAGGGCGCCGACGGCGACCCGGATCAGGTCCTCGTCGTCGGCGAGCAGGACGCGGATCACGAGGTCACCGGCACGGCGGCCTCGATGGTGAACAGCGCGTCGTCCCGGCGTACCCGCAGTTCGCCGCCGACGGCGGTGAGCCGGTCACCCAGCCCGCGCAGCCCGTGGCTGTACCCGTCGGGCCCTCGGTCGTCGGCGCCGTCGTTCGCCACAGTCATCCTGACCACGTCGTCCTCCCGTTGGAACTGGATCCGGCACCAGTCGGCGCGGCTGTGTCGCAGCACGTTCGTCCCCGCCTCCCGCAGCACGGCCGCCAGCTCGGTGGCAGCGCCCTGAGGCAGGTCGGCCGGTGGTGGGACGACAGTGCAGCGCACACCGCAGGAGCGCAGGACGCCCACCACGGCCTCCAACTGCTCGCCGAGGTCGACGGCCCGGTAGCCGTGCACTGTCTCCCGCACCTCGGCCAGGGCGGACGCGGCGAGCCGCTGCACCTCGGTGGCCTCCCGGCCGGCCCGCTCCGGGTCCACAGCGGCCAGCCGCGCGGCGAGTTCGGCCTTCAACGCGATCACCGTGAGGCTGTGCCCGAGGACGTCGTGCACGTCGCGGGCGAAGCGGAGCCGCTCCTCGGCGGCGGCAAGTCGGGCCTGGGCGGCCTGCCCCTGTCGGGCGTCCACGAGCAGATCCCAGAACCAGACCTGGAATCCGTTGACGGCGGCGACGCCGACACCGACTCCGCCGGTCACGGCGAGGTGACGCGCGACGGAACCTCCCGTCCACGCGGCGACAGCCACCGTCACCAGCAGGACGCCGGCCGCCATCACCAGTGCCGCCCGCAGTCGGAGCAGCAGCGGTGCCATGCCGATAAGTGCCGCGCCCAACCAGGCCCAGGTCGGCCAGGCGCCTGCCGCCACCGGCCCCACGAGCGGGACGGTAAGGACCGCCGCCCCGACCAGGCTCAGCTGGGCACGGCGACGCCACAGTGGGTCGAGCCAGGGCGTCACTGCCGCGTACAGCACCGCGGTCTGGGCGATCATGAAGGCGAGGATGCCGGCCGCGCCGAGCGCCACCCGGCGTGGGTCAGGCTCGCGGGTCAGACCGACAGCCGGCAGCAGGACACTCGCCCAGACACCGGTGGCCAGTGACAGCAGTGTCGCCTGCCGGGCCCGGTGCAGCCGGCGGTCCGCCCGGGGGATCACCGCCTCGATCGCCACGCACCGATCCTAGGACCGGCCCGCGCCCGGTCCACCCCTGCGAGATGTCACTGTTCAGCCGTGCGGTCCGCACGGTTTTCCGGTGACGGACGCGCCTGCCCACCGCGCGGCGGCGCCGGCACTGTGAACGTCATGGGACAGACCGAGACACACGCCGACACCCTCGTCGCACCGCCGACCGAACCCCAACCGCCTACGACACCGCCGAACCACACGCCACCGAACCACGCGCCGCTGGACAACCCACCGTCGGACAACGCACCTCCGGACGACGGACCGCTGGACTGCGGCCCACCGACCGGCGGCATCCGGCGCCTGCTGTGGCACCTCGGTGAGATGGCGATCGCCATGATCGCCGGGATGCTGCTGCTCGGCCCGGTGTGGGACACGGCCGGCACGCTGCTCGGCATCACGGGGACGCTGGGCCGTCCGGAGGTGGGCGCGTTGGTGATGGCCACCAACATGACAATCGGTATGAGCGTCTGGATGCGGTACCGGGCGCACGGATGGGACGCGGTCGGCGAGATGGCCGCCGCGATGTACGTCCCGTTCGTCCTGCTGTTCGCGCCGATGTGGGCCGGTCTGCTGGACGCCGACGCGATGCTGCTCGGCGGCCACCTGCTGATGATGCCGGCGATGGTGCTGGTGGCGGTGCGGCACCGGCACGCGACACCTGTGGCGGTACGCCGGCACCCGGTCGTCGTGGCGCTCGCCCGCCGCTGGCCGACCGGGTTGGCCCTGCTGATGACCGTGGACATGTGGGTCGACCCGGATCTGCTCAGCCCGTGGACGATGCTGGTGCTGCCCGGGGCGTACCTGCTGATCGGTGTGGCACGGCGGACCTTGCGCGGGCCCGGGGTGCTCGCCACGCAGCTCCTCGGCCTGGCCGGTTGGGTCGGCCTGGCGCTTGTCGCGGTGGCGGCCGGTGGGCGGACCGCCGGTTGGCTTGTGGCCTTCGGTTGGTTGGCGCACGCCGGCTGGGATCTTGCGCACCACCGCACCGGGCGGGTGGTGCCACGCGCCTTCTCGGAGTGGTGCGGGGTGCTGGACGCGGCCATCGCCGCCACGATGATCTTCGCGCTCCTGAGCATCGGCGGCTGATCCGGCCGCCCGCCGACACGGGGCGGCGGGCGGCCCCGGCGTCGGTCCTCGGCGGTGTCGCACGCCAACGGGCGCTGATGTTGTGCCGGGCGGCGCAGCGGGCGCGGCGGCTTGATGAAAAGCTTGACGCATGAGTTCCGCACCTGCACAGCACGACGCCCCGACCGACAACGCTCCCGACGGCACCGACGAGGCGAACGCCTTCACGGAGCTGGGGCTGCGCTCCGAGCTGCTGGGCGCGTTGGCCGCCCTCGGCTACGAGGAGCCGACTCCCATCCAGCGGGAGGCCATCCCGCCGCTGCTGGAAGGTCGGGACCTGCTGGGGCAGGCAGCGACCGGCACCGGCAAGACGGCCGCGTTCGCGCTGCCGCTGCTGAACCTCATGACGCCACACCGCCAGGGCGGCGACCCGGTGGCGCTGGTGCTGGTGCCGACGCGGGAGCTGGCGGTGCAGGTGTCCGAGGCGTTCCACCGCTACGGCAAGGACCTGGGCGCGCGGGTGCTGCCGATCTACGGTGGGCAGCCGATCGGGCGGCAGTTGCGGGCGCTGGACAGCGGGGTGGACGTGGTGGTGGCCACCCCCGGGCGGGCACTTGACCACATCGCCCGGGGCACCCTGCGCCTCGGCGGCTTGGCCACCGTGGTGCTCGACGAGGCCGACGAGATGCTCGACATGGGCTTCGCCGAGGACATCGAGGCGATCCTGGAGCACGCGCCGGCGCAGCGCCAGACCGTGCTCTTCTCGGCCACCATGCCGTCGCGCATCGACGGGATGGCCCGCCAGCACCTGCGCGAGCCGGTCCGCATCGAGATCGGCCGGGAGCAGCAGGTCGCGGGTGAGGCTCCCCGGGTACGGCAGAGCGCGTACATCGTGACGCGGGCGCACAAGCCGGCCGCGCTGGGTCGGGTGCTGGACGTGGAGTCGCCGACCGCCGCGATCGTGTTCTGCCGCAGCCGGGAAGAGGTGGACCGGCTGACCGAGACGATGAACGGCCGGGGCTACCGCTCCGAGGCGCTGCACGGCGGGATGAGCCAGGAGCAGCGGGACCGAGTGATGGGCCGGTTGCGGGCGGGCACCGCCGACCTGCTGGTGGCCACCGACGTGGCGGCCCGCGGGCTGGACGTCGAGCAGCTCACCCACGTGGTCAACTACGACGTGCCGTCGGCGCCGGAGTCGTACGTGCACCGGATCGGCCGGGTGGGTCGGGCCGGGCGCGAGGGCGTGGCGATCACCCTCGCCGAGCCGCGCGAGCACCGGATGCTCAAGACGATCGAGCGGGTGACCGGCCAGCGGATCACCATCGACAAGATCCCCACCGTGGCGGACATGCGGACCCGCCGCTTGGAGCTGACGCAGGCGGCGCTGCGGGAGAGCCTGCTGGAGGACGACCTCGACCCGTACCGGGTGATCGTCGAGACGCTCACCGACGAGTTCGACCTGATGGAGGTCGCCCTCGCCGCGGTGAAGCTCGCGCACGAGGTGACCTCGCCGGGCTCCGACGACGAGGTGGAGATCCCGCAGGTGCCGGTGCGCGGGCCGCGCGAGGGTCGACCGGAGAGCGGCGGCCGGGGCGGCGATCGGCGTGGCGGCGGCCGGCCGCGCTCGGGCGGCGGCAACACCGTCCAGGTCTTCGTCGGTCTGGGCCGGCGTGCCGGGGTACGCCCGCAGGATCTGGTCGGCGCGATCACCGGGGAGACCGGGATCCGCGGCCGGGACATCGGCTCGATCGAGATCGCCGACCGGTTCTCGCTCGTGGAGGTGCCGCAGTCGGTGGCCGACGACGTGATCTCCGGGCTGCGCTCCAGCACGATCAAGGGCCGCAAGGCCACCGTGCGTCGCGACCGCGGGGGCGACGAGCGCTGAGCACCCCGTCGGCGACCGCCGGGGTACGGCGGTCGCCGACGGCGCGGGTCAGAAGGAGTACGGGCCGAAGCGGCCCCAGGCCACCACTGCGGCGAGGACCAGCAGCACCGCGCAGGTGATCGCGCCCTGGATCTCCGTGCGGCGCCCCTGCGGCGTGTCCTGCTTCTTCATGTCGCGCAGGTGCACCAGGATGCCGCCGATCATGACGATGACCAGCCCGAGGGCCGCCAGCGGGGTGAGCACTGTGGCGATGCCGGTGGCGGCGGGCAGCACGAGCCCGAGGGCGGCCAGCACCTCGACGGCACCGAGCGCCTTGACCTGGGTCGGCGGGACCGGGTCCACCCACCGCATCATCTCGCGCAACTTGTCCTTGGGCTGGGTCAGCTTGGCGAAGCCGGCGCCGGCGAAGACGACGGCAAGCAGGATCTGGATGACCCAGAGCACGATGTTCACGGGGGTTCCTCCAGGGGGCACCGCCTCGCGGCGGAGAGATGGTTGAGGGTTCAAGCGAGACAGTAGACCTCTGCCCGCGTACTCAAAGGACCCCCGCCGTCGCGGAGACGGCGGGGGTCCTTTCGTCGGAGCGTCAGGCGGCGGCGAGCGCCGGACCGTCCAGCGCCGCGACGTCGGCCGGGCGCAGCGCCAGGGCGAGCACGTCGGCCACGTCGGCCAGGGTGTGCACGGTAAGCGCCTCCCGCACCTCGGTCGGCAGGTCGTCCAGGTCCGGCTCGTTGCGGGCCGGGATGATGACCTCGGTGAGGCCGGCCCGGTGCGCGGCGAGCAGCTTCTGCTTCACCCCGCCGATCGGCAGCACCCGACCGGAGAGTGTCACCTCACCGGTCATGCCGAACTCGGGGCGGACCGGGCGGCCGGTGACGAGTGACGCCAGGGCCGTCACCATTGTGATGCCGGCGCTCGGGCCGTCCTTGGGCACCGCGCCCGCCGGGAAGTGGACGTGGATCCGGCGTCCGGCCAGTACGTTCGGGTCGATGCCGAACCGCCGCCCGTTCGAGCGCAGGTACGACAGGGCGATGTGCGCCGACTCCTTCATCACGTCACCGAGCTGACCGGTAAGGGTCAGACCCGGCTCGCCCTCCATGCTTGTCGCCTCGATGAACAGCACGTCCCCGCCGGCGCCGGTGACGGCGAGGCCGGTGGCCACGCCGGGCACCGCGGTGCGCTCGGCCGACTCCGGGGTGAACTTCGGCCGCCCCAGGTAGGTGGCGAGGTTGTCGGTGTCGACGCGTACCGGCGTCGGGTCGGTCGCCAGCGCCACCGCCACCTTGCGCAGGATCTTGGCCAGGCCACGTTCGAGCTGCCGGACGCCGGCCTCCCGGGTGTACTCCCCCGCGACCAGCGCCAACGCCTCGTCGGCGATCTCCACCTCGTCGGCGGTCAGCCCGGCCCGCTCCCGCTGCCGGGGCAGCAGGTGGTCCCGGGCGATGGCGACCTTCTCGTCCTCGGTGTAGCCGTCGAGCATGACCAGTTCCATCCGGTCCAGCAGCGGGCCGGGGATGGACTCCACCACGTTCGCGGTGGCCAGGAACAGCACGTCGGACAGGTCGAGGTCGACCTCCAGGTAGTGGTCCCGGAAGGTGTGGTTCTGCGCCGGGTCGAGCACCTCCAGCAGGGCGGCGGCGGGGTCACCGGCGTAGCCGGCGGCCAGCTTGTCCACCTCGTCGAGGAGCACGACCGGGTTCATCGAGCCGGCCTCGCGTAGCGCACGGACGATCCGGCCGGGCAGCGCACCGACGTACGTGCGCCGGTGGCCGCGGATCTCGGCCTCGTCGCGCACACCGCCGAGAGACACACGGACGAAGTTGCGCCCGAGCGCCCGCGCCACCGACTCGCCGAGGCTGGTCTTGCCGACCCCGGGAGGGCCTGCGAGGGCGAGCACCGCGCCGGAGCCGCGACCGCCGACCACGCCGAGGTTGCGCTCGGCCCGCCTGTTGCGCACGGCCAGGTATTCCAGGATGCGGTCCTTCACGTCGGCCAGGCCGGCGTGGTCGTCGTCGAGCACCGCACGGGCCGCGGCCAGGTCGGTGTTGTCCTGGGTACGCGTGCCCCACGGCATCTCCAGCACGGTGTCCAGCCAGGTGCGGATCCAACCCGCCTCCGGGGAGGCGTCGCTGGCCCGCTCCAGCTTGCCGACCTCGCGCAGGGCCGCCTCGCGGACCTTGTCCGGCAGCTCGGCGGACTCGACCCGGGACCGGTAGTCGGCCGAGCCGTCCGGCTCGTCCTCACCCAGCTCCTTGCGGATCGCGGCGAGCTGCTGGCGCAGCAGGAACTCCCGCTGGGACTTCTCCAGCCCCTCGCGGACGTCACTGTTGATCTGCTCGGTGACCTCCTGCTCGGCCAGGTAGTCCTTCACCCAGCCGACAAGCAGCTCCAGCCGGGCGGTGACGTCCGGCGCGGTGAGCAGCTCGGTCTTCTGGTCCAGCGTCAGCCAGGGCGCGTAGCCCGCCGAGTCGGCCAGTTCGGAGAGGTCCGTCATGCGTTCCACCGCGTCGATGACCTGCCAGGCGCCCCGCTGCTGGAGCACGGAGGTCACCAGGGCCCGGTACTCGCGGGCGAGTTCCCGGGCGCGGCCGGCGGGTGCGGGTTCGTCGAGTTCGGTCGCCTCGACCCAGAGAGCGGCACCGGGGCCTGGCACACCGGAGCCGATGCGTGCCCGGGACAGGCCACGGATGACGGCGGCCGGCTCGCCCTCGGGCAGTCGGCCGACCTTCTCGATGGTGGCGACCACGCCGACCGGGCCGTACTCGCCGTCGATACGCGGCACGGCCAGCAGCTTGCGGTCGCCTGTCGCCCGTGCCGCGTCGATGGCGGCCTGGGTGGTCGGGTCGAGGGTCACCGGGATGACCATGCCGGGCAGCAGAACGGCGTCGGTCAGGGGAAGTACCGGAAGAGTTGCCATCGAACACCTGCTATCGCGTTGGGTTGAGCGTGTACCACTCAAGTAACAAAGCGTTCCCCTTGTTCCGCCCTGTGACCCAGACCACTGCCAACACCCGCCGGACCGACGTCAGGTGAGCTTGCTCTTGACCCTGTTCACCACCCCTTGCCCTCCGACGTGGGCCCGGACGCCCACCGCCCCTGTGCGGCGTCGGTACCCGCGGAGAAGCCCAGGTAGGTGTAGCTGAACTCGTCGGAGAACTCGCCCGAATCCGCGAACGCCCCGGGCACCGGCATGTCCTCCACACCGTCGACGTCGCCGACGAACTGCACGTGTCGGAGCTGGCGGTGAAAAGGATGACCGCCGCGCTGCTGCGTAAGCTGCGGGTTTCCAACCGGGCGGAGGCCGCCGCCGTCGCCGGGCAGGCTGGCCTGCTCACCGAATGACATTGCGCCAGCGCCGCCGATTCAGCACCTGATCCCGGATTTGCTGGCACTCAATCGCGACGCGCCGAAATGAATGGCACGCATATTGTTGCGGTTTCCCCGGGTAGTAGGTCAGACTTTGGACACATCCCGCCACACACAGGGAGTAATTGGCAATGGCGAGAAAAGTAATCACGGTGCTGACGGACGACCTCGACGGCGGGAAGGCCGACCGCACTGTCGAGTTCAGTCTCGACGGCGTGGCCTACACCATCGACGTCTCGGACGAGAATGCCGGCGTCCTGCGCAAGGCACTGGATCCGTACATCAATGCCGGTCGGCGCATCGGTCGCGGTCCGGCGGAGAGCACGCGGACCGTCCGACGCCCGGGTCGCCCCAGCGGCGCGGGAATGGATCGGGAGCAGAACCGCGCCATCCGGGAATGGGCGGTCAAGAACGGCTACAAGATTTCCGAACGGGGTCGGATCCCGGTCGAGGTCGTCGAGGCGTACAAGAACCGCTGATCGGGCGACACATCGACGGGGTCCCGCCGGTAACGGCGCGACCCCGTCAGTTTGTCTGCGGCCGGCCACCCGAGGCTGCTCGCCCCGGGTGGCCGGCCGCATACCTGTCGACTCAGAAATCAGTTGACCTCGATACGCACCGCGTCGAACGCCGGTGTCTGGTTGGCCCGCTCCATCATCGGCAGACGGTGTGAACCGTCACCGGCCCAGACCGCGCACTGCGCCGTACCCGACTCCGGCAGACCCGGGATCTGGATGGTCACCTCGTCCGGCTGAGCACCGCCGCGACCGTCCTCGGTGGCGACGAAGAACGCCGGCACCTCCTGCGGCTCCGGCGGCGCGGTCAGGCTGTCCAGCATCCGGCAGGCGGTGTGGAAGTGGCCCCGGACCAGGCCCTGGGCGTTGAGCAGCGAACTCTCCACGTAGTACCCGCCCTGGCCAGCCGCGAGGAAGCGATCCCGGACCAGGTTGCGGGTGCTGACCCGCAGGGTGAAGGACTGGTCGCGGGCGACCTGCTGGGGGAACTGGGTGATCAGCAGCGACGGGTTGTTGGCGGCGGCGCCGACCTCACCGAACGCGGTGCTCACGCAGCGGTTGCCGTTCTGGAAACCGTCGTGCGGCTGTAACTGACTCTCGTCACAGTTGTTGGCGAGCACGCCGAGACCGGCGCCCGGAGCGTTGCCGCCGCCGTTGTTTCCACCGCCGCCGTTGTTGCCACCACCGTTGTTGCCGCCGCCGGTGTTCCCACCGCCGCCGTTGTTGCCACCACCGGTGTTCCCACCGCCACCGTTGTTGCCGCCGCCGTTGTTGCCGGTCGGCTGCACCTGGCACTCGGCGAGCTGCGCCAGACCCTGCGGGCGAGGCCCGACCCGATCAATGGCGAGCGTGATCCGATCCAGCACCGCCTTCCGCTTGGCCGCCAACGGCTGCAGGATCGCGTTGCGGATGAACCCGTCGCCCTTGTTGCCCTCGGCGGCCAGACGGCGATCGGCATCGGCGATCTGGGTCTGCAACTGCGCCAGGTTTCTGTCGACCTCGGCCCGCGCCCGGTCCGGCACCTGCGGCAGCTTGGCCGCCACATCCGGACAGGCGATGGCAGAGCCGGTGCCGACAGTGCCGTCCTTGCCGTCCTCGCACTCCGCGACCGTCTGCTGCCCGTCACCCCAGTGATTGCGTACCCATCGACCGTTCTGCCAGGTCCGGCTGGTCGAGGAACCACTCGGCGCGGTCGATCCCGGGCTCGGCTCCACGCATTGCCCCGCGGCCGGCCGGGGCTTGTTCGTCCGCCGGTCCTGGGCCGACGAAATCTGGGTGACGGCGACTACTCCGCCGAAGACCACGAGCGTGCCGACAACAGCCAGCAGACGCTTGCTCCGCGCGATGCCGGATGACCGGCGCGCCCGAGTGGACCTGCGCATCGAATTGCTCTCCTTCTCGATCCGGTAGTGGATTCCTGCCCTCGGCGGACCGACGGATGTCAGATGGCACGCCACGGCGGCGACCACCGCGACCTACCCGGTAATGTGTCGACGGCCGACGATGCCCTTTCCGCACCGTCTCCCGCGTCCCGTCAACGCGGATGGGAGATCCTGTTCATTCGCGCAGGAGTACGGGACCGCGCTCGGGAAGGTTCAACAGGCGCACAGAAAATTGGCCCCTACCCGACCCGGATCGGGTGCGGGGCAGGGGCCAACGCGGAAAGTGTTCGGTCAGTCGACGCAGAGGTGATCGAAGGCGAAACCGCCCACCAGTTCGTGACGCCGGCGGCTCAACGCGACGATCTCCGCGGTGAGATCGGCCCGCGCCAACAGTGCCGGGCCGTCGGCGTCCAGTGCGCGCAGCCGCGCACCGACGGCGACCGCCGCGAGATCCTCGGCCAGGCGGGCCGCGTCGACGCCACAGGAGAACCGCTGCTCGGTCACCGAGACCCGCTCCACCAGACACGCGTCCGGGCGGACCTGCACCCAACTCCACCCCTGCGCCGGGCCGTCCACCCAGCGCACGTGCAACGCGCGCACGGTCGGGTCGGCCAGCCGCCCGGCCACGTACGCCTCGACGGCCGCCGCCCGGGTCACCGCGCCGAGGTCGTTCACCGGACCGGTGCGGCCGTCGGGAAGCCGCCCGAGGATGTCTCGGAAGCCCACCGGAGCCGGCTCGTCCTCGCCGCCGCCCAGCCCGGCGCCCGCCGCGTAGGCCCGCGCGTCGATCACGTACTCGACCAGACGCCGACCATGGTCGGCGGCCCGCAGGGTCGGCGAGCCGATCCGCAGCACCGGCAGCCCCACGGCCGCGCTTACCGCGTCCGTGAGTCGCTCGGCGCGCTGCTGGGCCGAACCGGGCAGCGCGACCGGGCCGATCTCCACCGCGACGACGGGCCGGCCGGAGTCGGCGGCGCAGACCACGAGGTCGAACGCCGTCCGGCTGGCCGAACTCCACTGGCTGCCGGTCACGCCCGGAGGACGGCCCTGGACCAGGTCGCTGAGTCGGCGTGCCGCGTACACCCGGTGCCCGGCCCGGGTGAACAGCTCATCGCCCCCACCGTCGGCGGGCAGGGCCCGCAGCCAGCCGCGATCGTCGCTGCTCGTCATCTGCCCCATCCCCCGGTCGGCCGAACCGGGCCGAGTCTAGGTGCCTGATCATGGCGAGCCGAGCCGTGGTGTGACGCGGATCACATCGGTACGACGTTCCAGGGATGGCCGCTCGGTGTATCCAGCGGCATCGCCGGTAGCGCGCCGGCCGGGAGGTGACATGTCGCGACAGCAGTTCGGCTTCCTCGCCGGCTTCCTCGGGGTGGCGGTCTGGGCGCTCGCCGGCGTCGAGGTGACAGCCGTCGCCCTACTCGTCGGCCTGCTCGGCTGGCTCGTCGTCCGGGTGCTCGACGGCGATCTCGCGGTCACCGGGCTGGGCGACCGCACCGGCTCACGGCGCCGCCGATGACCACCCGCCCGTCCACCACCACAGGCGTCGTCCCGACCGACATCGACGTGCCGACCGTCACGCGGATCGCGACCGAAGCGGCCCGTCAGGTGCCCGGCGTCTGCGCGGTCAACCCGGCGTCCGTGCGCCTGCACGGCCGGTCGGTGGGCCTCGACCTGCATCTGATCACCTGGTACGGGCACAGCGTGCCCGCCGTCGCCGAGGCGGTCCGGCACGCGGTGACCGCCGGGATAGCCGCCCGCACCGGCCTGACCGTGGCGACTGTGACAGTCACCGTGGACGATCTGCTCGTCCCCGGCGTGGACGTCAGCGCCGCCGGAACGACAGGCTGAGATGCGTACCGTCAACCGGGTCGCCTCGCTGCTGCTGGCCGCCGCGCTGCTCGTCGGCGGCACCCTGCTGGCCGTCCAGGCCCTGTTGGTGAGCCTGCACCGCCCCGCGTCGGTCCTGGACCGGACGGACTGGTACGACACGCTTACCGCCGCCCGCTGGCGCGACCCGACGATCCGGGCGGTCGCCGGCGCGGCCGTGCTGCTCGGCCTGGCCATCCTCGTCGCCCAACTGCGCCGGTGGACACCGGTGCGGCTGCGGCTCGACGAGGCCGACGGCTGGCACCTGCACCGCCGCAGCGTGGAGCGGCGACTCGCCGACGTGGCGGGCGCCGTTCCGGGCGTACGCCGGGCCAGCGTCCGGGTCCGCCAGCGCGGCGGCCGATGGCGCCCCCGGGTACGCGCCACAGGCGATCCGGCGGCCCGGGCCGAGGTCGAGTACGCCGTACGCCAGGAGCTACACCGGCTGGCCGCGCCACGGACCGGCCGGATCGAGGTCCGGTTGCCCCGTCGGGGACGGCCGGCATGACAAACGCCGCGCACCGACTGCTGTGGACCATCCTCGCGCTGCTGCTGGTGGCGGCCGGCGCGACGGCGCTGGCCCTTGGGTTCGACGCCGTACCCGGCGGTGATCCGGGCACGGCGCTGCTCAACGCCGGGCTTCTGGACCGCTGGCGGCTGGCCGCCCCGTGGAGCACCCTGGCCGCGGCGGTCGCCGGCGTGCTGCTCGCCCTGGCGGGGCAACGAATGCTCGTCCGGGAGCTCCGTCGGCCCGGCACCGCGCTGCACGGCACGCTCAGCCAGCCCGGTCGACGTCCGGGCCGGACCCGACTGCCCGCCGACGTTCTCGCCCACGCGCTGGAACGCGACCTGACCGCCGCCCCGGGCGTACGCCGGGCGCGGGTGGTGTTGACCGGCGCACCGCCGCACCCCGACGTATGGATCAGCGTGGACCTCACTGCCGACGCTGGCGGCGCCCGCGAACATGTCGACGCCGCGGTCCGCCGGTTCGCCGTGACCGCCGGCTGCCGCCCGGCGCACCTCGACGTGACGGCCCGGATCGAGCCCGGCCGCCCCTGACCCGCGCCTCAGGGGCCCTGGCCGGCGCCTCGCCGACCTGGCTGGCGGCTGGGGCGCCCGGGTTCAGCGGGTGCGCCGGGCGGCTAGGACGCTCGCCCCGACGGCTACCGCCAGGGTCAGCACCACCACGGCGAGCGTCAACCAGATCGGCAGCTTGCCCACCGGCGTCTCGGCCAGGATCAGCTTCAACCCCGCGAAGGCGAGCAGCAGAGCCAGCCCGTAGCGCAGGTAGCCGAAGTGCCGCAGCAGGCCCGCGAGGCAGAAGTAGAGGCTGCGCAGCCCGAGCACGGCGAACGCGGTCGCCGTCCAGACGAGGAAGATGTTGGTGGTGATGGCGAGGATCGCCGCCACCGAGTCGATGGCGAAGATCACGTCGGTGGCCTCGATGGCGACCAGCGCCACCAGCAGCAGAGTCGCCACCCGTCGACCGTCGACCCGTGCGGTGAAGTGGTCGCCGTGGTACCGAGCGGCGGTGGGCACCACCCGACGGAACAGCCGGACCACCACGTTGTGATCGGGGTCGACGTCCGGCTCCCCGCGTACGGCCAGCCGCCACCCGGTCCAGATCAGGAAGGCGCCCAGCACGAACCCGGCCCAGGCCAGCCGCTCCAGCAGCTCGGCGCCCGCCACGATGAACAGCAGGCGGAACGCGAGCGCGCCGACGACCCCCCAGAACAGCACCTTGTGCTGATAACCCGACGGCACCCGAAAATAGCCGAAGAGCAGGGCGAAGACGAAGACGTTGTCCACCGAGAGCGCCTTCTCCAGCAGGTAGCCGGAGTAGTACGCGATGGCCGCGTCCCCGCCGAGGCCCCACCAGACGCCCAGCCCGAACAGCAGGCCCGCGCCAATCCAGGCGGCACTCCAGAGCAGCGCCTCGGGCAGTTCGATGACGTGGCTGTCCCGGTGCGACACCAGGTCGACCGCGAGCAGCACGATGATCACCGCACCGACCGCCACCCAGGCCCACAGCGGCACCGCGATCGTCACGTCAGTCACCGGCGCCCACCGCCTCGACCACGGCGCACCGCACCGCCACCTCGCTCGTACGCCGCCGCTGACAGCTGATCTGGCTCGCCGGCGGGCCGTTCCCGAGCCTAGGCGAACGGCCCACCCGTCGTCGGCGCTCCGGCGAAAGCGCTGTGCTGGCGGCCCGGCGGCCCTCAGGCGACAGGCATCACCTGACCCGGATCGGTGACTGTGTCGTCGGCGTTGTAGGCGATCGCGTTGATCACCCGCACGACGCCACTGACCTGGCCCGCGAGCCGGCCCGCCAACTCGACTGCGGAGCGGCGGTCCAGTCCGCCGGCCAGCGTCACCTCGCCGTGGCGTACCCCTACCGTCACCAGGCCGTCCCGCACGGCCAGCACGCGGCGCAGCACCTCCTGCACCACGTCCTCACGGATCTCGGCGTCCGAACGCAGGTGCACCCGCAGCAGGTCGGAACGGCTGACGATGCCGACGAGTCGACCCAGGTCGTCCAGGACGGGCAGTCGCTTGACCTGCTCGCGGTCCATCAACCGGGCGGCGACCGACAACGGCGCCTGCGGGTACGTGCTCACCGCGGGCGCTGTCATCAGGCCGCCGGCCACAAGCGCCTCGCTCCTTTCCCGCGCACCGCGTCGACGGCGGCTCTCGAAGACCCGCCGTTGCGCCGGCTCACCGGCACGCTCGACCCGGTGCAGCAGGTCCGCTTCGGACACCACGCCCAGCACCCGCCGGAACCCGTCGACCACCGGCACCGCGCTGACCCCACGGCGCAACACCACGTCCACGATCTCCCGGTACGGAGTCTCGGCCTGCACGGTCACGACCTCCCGGGTCATCACGTCGCCCACCTGCCAGGTCCTCATCACGACCTCCCTCTCAGTGCTCCACCACGGACGTTATGGCTGCACAGTGACGGTGATCAGTGGCGTCCGGCCCGGGCTGCAGGGGGTACAAGGTCCCGGGTCATCGAGGTCCTATCGACTCTGCCCCAGCCTCGGCCAGGAGTGTCCAATAGAGATGCCACCGGGAAGCGCGGTGCGAGGCAACGAAGGGACGTGGAGACCATGACCGCGACGATCGAGCGGAACACCACCAAGACCACCGCTCCGGCGGCGGGCACCACAAAGGAGAGGGCCGTCAGGTACATCCTGGCCGGCACCCGGATGGCACTCGGCTGGATCTTCCTCTGGGCGTTCATCGACAAGGTGTTCGGCCTCGGGCTGGCCACGGAGTCGAAGAACGCCTGGATCAACGGTGGCAGCCCCACCAAGGGCTTCCTCACCTTCGGCGTGACGGGTCCGTTCAAGGACCTCTACACCGGGATCGCCGGCGCCGCCTGGGCGGACTGGCTGTTCATGCTCGGCCTGGCCGGGGTCGGCGTCGCTCTCCTGCTCGGCATCGGAATGCGGGTCGCCGCCGTGGCCGGCGGGCTGCTGCTGGTGCTCATGTGGACCGCCGTCCTGCCCCCGGCGAACAACCCCTTCATGGACGACCACCTGATCTACGCCGCGGTGCTCGCCGTCCTGGCACTGCTCAACGCCGGCGACACCTGGGGCTTCGGCAAGGTCTGGGCGAAGCTCCCGATCGTCCAGCAGGTGGCCTGGCTGCGGTGACCACAACACCGCACAGCCCTCCACGGCGGACGTCACCACAGGTGACGTCCGCCGACTCGTTTGCCCACCCTCGCACCCTCACGCGGGAGGCCGGCGGCCCGGACCGGCCGCCGACCTCCCGCGTCGTTTCATGTGGTCGAACCTCCAGTCCCGCTCATGATCGACACATTGGTCCGGTAGGTCGCGTCCTGGGTTGTCGCCGGGCCGGCCGGGGCAGGTGGCGGGTCCGCCGGGCATCGGTGACAGACGATCCGGCAGGATCGACGGTGACCGGACACATCACCCAACACGGCAGGAGTTCCCGCATGAACCAGGCAGCAGGCGCCCGTTCGGGCAAGCCCGAGGTGGGTCCGATCGAGGGTGCGCCGCCGGCCGACCTCGTGATCGAGGACATCACCGTGGGCGAGGGCCCGCAGGCCGAGCCGGGCCAGCTCGTCAGCGTGCACTACGTCGGCGTGTCGCACTCCACCGGCGGCGAGTTCGACTCGTCCTGGAACCGGGGCGAGGCGTTCGAGTTCCCGCTCGGCGGCGGTCAGGTCATCGCCGGCTGGGACCAGGGCGTGGTCGGCATGCGCGTCGGCGGTCGGCGCCGACTCACCATCCCGCCACACCTGGGGTACGGCGACCGCGGCGCGGCCGGCGTCATCAAGCCGGGCGAGACGCTGATCTTCGTCGTCGACCTGCTCGGCGTGCGCTGACGGATCATCGATGGGGTCGTCGGTACACGCCGGCGACCCCATCGCTCCGTCATCACGGTCCAGCGGCGATCACAGGCGGCCGGGCTATCCGGCGGAGGGGCTGTTTAGGCGGCGACCGGCAGGCGGCCGGTGGTCGCAGCGGGCGGGCGATGTGCGGCCCCGGCCGGAACCGAGCGACGTGGCGCCCCGACCAGCCCTGCGGGAACCGGCCGACGTGCGGCCTCGACCACCCGGGCGGGCTCCAGAATCGTCATCACCCGGTGCAGGCCGGTGGCGCGCAGCACCCGAGCCACCACAGGCGTCGGGTCGACCAGGACGAGCTCGCCACCCCGTGCCCGGATCCGCAGATGCGCGGCGAGCAACGCGCGCACCCCGGCGGCGGAGAGCAGCCGTAGCTCCGACATCTCCAGCTGGACGACCGGACGGGCGGGCGCGGACCACAGCGCGGATCGGAACGCGGCCACCGTGGCGATGTCGACCTCGCCGGCCACCCGCACCTGGGCCACCCGGTCGCCCACGGTGACCTGCACGTCGATCCGGTCGCTGCGATCTTCCATGGCATGAAATCTAGCCCCCACCACCGACAGTTTCGTCCCTCGACGGGGTGATTCCGGGTACGTCCAGGGTCAACCCCCGGGGTACCCCCTAATCCCTCTCAGGGTGCGGGCCAGGGCTCGCCGCCTCGGCCTTTCGGCCACCGACGGCCGTTGATCGACGCCTCGAGCACCGGTCACCGTCGGCGCGGTCGTACGCCTCTCGGGCGGTGTTCCGGGTGGAGAATGACCCGATGGTGATTCCCCGACCCCGGCCGCCCCGGCTCATCCGGCCCGTCCGTGAGCCGGCCACCGTTCCGCCCCCGCTCGTCGGAGCCTGGGCGGCCACCGACCGTCGGCTCGACCACGTCGACCTGCTGCCCCTGCCCGACGGCGCTGTCGGGCCCGAGGACGTGCTTGTTGACGCGGCTGGGCGGGTGATCAGCGGCGACGAGGACGGCAACCTCTGGTGGTGGCCGACCGACGCGCCGCCCGGCACCCGCGCCCGGCTGCTGGCCGAGACCGGCGGCCGGCCGCTCGGCATCGAGCTGGACCCGTCCGGTGAGGCGCTTGTCGTCTGCGACGCGTACCGCGGGTTGCTGCGGGTCACTCCCGACGGGACGGTCCGCGAGCTGACCGGGACGGCGCCGCCGGTGCACCTGGCGAACAACGCGACGGTGGCCCGCGACGGCACCGTCTACTTCACCGACAGCTCCGACCGGTTCCCGGTCTCGCACTGGAAGCGGGACCTGCTGGAGCACCGCCCCAACGGCCGCGTGCTGGCCCACCATCCGGGCAGTGGGCGCACCGACGTGGTGACCGACGGGTTGTACTTCCCCAACGGGATCGCGCTGACCCCTGACGAATCGGCGTTGATGGTGGTGGAGACCAGCACCCACCGGCTGCTCCGCGTCGAGTTGGGCGGCGGGGTCCGGGTGCTCGCCGACCTGCCCGCGTACCCGGACAACCTCGCGGCGGTGGGCGACGGGACATACTGGATCGCGCTGCCGAGCCCTCGGGTGCCTATCGCCGAGCGGCTTCTGCCGCATCCCCGGCTGCGCCAGATCGCCGCGCTGCTGCCCGACGCGATGCAGCCGCAGCCGCGCCGCTACGGGCTGGTCGCCCTGGTCGACGGCGAGGGCGCGGTCCGCCGGACGCTGCACGGCCCGGCCGGGCACTACCCCATGATCACCGGGGTACGCCAGCACGGCGACCACCTCTGGCTGGGCAGCCTGACCGGGTCGGGCGTGGCCCGAGTACCGCTGGATTGAACGCGCCTCCACGTTCGTGCCGCGACCTGGGCCGGTCCCGCCGTGTGGCGGGCCGGCCCGGTCGATGGTGTGTCAGCGACCGCTTACCGAGGGCGCCGGTGCGGGTGAGCCACCGGCCACGGCACCCGGGTGCGCCGGGGCGACAGGCGCGGGCTTGAGCCCGGGCGGCACCGGCAGGGCGCTGCCCTTGACGAACTCGTCCCAGCTCACGTTCCACGCCGTCCAGCCGTTGCCCGGCTGCAACTCGACCTCGGTGCCCTTGACGGTGACCAGGTCACCAACCTGGGTCACCCCCATCAGCCAGTCCGCGGCGGTGGCGGAGACGTTCGCGCAGCCGTGCGAGACGTTCGTGTTGCCCTGGTCCCCCTCCGACCACGGGGCGGAGTGGATGAACTCGCCGCCCCAGGTGTAGCGCTGGGCGTCGTCCACGTCGACCACGTAGCCACCGTTGGGCTCGCCACGGGTGTCGAAGGTGGTCCGCTGGTGCTTCTCCATGATCACCATCTTGCCGCTGGAACTGGGCGTGCTCGGCTTGCCGAGGCTTACCGGGATCCGGCGGATCTGCTTGCCGTCGCGCATGACGGTCATCTGCTTGGTGGCGTTGTCGATCTCCAGGGAGACCTGGCGGCCGATCTTGGAAGTCGCGGTCCGCTCCGCGTCACCGACGAGTTTCTTGCCGATGGGAAGCCCCTCCAGCCCGGCCCGAACGCTGATCGTGGTCCCCGGCCGCCAGAAATCGGGCGCCCGGTAATAGACCTGACTGCCGTCCTCCAGCCACGACCACGTCCCCGGCTGCGGCGGATTCGTCTTTACGAACAACCGACGCTGCACATCCGCCCTGGCCTCTTTCGGAATTCCCGGGTCGAACGCGACGGTTACCGGCATGGCCGTGCCGTACGTCCGGTTACCGACGAAATAGAGGGTGCTGGTGATCTGCGGTTTCTCCGACTTGGGCATCGTCGTGAAGGTCGTGGTGCGGGTGGTGGTCGCACCCGAGTCGCCTGTCGCGGTCACCTCCGCGGTGTACGTACGCCGAGGTTGCAGTGGCTTGCTCGGCACCCACCCGGAGCCGTCCTCCCGCGGCTCGGCCTCGATCTGCTTGCCCTTGTCGTCGGTGAGCCGGACGGCGGTGACCCGCCCACCCTTGACCACGGTGCCCACCTCGGCGCTGACCGGGACGTCCCGGGTCTTGTCCCCCGGCGTCACGGTGAGCTCCGGTGCTGGGGCGTGCTCCTTGGCCGCTCCGGCTGCCGAGTCCCGATCGGCGGTGCATCCACCCAGCACGAGCGGTGCGGCTGCGATGGTTACCGCCAACAGCGTCAATCGCCGCCTAGGCGTCATGTTCAGTCCCCCCGTTTTCGACTTCCCTCTGCCACATTCTTGCGGCCCGACCAGGGTCGTCCATGCCATTCGGAAATAATCGTCGGCGCATTTATCGGTGCATTTTCCGGCGCTGTGCCGTTGACGAATAAAGCGCACAACTGCCGCCTCTGGCCCCGCCCGACCGCCGCCGACCCACCCGGCCCGCAACGTCCCGTCCCACCCTCGGCAGGACGCCGTCGCACCTGTTGCCAGGCGATGCGCCGCTTTCGCCCACGCGACGGGCGACCCCGCACGGCGGGCGACCCCCGCACGGCGGGCCACCCCGCACGGCGCTCACCGCAGGGCGACGAGGACCCGAGTTCGACGACGCGCGCTGTGGGCCCGCGCGACCGCCCTCGCACCTGGTGGGCGCACTTTTGTCAGGTGGAGCGAAACTTCTGCCGATCGAGACGAAGCTTTGCCTTCGTCCGAAGGCAAGGGTAAGGTCCCGATTCAGATAGAAGGTTGCCCATCTGTCGATCAAGCTGCCGCCGCCCACACCGGGTCGCCGCGTTCCGGCCCACACGGGTCCGGGCCGCACCCGCGCGCCGTCCCTCACCGTCCAGCCGGAGTCCGCCTCCGGCCGGTTCGGCGCGCCCGGACGGCAGCAGCCGGTCGACTGCCGCCGACGGCACACACGCCGTCAGGAAGGGACCACCACCATGGATCACCACAGGAACCAGTCGGGGCCGACAACGGCGTCCGAGCCGGTCAGCAGACGCGGTGTGCTCCGCGCCGCGACCGTCTCCGCCGCCGCTGTCGGTGCCGCCGGCCTGCTCGCCGGCCCGGCCAGCGCCGCACCGGCGGGGCACTCGCACGGCCGTCGCCGGGTGCCGACCGACCGGATCAGCATCCAGCTCTACACGCTGCGCGACCAGCTCGCCGCCGACCTGCCCGGCACCCTGTCCGCACTACGGCGGATCGGCTACCGCAGGGTGGAGCACGCCGGCTTCGTCGGACGTACGGCCGCAGAGTTCCGCGCCGCGCTCGACGCGGCCGGGCTGCGCGCCACCTCCGGGCACGTCGGCATCCCGCAGCCGTTCGACGCCGCCACCTGGGAACGCGCCCTCGCCGACGCGAACGTGGTGGGCAGCAAGAAGATCGTCCACCCGTACTTCGGTCGCGACGCGCAGGGGCTCCCGATCCGGGACCCCGCCGTCTACCGTGCCCTGGCCCGGGACCTCAACCAGGCCGGCCGGCTGGCCGAGCGCGCCGGGCTGGACTTCGGCTACCACAACCACCAGTTGGAGTTCGTGCCGCTGACCAACGGGTCGACAGGCTTCGAGATCCTCACCGGGCAGACCGATCCCCTGCTTGTCCACTTCGAGCTCGACCTCTACTGGACCTGGCGAGGCGCACACGACCCGGTCGACGTGATCCAGGCCAACCGTGGCCGGATCCGCCAGGTGCACGTCAAGGACCTGGACGTCGAGGGTGGCTTCGCCGACCTCGGCGACGGCGTCATCGACTTCGGCCGGATCTTCGCCCACGAGCGTGAGGCGGGCATCGAGGAGTACATCGTGGAGCGCGACGACGCGGGCACCCCGCCGCGCGCCCCCGCCGACGCCCTGGACACCGCCCGGGTCGGCTTCGACTATCTCGCCGCACTTCGGTACTGACCACCACTTCGGGGGACTACCTGATGAAAAGGACCGCTTTCGCGTCCGCCCTGCTCCTGGTGACGGCCGGCCTGGCCGTACCACCGACAGCCGCGACCGCCGCGCCGGCCGCGCCGCCGGACAGCAGTTTCCAGAAGGTGACACTCAACGACTTCCCCGGCGAGCCGATGAGCCTCGCCGTCCTGCCCGACCTGCGTGTGCTGCACACCTCCCGCACCGGTGAGGTCCGCATCCACGACCCACGCACCGGCCTGAACACCCTCGCCGCCGACATCCCGGTGTACGAGCACGACGAGGAGGGGTTGCAGGGGGTCGCCATCGACCCGGACTTCGCCAAGAACAAGTGGGTCTACCTCTACTACTCGCCGCCGATGAACACCCCGGTGGACGACCCGGCCACCCCGGACGTCAACGAGGGCGACGCTCCGCTTGTCGGCACCGAGGCGGACTGGCAGCGGTTCCGAGGCGCGCTGCGGCTGTCCCGGTTCAAGCTCGAGGGGATGAAGCTCAACCTCAGCACCGAGCAGCAGATCATCGACGTGCCGACCGACCGTGGCATCTGCTGCCACGTCGGTGGTCAGATCGACTTCGACAGTAAGGGCAACCTGTACCTGTCGACAGGTGACGACACGAACCCGTTCTTCTCCGACGGCTACATTCCGATCGACGAGCGGGCCGACCGGAACCCGGCGTTCGACGCCCAGCGCAGCTCCGCCAACACCAACGACCTGCGCGGCAAGCTGCTGCGCATCAAGGTGAAGGCCGGTGGGGGTTACACGGTGCCGACCGGCAACCTCTTCAAGAAGGGGACGGCGAAGACGCGCCCGGAGATCTACGCGATGGGGCTGCGCAACGCGTTCCGGTTCGCCGTCGACAAGCGCACCGACAACGTCTACCTGGCCGACTACTCCCCCGACGCGTCCTCGTCGAACCCCGAGCGTGGGCCGGCCGGGCACGGCCGGTGGATGCTCATCGACAAGCCGGCGAACTACGGCTGGCCGTACTGCGTGACGCCGACGATCGCCTACCGCGACTACGACTTCGCGACCGGCCAGTCTGGCAAGAAGTTCAACTGCGCGCGCCCGGTCAACGACTCGCCGCACAACACAGGCAAGCGGCAACTGCCGCCGGTCGAGCAGCCGGAGGTCTGGTACCCGTCCGCCGCGTCAGGTGAGTTCCCGCAACTGGGCACCGGCGGCATCGGCCCGATGGGCGGCCCGGCGTACGACTACGACGGGACCAGCACGTCGCGGACCCGCTGGCCGGCCTACTACGACGGCGTGCCGCTGTTCTACGAGTGGACCCGGGACTACATCAAGGAGTTCCGACTCGACTCCCGCGGTGACGTCACCGACATCCGGTCGGTGGTGCCGTCGCTGGTGGTGGACAACCCGATGGACATGGAGTTCGGCCCGGACGGCGCCCTCTACGTGCTGGAGTACGGCGACGGCTACTTCGCCGAGAACCCGGACGCCCAGCTGTCCCGGATCGACTTCGTCCGCGGCAACCGCACGCCGATCCCGAAGATCAGTGCGACGCCGACCGCCGGGCAGGCGCCGTTGACCGTGGCGTTCTCCAGCGCCGGCACCACCGACCCGGACGGCGACCGGCTCAGCTACGCGTGGGACTTCAACGCGGACGGCTCGGTGGACAGCACCGAGGCGAACCCGACCTGGACGTTCCAGGAGAACGGCGCGTACACCCCGACGGTGAAGGTGACCGACCGCACCGGACGGTCGGCAGCGGCCACCCTGCCGCTGCTGGTCGGGCCGCGCGCCCCGGTCGTCGAGTTCGTCGCACCGGTGGCCGGGCAGCCCTTCCAGTTCGGGCAGACTGTCGCGTACGAGGTGCGGGTCACCGACGACCTGCCGGTGGACTGCTCGCGGGTGAAGGTCACCTACGTGCTCGGCCACGACGAGCACGGGCATCCGCTCTCGTCGGCGACCGGATGCTCCGGGACCATCGCCACATTCGTCGACGGTGGGCACGGTGGGGCCGACAACCTGACGGCGGTCTTCGTCGCGGAGTACACCGACGCGCCTACCGATCCCGGTGTGCCGGCGCAGACCGGTACGGCGACTGTCGTGCTGGATCCCGACCCGGTGGCCGGCCTGGCAGGCTGACCGACGCGGACTGACGGTGGCGGCGGCCCGAGTGCTCGGGCCGCCGCCGCCGGACGCCGCTCAACCCTGCCGTCGCCGGAAAAGTCCGGCCGGTCAGCTCCAGCCGCTGTCGACGTGGTTGTCGCGCCAACGTCCGCCCAACGGCGGGGTGTCCAGCCGCATCCCGTCCTCGGCGTTGCCGGCGAGGTCGTTGTCCTCGACCCGGCAGTCCACGCAACTGCCCCGCTCGGTGATCCACAGCCCGTGGGTCTGGGTCTTGTCCTCGTGGTTGTCCCAGATCCGGTTGCCGCGAATCGTGGCCGAGTCGAACGCCGCGTCGATGGTGATGCCGGCCCGCCGCCCGGGGGCCGCGGACAACTCGTACCGGCAGCCCGGTGGCGGGATGTCGCCGCTCCACGCGCTTATCGCGTCGGGTCGCACCGGCGCCAGCACCATCTCCTCGCCGGTGTTCGACGCGACAAGGGCAACCGACCGCCCGACCCGCAGGACCTTTCCTCGGTGCCCGTCGGTTGGCCAGTGGGCGGCCCGGTCGACCACTGACCGTTCGGCGTAGCGGACGGTCTCGCCGGCTCCGCCGGTGCCATCGGCGCGCTGCTGGCCGTTGTTACGGATCCGGTTGTTCAGCAGCACCGCATCGGTCATCTGGTGGTCGATCCGGACGGCGTCCAGCCCGTTGTCCCAGAACTCGTTGCTCTCGATCACCACGTCCCGGATCGGGCCCAGGTAGCCACGCCCGAGGTCGTGCCCGTGATAGCCGTGCCTGCCGTTGCCGCTGATCCGGTTACCCCGGATGGTGTACGGGCCGGGGCTGTTGCCGATGCTGACCCCGTCGCGGAGGTTGCCGTCGATGACGCAGTCGCTGAGCAGCCCACCCCGTCCGGCCACGCCCGCCGTGCCCTGCGCCGAGATGTCGAAGCCGGCCTCCAGGTTGCCGACCATCGTGCACGCCGAGACGATGAGACCGTCGGCGCCCCAGTCGGAGATCCCGAACCTGTTGCCCTGGCTGTGGCAGCCGATGATGCGGTAGCCGCGCGGTGGTGTCCAGTAGTCCTTCTGCAACTCCAGGAAGATGCCGTTGGTGCCGTTGGCAAGTGTGGTGCAGTTGGCGATGGTCAACCGCTCCATGTCGCCCCACCCGCCGATGCCCACACCGATGCCGGCGCCGCCCATCTGCTCGCCGTTGTCCAGCCGGCCGCAGCCGACCACCACCACGCCGTCGATGAGGCTGTCCTGGAGGAAGTCGCAGCCCAGGCCGGTGGCCGCCGTGTGGTGGATGAAGAGGTTGCGGAACACGCCGCGCACCACGTACTGCAGGCCCAGGCCCTTGGCGAGGTAGTTGTACTCGGCCATCGCCACGCCGGACCCGTCGATCTCGAAGTCGGCGAAGGTGCAGTCGGCGATGTGCCGGTCCCGGTCGGCGCCGTGTTGCAGCGTGGTCCAGAACGCCAACGGGGTGGGATCGGACCTGTTGCCCTCGTTGCTGAGCAGGAACCGGGTCGCCGCCGGGCCTGCCCCGATCAGCGAGACGCCGCTGCGCCACACCGTGCCGGCGTCCCGGATCGAGTAGATGCCCGGTGGGCAGTAGATGACCCGGGCTCGCCCGTCCGCCGCATAGCCGGCGCCCAGGCGGTCCACGAGGGCGGCCAACGCCGGCTGGTCGTTCGTCTCGCCGTCGCCGCGCAAGCCGTAGTCCCGCGCGTCGCATTGCAGCGGCGCGCCGGCCGAGGCGGGTCGTCGCTCCCGGACAGCGTTGGGTAGCACCTGGTACGTCACGGACCGACTCCCTCCGAGCGTCTGGCGCGCTCCGGCGGGGCCGACTTCCCGATCCGACGCCCGGGAAACCCCTGGGACGCGGGCGGCCCCGGCACCCGCACAAGGCGGCGCCGGGGCCGGGGTACGCCGTGTCAGACGGCGGCGATCAGCAACGCCGGGCGCTCCACGCAGTCGGCGACGTGCCGCAGGAAGCCGCCGGCCACCCCGCCGTCGCAGACCCGGTGGTCGAAGGTGAGGCTCAACTGGGTCACCTTGCGCACGGCCAACTGCCCGTCGACCACCCACGGCTTGTCCACGATCCGGCCCACGCCGAGCAGGGCCGCCTCCGGGTGGTTGATGATCGGTGTGGAGCCGTCCACGCCGAACACCCCGTAGTTGTTGAGCGTGAAGGTGCCGCCGGTCAGCCGGGCCGGGGGCAGCGTTCCCGCCCGCGCCGCAGCGGTGGTGGCCGCCAGCTCGGCGGCCAACTCGGCGGTGGTGAGCCGATGGGCGTCGCGCAGCACCGGGACGAGCAGACCCCGCTCGGTCTGCGCGGCGATCCCCAGGTGCACGCCCGCGGACTGGACGATCCGCTGCCCCTCGGTGTCGACCCGGGCGTTGAGCTGCGGGAACCTGCGCAACCCGCTGAGGCAGATCCGGGCCAGCAGGGCCAGGATGCTCACCGGCGCGTCCGGGGTCGCCGCGTTTATCGCGGCCCGGGTCTCCAGCAGGCCCGTGGCGTCCACGTCGACCCAGATGGTCACCTCGGGGATCTCCCGCCGGCTGCGGGACAGCTTGTCCGCGATCACCTTGCGCACGCCGGTGAGCGGGACGATCACGTCGCCGTCGCCGGTCGGCGCCGGTGCGACGTGCGGGTCCGGAGCGGCGGCGAGCCGGGCCGCGGGCGCGGCCAGCACCGCCTCGACGTCGGCGCGACGGATCACACCACCGGGGCCGGTGCCGCGTACCGTGCTCAGGTCGACGCCGCGCTCGCGGGCCAGCCGCCGGACGATCGGCGAGATGACAAGCGCCGTGCCCGCCGCGGAGTCGGCTGACGGGCCGGGGGTAGGCGCGCTGGCGGTGGCCAGTCCGGCGCCGACCGCCGGGCTGCTTCCGGCGGCCGGGGCGGCTGCCGCGCCCGCGTCGGTCGGCTCGGGCGCCACCACCAACCGGGGCCGGCGTCGACGTCGGGTCGCGCCGCCGTGCCCGGTGCCGTACCCGATCAGCACGTTGCCGGAGCCGGCCCGCTCCTCCTCGCGGTAGGTGGCGTGCCCCGCCGGTTCGTCGCCGTCGCCGTCCAGCGGCGCGATGGTGATCAGCGGCTGGCCGACCGGGCGAACCTCACCGGCCGCGCCGTGCAGGGTCACCACCCGCCCGGCGTACGGGCAGGGCACGTCGACGACAGCCTTGGCGGTCTCCACCTCGACCACGCTCTGGTCCACGGTGACGACGTCACCGACTGCCACCCGCCACTCGACGATCTCGGCCTCGCTCAGCCCCTCGCCCAGGTCGGGCAGGAGGAAGACCTGCGTCCGCTCGACAGTGGTCATGCCGCGCTGCCCTGCGTCGCCCAGCGCGCGTCCGGCTGGTCGTCCCACTGGAGGCGGGCCACCGCGTCGAGCACCCGGTCCACCCCGGGCAGGTGGGTGTGCTCCAGCATCGGCGCCGGGTACGGGATGTCCAGCCCGGCCACCCGCAGCACCGGCGCGTGCAGCGCGTGGAAGCAGCGCTCCTGCACCCGGGCGGCGATCTCCGCGCCGACACCGGCGAACCCGGGCGCCTCCTGGATCACCACGCACCGCCCGGTGCGCCGTACCGAGGCGGTGATTGTGGCGTCGTCGAACGGCACGATCGTGCGCACGTCCACCACCTCCAGATCCCAGCCCTCCTCGCGGGCGGCCTCGGCGGCCTCCAACGCCACCGGCACCGCCGGCCCGTACGCGACAAGGGTGGCGTCGCGTCCGGGCCGGCGGACGACCGCCCGGCCGAACGGTTCGGCACGCGTCGGCAGCTCGGCGTCGGCGCTGGCGAAGTAGAGCTTCTTGGGCTCCATGAAGACCACCGGGTCGGGGTCGTCGATCGCCTCGCGCAGCAACGAGTACGCGTCCTCGACAGTCGCCGGGGTGACGACCTTCAGGCCGGGCGTGTGCGCGTAGTACGCCTCGGACGAGTCACAGTGGTGCTCCACCCCGCCGATGCCACCCGCGTACGGCACCCGGATGACGATCGGCACGCTCAGCGCGCCCCGGGTCCGGTTGCGCAGCTTCGCCACGTGCGAGGCGATCTGCTCGAAGGCCGGGTACGCGAACGCGTCGAACTGCATCTCGACGACCGGCCGCAGACCGGACATGGCAAGGCCGACGGCGAAGCCGACGATGCCGGCCTCGGCCAGCGGCGTGTCGAAGCAGCGCTTCTCACCGAAGCGGGCCTGGAGGCCGTCGGTGATCCGGAAGACGCCACCGAGCTGGCCGACGTCCTCACCGAAGACGACAACCCGCTCGTCGGCCTCGAGGGCGTCGGCGAGCGCGGTGTTGAGGGCCTTCGCCATCGTGGTGGCCATCAGGCGTCACCGTCCTCGTCGCTCGCGGCGGCCAGTTCGGCGCGTACCTGCTCGCGTTGCTCCACCAACTGCGGGGTCGGCTCGGCGTAGACGTGGTCGAAGAGGCTCAGCGGGTCGACTGTGGGCTGGATGTTCATCCGGGCCCGCAGGTCCGCCGCGTACGCCTCGGCCTGCTCGGCGATCTCGGCGACCGCCGCGTCGTCGAGCACCCCGCGCGCCCGCAGGTAGGTCTCCAGCCGGGCGACCGGGTCGCGGTCGCGCCAGGCGTCGACCTCGGCGCCGTCGCGGTAGCGGGTGGCGTCGTCGGCGTTTGTGTGCGGCTCCATCCGGTAGGTGTGCGCCTCGACCAGGAACGGTCCGTTGCCGGCGCGGGCGTGCTCCACCGCGCGGGTCAGCACGGCGAGCACCGCCACCGGGTCGTTGCCGTCGACCTGCTCGCTGGGCACCCCGTAGCCGACGCCCTTGTAGGCGAGCGACGGCGCGGCGGTCTGCCGGGACAGCGGGACACTGATGGCGTACCTGTTGTTCTGGACGAAGAAGACGACAGGCGCCTTGAACACGGCGGCGAAGTTGATGCCCTCGTGGAAGTCGCCCTCGCTCGTCGCGCCGTCACCGATGAAGGCCAGCGCCACGGTGTCGCGCCCCTGGTACGCCTCACCGTGGGCCAACCCGGCGGCGTGCACGCACTGGGTGGCGAGCGGGGTGCACTGCGGTGCGGTCCGTACCTCGGTCGGGTCGTAGCCGCAGTGCCAGTCGCCGCGCAGCAGGGTGAGCACCTCGACCGGGTCGATGCCCCGGGCGACAAGCGCCATCGACTCCCGGTAGGTGGGGAACACCCAGTCGGTGTCGCGGACCGCGAGCACCGCGGCGACCTGGCAGGCCTCCTGGCCCCGGGAGGACGGGTACACGGCCAGCCGACCCTGCTTGGTGAGCGCTGTCGCCTGGGTGTCGAACCGGCGGCCGAGCACCATCCGGCGGTACATCTCACGCAGCGCCTCGACGGGCGGCTCCGGATAGTCGGTGCGGGCCGGCAGCGGCGTGCCGCGCTGATCGAGCAGGCGGACCGGTTCGGCGGTCGGCAGCAGCGGGCGCGCCGGGTCGGGCGGGGTGGCCGCCCGGCGGGTGCGCGGGGATGCCCTGCGGACCGCCTGGGGTGTGGTCGTCACGGCGGGACCTCCTGGGACGTGTGGTGGGCCTATGCTTCCGCCTGACGGATGATTGACTCAAGATCCACGGAGAAGGCGGGACGATCGGCATGGTAGGGACGCTTCCGTGAGCCAGGAGGCCGCCGACGGGGTGAGCCGCGCCACCGGATCGGGACGTTCGGCCCGAGCGCTCGACGAGGTGGACCGCAGGATCATCGACGAGCTGACCCGGGACGGGCGGACCTCGGTGCGAACCCTCGCCGAGCGCATCCACATCTCGCGCACCAACGCGTACGCCCGGGTGGAGCGCCTGCTGCGCGACGGGGTCATCACCGGGTTCCGCGCCCAGGTGGCGCCCGAGGCGGCCGGCTTGGGCACCTCGGCGTACATCGCGTTGACGATCCAGCAGAACACCTGGCGGGAGGTGTCGGCCGAGCTGGCCCAGGTGCGCTACATCGAGCACGCCGCGCTGCTCGGCGGCGACCACGACGTGCTCCTGCTGGTCCGCGCGCCGGACAACGCCGCGCTGCGGGACGTGGTGCTGGGTCGGGTGCAGAGCATCCCCGGGGTGCTGTCCACCCGCACCTGGCTGGTCTTCGAGGAGTTCGACGGCACCGGCAGCCCCTGGGCGTGACCGCTCAGCGCTCCGGCGGCGCTTCCAGCCCTTCCCGGTCGGCGAGCTCCAGCAGCGGTTCCAGGGAGTGCCGCTCACCGTCGAGGCCGGCGTGCGGGTCACCCCGCTCGGCGAAGCGGGCCGGCATCGACAGCACGTCGAAGTCCTCCGGCCGGGCGTCGTCCAGCTCAGCCCAGTCCAGCGGCGCCGACACCAGTGCCCGGGGCGTCGGCCGGATCGAGTACGCCGACGTCACCGTGTGGTCGCGGGCCATCTGGTTGTAGTCGACGAAGACCGGCCGGTCCCGTTTGTCGCGCCACCAGGTGGTGGTGACCAGTTCCGGCAGCCGGCGCTGCATCTCCCGGCCCAGCGCGAGCACCGCGCGGCGGCACTCGCCGAAGCTCCACCGCGGCTCGATTGACAGATAGACGTGCAGGCCGCGCCCGCCGGTGGTCTTCGGGTAGCCGGTCAGGCCCAGCTCGGCGAGGAACGCCCGCACCTCCCGGGCCACCGGCACCACCTGGTCGAAGTCGACGCCCGGCATTGGGTCCAGGTCGATGCGCAGTTGGTCGGGGCGCTCCACGTCGGCGGCCGACACCGGCCACGGGTGGAAGCGCAGGGTGCCCAGGTTGACCGCCCAAATCACCACGGCCAGCTCGCTGGGCGCGACCTCGTCGGCGGTACGGCCACTGGGGAACGTGATGTGGGCGGTGCGCACCCAGTCGGGCGCGCCCGCCGGCAGCCGCTTCTGGTAGAAGGCGTCACCCCTGTTGGTCTGCCGGGTGGCGATCGTCGCGCCCTCGAAGACGCCACGCGGCCAGCGTTCCAGCATTGTCGGCCGGTCGCGCAACGCGCGCAGGATGCCGTCGCCCACCGCCAGGAAGTAGCGCACCACGTCGAGCTTGGTCAGCCCACGCTCGGGAAAGTACGGCTTGTCGGGGCTGGAGACACGGACCATCCGCTCCCCCACCTGGATCTCCTGCGCCGCCGCGGCCACGCCCCCGAGGGTACGACGCCGACGGCGGGCCCGGGGGCTACCGGCCGGGGACCAGCGTGGCGCGCTGCTGCGGCAACTCCTGCGTCGCGTCGCCGACCGACACCTGTGGCGTGGAGGGCGGTTCCTCGGCCACCGCGGTCTGCTGCTCGACAGGCACCTTCTGGGACGTCCGGCGGGCCACGAAGCCCGGCGTCCAGTCCTTCAACCGCAGCGCCGGCCGCTCGACGAGCTTCCAGGACACGAACGCGGCGGCGAAGGCGACAGCCACCGACATCGCCGCGAACGGCACATACCCCCAGCGGCTCCAGCCGAGGCTCGCCATCACCTGCTGGAAGATGAACCCGTAGATGTAGATGCCGTACGAGTAGTCGTTCTTGCGGCCCACCCAGTGCAGTTGCTTCGGCATCCGCACCGACAGCCAGACCAGCAGGTACGCGAACGCGGGCAGCCCGATGACGAAGAAGCCGCCGAAGAGCAGCGACAGCCCGAGTGCCACCGCCGAGCCGATGCCGAGCGCGTCGTTGATCGGCACCCGCTCCCGGTAGAGGTCAAGGGTCGCGCCGAAGGCGAACAGGAAGCCCAGGTAGACGATGTAGTGGAAGCTCATGACGCCCACCAGGGGCGAGTCGAAGGTCCAGGCCGCCGTGGACACCGGGCCGCTCACCCGCCCGGAGCTCACCCAGTCCTGCAGGATGCTCAGGTAGAGGGCGACGGTCAGGAACAGCACGAACCGGCGGGCGTTGCGCAGGACCGCCGTCACGGCGAGCACGCCCACCACGACGTAGCAGAACATCTCGTACTTGAGCGACCACAGGGCGCCGTTGAAGACGCTGGAATTGCTCTTCTCACCCCACGGGGTGGTCTCCTTGAGCAGGTCCCCGATGCCGTACTGACGGACGCCGGTCCACCAGTTGGCCTGCAGGTATGCCAGCGGGCCGCCCCGGTCCCAGGGGTTGTCGAAGAAGCCGCTCGTGGTGCCGTGCTCGCGCAGCGCGACAAGCGGGGCGACCACGAGCGCGGTGATCAGCAGGCAGACCCAGAGACCGGGAAAGATGCGCAGGGCGCGGTGCCACGCGTAGCGGATGATGCCGGTACGCCTGGCGCTGCGGGTGATCAGCAGGCCGGAGAGCACGAAGAAGCCGTACACGGCCATGGTGCCGACGTTTGTCTGTCGACCGGTGAGGTGGTAGCCGAGGTCGTTGGCACCGAAGCCGAGCGGCTTGGAGTGCGACAACACGACGCCCACCGCGAGGCAGAGCCGGATCAGCCCGATGCCGTTGCTGCGGCCGGAGAGCAGGTCGGCGAGTGTGCCACGGGACCGGACGAGGGCGGGGGTAGTCATGCGGTCAGGAACCTCTCGACCATCAGGCGGGCACCTCGGCGCCGGCGTGCTCCCACAACTGCTTCATCTCGGTGTGCAGATCATCGCTTGGTGCCCAGCCGAGCACCTCGGCGGCCAGCCCGACGTCCAGCCGCTGCCAGGTCGTCTCGGCCGGACCGGTGCGCTCGCCCTCGACCAGGTCGGTCGGAACTCCACTCACATCAATGAGGAGCTGGACCATATCACGCGCGCTGGCCGCCACCCCCCGACCGATGTTGATCACTCGACCGGCCGCCTGGGGTCGGGCCGCGGCCAGCAGCACGGCGGCGACGACGTCGCTGAGCCCGACGAAGTCACGGCGGGAACCCAGCGGGGCCAACTCCAGCCGGGCCCGCTCACCGGCCCGCTGGGCGTCGCGCAGCTTTCCCGCGACCACACCGAGCAGGCTGTGCCCGGGCTGGCCGGCGCCGATGACGTTGCCGACCCGCAGGGTGACGCCCTCGATCAGACCCCGGCGGTCGGCCTCGGCGACCGCCGTGGTGCAGCGCAGCTTGAACTCGCCGTACGGCATCACCGGCGCGGCGGGCAGCTCCTCGGGCATCGAGGTGTCGACCGGGACCAGCCCGTACTCGTGCACGCTGCCGAGCTGGATCACCCGGACCCGCCGGGGCAACCGGCCGGCGGCCTCGATCAACCGCTCGACGAGTGTGACGTTTACCGCGAGCATCTGCTCGTCGGTGAGCCCCCACATCCCACCCGCCGCGTTGATCACCACGTCGGAGTCGAGCTCCCGCAGCACGTCGGTGATCTCGTCGACGTCGGCGGCGGCCAGGTCCAGTGCGCGGACCGCCACCCCCGGGCCGAGGTCTCTCGGCTGGCGTGCGACGGCGACCACGGCGTGCCCCTGGTCGGCGAGCGCTCGGCAGATGGGGCGGCCGAGGAAGCCCGTGCCGCCGAGCACCGTCACCCGCAGGGACGGCCCGGCGTCCTCCCCACGGTGCCATGACGTGATGTTCATACTGTTCCCCCGGCTGTCGTTCATCGGCCCGGCCCGAACGCGTGTCGCGACAGGCTGCGCACGCCGGTCATCTTGCCCGACCGGACGGCCGCCGGCAGCAGCGTGATGGCGTGCAGGCGCGACGAGGTGTAGCGGCGGGCCGCCCGGGCCGCCCGGGGCCAGCCCTGCTCGTCCATCCGCCGTGCGACGTCGACGAAGTAGGCCCGCGCCTCGGTGAACCGGGAGCCGTTGACCGCGTCGGCGGCGGACTTGCTTACCGCGTGCCGGCGGAACTGGAAGCAGAGGGTGCTGTCGACGGCCATCTGCTCGCCCCGCTGGACCAGGTCGATCACCAGGGCCAGATCCTGGATGACCTGGAACTCGTCGCGGAAGTTGACGGCCTTCAGCGCGTCCGTGCGCCAGCAGATCGACGGGAAGTAGAACCAGCAGCCGCGCAGCAGGCTGGCCGCCAGGTCTTCGCCGCCCATCAGCTCCCGGGTCTCGACCCGGGGCGCGTAGAGCCGTCGCTTTGCCTCGTCGACCATCGTGTTGACCACGTTGCCGTCGGCGTCGATGATCTCGACCCCGGGCTGGATCATGCAGACGCCCGGGTATTCCTCGATCACCGATCGCACGGTCGCGACGTAGTTGGGGTGCATGATGTCGTCCGTGCCCATCATCACCAGGTACTCGTGCTCGGCGAGGCCGACGCACTTGCGGTAGTTGCCGGTGACCCCGAGGTTGCGCTCGTTGCGCTGGTAGCGGACCCGCTCGTCGTCGATGCCCGCGAACCACTCCGGCACCCCCGGCTCCCGGCCGTCGTCGACTACCGTCAGGCGCCAACCAGGGTCACTCTGTGCCATCACGCTGCGTACTGCCGCCTGCATGAGGGGCACACTCCCGTAGTACGGCAGCATGATGTCGACAATCATCGGTCCGCAGGCCTAACTGTGCGTGGTGGAAGTGCGCGACAGGCGCGGGCCACATTATCAGGCATCCCGCTCGGATCGGTGATCGGCGAACCGCCCGCGCGACGCGCCGCGGCACCGCTGTGGGCCACGCCGCGCTGAGGGGTCCGACGGCGGGCCCGGTGACGGCTATCATCGTCGCGCCCGCACCGCACGCCCCCCGATCGGATGCCGATGTCAGACCGCGCCGTCACCACGGACGCGCCTCCCGCGCAGACCGACGTGGGTTCGCCCTCGCCGACCACCGAACCGGACCGTCGATCACTGCCACTCCTCCGTCGGCTGGCGCTGAGCGTCTGGTTCTGGCCGACGGCGTTCGCCGCCCTCGCGGTCGGCTGGCGCATCGGCAGCCCCGAGATGTGGCACGACGAACTGGTCACCGTCGACGTGGCGACCCGATCCACCCGGCAGATCCTGGGCATGCTGGTGAACGTCGACGCCGTGCACGGGGCGTACTACCTGTTCATGCACGGCTGGACCACCGTGTTCGGCACCGGGCCGGCGGCGGTGCGCCTGCCGTCGGCGCTTGCCATGACCCTGGCGACCGCGTGCGTGGCGCTTGTCGGGCTGCGACTCTTCGGCCGGACGGCCGGGATCGCCGCCGGTTTCGTCTTCGCCCTCGTGCCCACCGTCACCCGTTTTGGGCAGGAGACCCGCTCGTACGCCTTCGTCGTCCTCGCCGCGGCCGTGGCCACCCTGTTCCTGCTCCGGGCGTTGGAGCGCCCGGGGTGGCTGCGGTGGGCGGCGTACGTGCTCGCCGTGGCCGGCATCGGCCTGGTGAACGTGGTGGCCCTCACTCTGCTGCTCGGACACGGCGTGGCCGTGCTGCTGCACTGCTGGCGCCAGCGCCGCTGGTGGTCGCTTGCCTGGTTCACGCTCGCTGCCGGCGCCGGGGCGGGCATCGCCGCGCCGGTGATCCTGCGGGGCATGAAGCAGGCGGGGCGGCAGATCAGCTGGATCCCGGACAGCGCGCCCTGGACCGTCTGGCAGCAGGTCCTCGGCTCGACGTTGTTGGCCGTCGCGGTGACCGCGCTGGCCGTGGTGGGCGTCGTGACCCACCTGCGCCGCGACGCCGTTGCCCGGGCGGTCATGGCGGCGGTGATCGCGGCCCTGCCGCTGCCGGTGATCCTGCTGGCCTCCACCGGCGACATCAACTACTTCTTCTCCAAGTACCTGCTCTTCCTCGTGCCGGCCTGGGCGGTGCTCGCCGGTGCGGGGATCGCGGCGCTGCGCCGCGCGCCACTGGTGGCGGCGGCGCTCGTGGTGCTCGCCGCCCTCTCCGTGCCCGGTCAGCTCGCGCTGCGCGACGAGTTCTCGCATGGCTGGTACACGTACCCCCAGGCTCGTGCCTTCAAGCCGCTGTCCTACTCGGAGGCGGCACGGGTCATCGAGGCGGGCTACCAGCCCGGCGACGGGCTCGTCGCGGGCGGCCCCTGGTGGTGGATGCACGAGCCCGGGGTGCGCTACTACCTGCCGGCGGACGTGTCCCCGCGCAACGTCTTCCAGCAGCGGTCGGCGGCCCAGCGCAACGAGTTGTTCGGCGCGGACTGCGCCAACCCGGCCCGCTGCCTGCGGGACGAGCCTCGCCTGTGGGTGCTGTTGCCGACCGTCACTGACGCGCCGCTGACCGGGCTGCCGAAGAAGCAGTCGGCGGCGCTCGCCGAGCACTACGACGTGGTCCGCGTCACACACGTGACCGGGCTGACCGTGGCACTACTGCAACGGCGCGGCTGAGCGGCACGACGGCTGGCGCGGGCCGGCCGTGACACGGTTACCCCCGGCGGCCCCCGGGTAGGGGGTCGGGCATGGCGGAACTGTCGACGCTCTGGATCATCAGGCACGGGGAGAGCACCGCGAACGTGGCGGCCACCCAGGCCGAGGCCACCGGCGCGGAGCTGATCGGGCTCGACCACCGCGACGCCGACGTGCCGCTCTCCGCCACCGGCGAGGAGCAGGCCCGGGCGACCGGCCGCTGGCTCGCCGGGCTCCCCGAGGACCGCCGCCCCGATGTCGCGGTCGTCTCGCCGTACCTGCGGGCGGTGTCCACCGCCGAGCTGGCGCTGCACGGCACAGGGGTGCCGGTCAGCCGGGACGAACGGCTGCGCGACCGGGAGCTGGGCATCCTCGACGGCCTGACCGCACACGGGGTGCGCCAGCGGTTTCCGGACGAGGCCGAGCGCCGCGCCCGGCTCGGCAAGTTCTACTACCGGCCCCCCGGCGGCGAAGCCTGGACCGACGTGGCGCTGCGCCTGCGGGCCCTCCTCGGTGACCTGCGTCGGGACCACGCCGGCCAGCGGGTGCTGCTCTTCGGCCACGACGCGCTCGTGTTCCTGCTCCGTTACCTCGTCGAAGGGCTGACCGAGCCGGAGCTGATGGCGCTGACCCGCGAGCACGTCATCGCCAACTGCTCGATCACCGACTGGTCGGCCGACGGCGAGGGCCGGCTGACGCTGGGCGGGTTCAACGAGATCGGCCACCTGCGACGGCAGGGCGCCGAGCCGACAAGGGAGGACGAGGTCCATGCCGAGCCGGTCTGAGGTGCAGGTGATCACGCCAGGGCTGCTGCGGGACTGGGCGCTGCCGGTGCCGACCGGCGGCAAGGAGAGCCGGGGCACCGTGCTGGTGATCGGCGGCTCCCGCTTCACTCCCGGCGCGGTGCTGCTCGCCGGGGTGGCCGCGCTGCGCGCCGGCGCCGGGGTGCTTCAGCTCGCCGCCGCCGAATCCACTGCCGCCACGCTGAGCATCCAGGTGCCCGAGGCGCTTGTGGTGGGGCTGCCGGAGACCTCCACCGGCGCCGTCGTCGCCGACCGGGGCGGCCAGCTCGACGAGCTTGTCGGCCAGGCCGACGTGGTGGCGCTCGGTCCCGGCCTCACGGGCATCGACGAGACCGTCCGGCTGCTCAGCCTGGTCCTGGACGCGGCGGGTCCGCGCACCCCGCTGGTGCTCGACGCGTACGCCCTCGGTGCGCTCAGCCACGAGCCGACGCTGCTGGTCGGGTCGGGCCGCCCGGTGGTGCTCACCCCCAACGTCACCGAGGCCGGGCACCTGCTCGGCCGGGACCCGGGCGACGACCTCGACGCCGAGGCCGCCGAGTTGGCCGCCCGGTACGAGGCGGTCGTGTCGCTCTACGGCCATGTGGCCGCACCGGACGGGCGCGGGTGGCGGGAGGAGAGCGGCGACGCCGGGCTCGGCACCTCCGGCAGCGGGGACGTGCTCGCCGGCCTGCTGGCCGGGCTGCTCTCCCGGGGATCCGACCCGGCGCAGGCCGCCTGCTGGGGGGCCTTCGCGCACGCCGTGAGCGGTCAGCGGCTGATCCCCCGGTACGGCCGGATCGGCTTCCTGGCCCGGGAACTGCTCGACGAGATCCCCCGCACCCTGGCCACCGTCTGAGCAGACATTTCGGCTGTTTCCGCAGTTCGGCATCGGGGTACCAGATCGACACCAGACGAACCACCAAGGGGGGTCAGACAGGTGTCGACCGATGCCATCGTCCTGCTCAAAGAGGACCACAAGGAAATGCGCCGCCTGTTCAAGGCCTTCCAGGATGCCGAGGAGGGCCCGGCGAGCCAGCGGCAGAAGCTTGTAGACCAGATTCTCGAGGCCCTGACCGTGCACACCTACCTGGAGAACGAGGTGATGTACCCGGAGGTCCGCCGGCTCCTGCCGGACCTCGAGGACGACATCCTGGAGTCGTACGAGGAGCACCACGTGGCCGACGTGCTCTGCCTGGAACTGACGAGCATGGACGCCGACGACGAGCGCTTCAACGCCAAGACGACGGTGCTGATCGAGACCGTCACGCACCACGTCGAGGAGGAGGAGCAGGAGTGGTTCCCCAAGGTACGTGAGGCGCTGGGGCGTAAGCAGCTCCAGGAGATCGGGGAGAAGATGATCGCGCTGCGCGCGGACGCGCCCCGCAGCCCCACCGCGCCGAAGGCGATCAAGAAGGCACGCGACGCGGTGACCGCCTGAGCCGACATCGCACGACGAGGGGCCCGGCGCTGCCGGGCCCCTCGTCGTTCCCCCGCTCACCGGGGTCAGTCACCCGATCCGGGTTCGGCCATCCGACGGTGCTGCGCGGCCTTGAGCTTGTCCGGGACGATCTTTCCGGCGGCCGTCTGCACCTTGTTCACGAACGATCCCGCGGTGACGGTCTGGTCGCCCTTCATCAGCGCGGCGAAGCCCTGCGCCGCCACCTCGGCCGGGTCGTCCTTCTTCCCGGAGCCCACCCGGGTGTCCTCCATGTCGGCGCGCTCGAAGAACGCCGTGTCGGTCGGCCCGGGCAGCAGGGCGGTGACCGTGACGCCGGTGTCCTTGAGCTCGTTGCGCAGCGCCTCGGCGAAGGACTGCACGAACGACTTCGACGCGTTGTAGACCGCCTGGAACGGTCCCGGCATGGTGGCGGCGATCGACGAGGTGAACAGCACCCGACCGGCGCCCCGCTGGACCATTGCGGGCAGCAGCAGCTTGGCCAGGTGCACTGTCGAGCGCACGTTCAGATCCACGATCTCCAGCTCGTCGCGCAGGTCGGTGCCCCCGACGAACGCCCCGTCGGCGCCGCGGCCGGCGTTGAGCGCCAGCGCGTCCAGTGGGCGCCCGGCCGCCTCGACCGCCGCCACCAGCTCCTGTACGCCCTGCTCACGGGCAAGATCGACGCGGATCGGCTGGACCTGCGGCCCGCCGTCGCGACGCAGTTTCTCGGCCGCCGCAGTGATGCCGTCGTCGTCAGCGGCGACGATCAGGTCGAAGCCGTGTTCGGCGAACTGGACGGCAAGCTCGTACCCGATGCCGCTGGACGCCCCGGTCACCAGGGCGAGCGGTCGGTCGGTGGTCGGTGTGGTCATGGTGTCGACTCCTCTCCTACGGACGGCTGCCGGGTTCGCACCGGTGCGGACAGCCGTCCTTGCAATGCCCGGCCATCGGCCGCCCAACCACCTCGACAGCCCACGTCCGGAGGTCGGCCGGGCGGCCAGCGGCCGGCCCGGTAGGATCGGCCCGGGCCGTTACTGGCGCGTTTTGGGATGGACAACCATCGGGGAGCGGCCCCGTCACAAGGACGTTTGCCGAGCGCCTGGGCCTTCCGCACGTCTGTAGGAGGTCGCATGTCGCACAACGCCGAGTCCACCGCTTTCCGGAGTGCCCTTGAGGTGATCCGGGCTGTCGAGCCGCGGGTGGCCGACGCCATCGGCGCCGAGCTGACCGACCAGCGGGAGTCGCTCAAGCTCATCGCCAGCGAGAACTACGCCTCCCCGGCGACCCTGCTGGCAATGGGCAACTGGTTCAGCGACAAGTACGCCGAGGGCACCGTCGGGCGCCGCTTCTACGCCGGCTGCCAGAACGTCGACACCGTCGAGGCGCTCGCCGCCGAGCACGCCCGCGAGCTGTTCGGCGCCACGCACGCCTACGTGCAGCCGCACTCGGGCATCGACGCCAACCTGGTCGCCTTCTGGGCGATCCTCGCCGACCGGGTGGAGTCCCCCGCGCTGAAGAAGGCCCAGGTACGCCAGGTAAACGACCTCACCGAGGCGGACTGGTTCGCGCTGCGCCGCGAGCTGGGCAACCAGCGGATGCTCGGCATGTCGCTGGACGCGGGCGGTCACCTCACCCACGGCTTCCGGCCCAACATCTCCGGCAAGATGTTCGACCAGCGCAGCTACGGCACCGACCCGGCCACGGGCCTGATCGACTACGACCGGGTAGCCGAGGCGGCGCGCGAGTTCAAGCCGCTGATCCTCGTCGGTGGCTACTCGGCGTACCCCCGGAAGGTGAACTTCCGGATCATGCGGGAGATCGCCGACTCGGTGGGCGCGACGTTCATGGTCGACATGGCGCACTTCGCCGGCCTGGTGGCGGGCAAGGTCTTCACCGGCGACTTCGACCCGGTGCCGCACGCGCACATCGTCACGACCACCACCCACAAGTCGCTGCGCGGCCCGCGCGGCGGCATGGTGCTCTGCGGGCCGGAGCTGGCCGACCAGGTGGACCGGGGCTGCCCGATGGTGCTCGGTGGCCCCCTGCCGCACGTGATGGCGGCCAAGGCGGTCGCCCTGGCCGAGGCCCGCCGCCCGGACTTCGCCGACTACGCGTCTCGGATCGTGGCGAACGCGCAGGCCCTCGCCGACGGGCTGCTGCGGCGCGGCGCGAAGCTCGTCACCGGGGGCACCGACAACCACCTGGTGCTCATCGACGTGTCCGGCTACGGGCTCACCGGCCGCCAGGCCGAGCAGGCGCTGCTGGACTCGGGCATCGTCACCAACCGCAACTCGGTCCCGCAGGACCCGAACGGCGCCTGGTACACGTCGGGCATCCGGATCGGCACCCCGGCACTGACCACGCGGGGGCTCGGCACCGCCGAGATGGACCAGACCGCGGAGCTGATCCACACCGTGCTGACCCACACCACCGCAGGCGCCAACGCCGACGGCACCGCGTCGAAGGCGAAGTACACCCTCGACCCCAACCTCGCCGACAAGGTCTCCCGGCAGGCCACCGACCTGCTGGCCCCGCACCCCCTCTACCCGGGGATCGACCTGGCCTGACCCGGTCCCGCCGACCCGTCGCGGTCGATCATGGAGTTGTGGTGCCCGATACGGGCGGGTGGACGACTTTCGTCCACCACCACAACCGCATGATCGACCGCGAGGGCGGGGTGGAGGGTTAGTTCAGTGGGCGCTTGAGGTGGTAGCGGTGGACCTCCGTGCTGCCCTGGACGTTGTTGACATCCTCGGCGGCAGCGACCAACTCCCAGCCCTCGCGGCCGGCCCGGTTGAGGTGCGCGATGGCGGTGTCGCCGTAGGCGGTGATGTCCTTGCGCGACCCGTCGGGGGCGTACCAGACAAACGAGACGTGAAAATTGCGGCCCTGTCCCTGATAGCGGCGGACGAGCAAGGCGTACTCCCAGGCAACCATGCGTCCCATTATGACCGTCCACCGAGGACTGCGGTACGCCAGCGGTCGCGCATTGCCATCGAATAAACGCGGTGTGTCACGTGAAGAGCGGGCCGCCGCGCCGATCTTGCACTTTCGGTCGCCGAAACGCGTTAAATGCCCCCTATGTCGCGGCAGTAAGTGCAAGATCGCGGGAAGCGGGGCGGGGACGCCCCGCTCCCCTAGGTCAGCGCGGGGGTTTGGGCTTGGATGTGGAAGCGCAGTGAGCGGGCGTCGGTGAAGCACTCCCGCATCGGACGCACCAGATCCCGGTGTTCCTCGCTGCGTTCCCAGGCCTCGAAGTCGGCCAGGCTCGCCCACTCGCTGGTGATCAGCCACTGCTCCGGGTCGGTCGACGAGCGGCAGACCTGGTCGACAAGGTGCCCCGGCACGCCACCGGCCACCAGGTGCCGCACCTCCTCGTACGCGGCCAGGAACGCCTCGGTGCGCGGCACCGGCACCCGTACCAGAAAGACCACCCGGGCCCGCTGCTCGCTCATGGCGTTTCTCCCGTCGTCGGCGCTGCCCCCCGCAGGACCAGCGCGCTGTTGAATCCGTCGAAGCCCCGTGCGCAGACAAGCGCGAGGCGGCTACGCGGCCGACGGTGCTCGCGCAGGAAGTCCAGCTCGCACCCGTCGGCCACCTCGTCCGGGCCGGCGGACGCGGGCAGGGTGTCGTGCGCGAAGGCGAGCAGCGCGGTGGCCACGTCCAACGCCGAGCCGCCCTGGTGCGCCCGCCCGGTGAGTGGTTTCTGCGTGGTCACCGGTGGCGGCCGGTCGGCGAACACCGCGCGCAGTGCCTCGGCCTCGCTGCGGTCGTAGCGGGGGACGCCGAGCGCGTCGGGCAGCACCACGTCGATCCCGGCCGCCGCGACGCCCGCGCGATCCAGGGCCAGTCGCATCGCCCGGGCGTACTGGCCCGGGTCGCCGGCGCTGTCCGCCGTGGTGTGCGCGGCGTCGTGGGTGGACCCCCAGCCGCTGACCTCGCCGTAGACGCGGGCGCCCCGGGCGAGGGCGTGCCCCAACTCCTCCACCACGAACACCGCGCCGCCCTCGGCCGGCAGGTAGCCGCTGGCCGTGGCATCGAACGGCCGGTACGCCCGCTCCGGGTCGGACACGTCGCTGAGCAGTCCGGAGCGCAGTTGGCAGGCAAGCGCGTACGGGCTCAGCGGGCACTCGGTCGCCCCGGCGATCACCACAGGCGTCCCCCGGCGTACCGCGCGGGCGGCGTGCGCGAGGCTGTCCAGCCCACCCGCGGCCTCGGCGACGAGCACCCCGCTCGGGCCCTTGAACTGGTGGTGGATGGAGAGCTGCCCGACGCTTGCCGCGTAGAACCAGGCGATCGACTGGTACGCCCCGACCGTGCGCGACGACCCTCCCCAGAGCCGTTGCAGCTCCCGCTGGCCGAACAGGTTGCCGCCGGACGAGCTGGCCAGGGTCACCGCGTAGCCGTACGGGTCGGGTGCCCGGTCGGGCAGGCCTGCGTCGGCCAACGCCAGCCGGGTGCCGGCGAAGCCGAGGTGCGTCCACCTGTCGGTCTGCACACGTTGGCGGCTGTCGGCGTAGGAGTCGGCGGTGAAGCCAGGCACCTCCCCGCCGAAGCGGGTCGGATAGCCGGACGGGTCGAACAGGGTGATCGGCCCGGTGCGGCGGGTGCCGGCGAGGACCGTACGCCAGTGCGCGTCTGCGCCGATGCCGCTGGGCGCGACCACACCGATGCCTGTCACCACCGCCCGGGCGGTCACGCCGTCACCGCCGCGCGGCCCGGCCCGGCGCTCACGTCGCCACCGCCCCGGTCAGGCGCCGGAACACCATCGCCGACTGGAACCCGCCGAATCCGCTGCCCACCGACAGGGCCACGTCCACCGGGACCTCCCGCGCCTCGTTCGGCACGTAGTCCAGGTCGCACTCGGGGTCGCGGGTGCTCCAGTTCGCCGTCGGTGGCACCACGCCGAACTCGATGGCGAGGGCACAGGCGGCCATCTCGATCGACCCGATCGCGCCGAGCGAGTGGCCCACCATCGACTTGATCGAGCTGATCGGCACCCGGTACGCGGCCTGGCCCAGCGCCCGCTTGAACGCGGCCGTCTCGTGCCTGTCGTTCTGCCGCGTGCCCGAGCCGTGGGCGCTGATGTAGGAGACCTGGTCCGGGGCGATCCGGCCCTGCTTGAGCGCGTCGGTGACCGCCAGTCCCATCTCCAGCCCGTCCGGGCGCAGCCCTGTCATGTGGTAGCCGTTGCTGCGGCTCGCATAACCGGCGACCTCGCAGTAGACGTGCGCGCCGCGCCGCCGGGCGTGCCCGGCCTCCTCCAGCACCAGCACCGCCGCGCCCTCGGCCAGCACGAACCCGTGCCGGTCGGCGTCGAACGGACGGGAGGCGTGCGCCGGGTCGTCGTTGTCCGGGCTTGTCGCCTTGATGGCGTCGAACGAGGCGACGGTCACCGGCGAGATCGGCGAATCCGCCGCGCCGGCGAGCACCACGTCCGCCTCACCGTCGACGATCATCTGGTGGGCGTACCCGATGGCGTCGATGCCGGAGGTGCAGCCGGTCGAGACGACCTGCGCCGGGCCGTGCAGCCCGTGCCGGCAGGCCACGTCGGCGGCCAGGCTGCTGGGCACCAACGCCTGATAGAGGTACGGGCCACCGAGCGCCGCGTCGACAAGCCAGCGTCGACCGTGCTCGCTGACCCGGACGTACTCCTGCTCCAGGGCCATCGTGCCGCCCACCGCCGTGCCGAGCACCACCCCGGCCCGGTCCCGCTCGGCCTCGCTGAGCACCAGGCCGGCGTCGGCGACCGCCTCCGCCGAGCAGGCCAGCGCGAACTGCACGTACCTGTCGGCCCGTCGCCGCTCGGCGTCGGTCAGCCCGGCGGCGGCCGGGTCGAAGTCGCACTCGGCGGCGATCTGCGACCGGAACGCCGACGGGTCGAAGAAGCTGATCCGCCGGGTGGCCGTCCGACCCTCGGTGATTGTCTTCCAGAAGCGGTCCCGGCTGGCGCCGCCGGGAGCGACCACCCCGATGCCCGTCACCACCGTGCGCCGCCCGCTCATGATGACTCGACCAACTCGGTGTCGACGTGCCCCAGCTCGGGGCGGGGAGCGAGCGGGCCCAGGTGGAAGACCACCTCGGCCGGTTCGACGCCCGTGTTGCGCAGCCGGTGCCGCACGTTCACCGGCACGAACAGGGCCTCACCGGCGGCCAGCAGCGTGGGCTTGTCGTCCAGGTCCACGGTGATCGCGCCGCGCGCCAGGTACAGGAACTCCTCGCTGTACGGGTGGTAGTGCTCGGCGATCCGCTCCCCCGGCGCGAGCGTCGCCACCCCGAGGAAACCCGAGGTGCTGCCGACGGTGCGGGGGCCGAGCAGCACCCGCAGCTCACCGCCGCGCCGACGGTCGGCCGGTACGTCCGCCGCGGCGATCGGCCGCGTGCTCAGGTCACTCATCGCCGGCACCCGTCGACTCGTCGGTGGGGTCGCCCTGCTCGGCGCGCTGCCGGGCGATCCGCTCCACCCGGTCCTTGATGACCGTGAGCTGGATGACGCTGTTGGTGTTGATCCGCTCGGTCATCGCGGCGTTGTCGACGGGTGCTGTCGGTTTCATCGCGAAGTCCTGCGTCCAGGTCATCCGGGTGCCGCCGGCCTCCTCGGTGTAGCGCCAGTGGATCCGCATGTACTCGAACGGCCCGGTCTCCACCCGGCGCGCCCGGACCTGCCGGCTCACCGGGTCGGCGGTGCGTTCGCTTACCCAACTCCAGGACACCCCGTTCTCGTCCGGGTACATGGTGAGCCGGAACCGCACGGTGTGCCCGTCGCGGTGCAGGATCTCCACCACCGCGTACTCGGTGAACAGTTCGGTCCAGTTCGCCACGTCGTTGGTGATCTCCCAGACCAGTGGCAGCGGCGCGTCGATGACGATGCCGTTCTCGGTGTGCCCGGGCGGGTCGGCGCGGCGGGCCACCAGGTCGGCCACCGCCGGGATGCTCAACTGCCCGGCCTGCTCCGGAATGCTCACCTGCCACCTGTCGGCCACGACGGCGGAGAGTTCCAGCAGGGCGAGCGAGTCCATGCCCAACTCCTCAAGCGAGGCGGCGGGCGCGCGGGCCGCGGCGTCCGCGTCCAGCCCGCAGTGCGCCACCAGGATGTCGGTGATCTCGGCGGTCAGCGGGCGACCATGGGTGACGGTCATCGGGTCCTCCTGTGGGGTACGTCGGGCTCCACGGTGGGCGGGTTGCGTGCTGCGGTGGTGGCCGTCGACCGCTGCGCGGGCGTCGGAGGTGGTGTGGCGAGCAGGCGGTCGACAAGGTCTGTGGTGTAGCGGCCCTTGCGGAACGCGGCGTCGTCGAGCACCCGCCGGACGAACGGGATTGTGGTGTGCACGCCCGGCCCGGCGATGTCGAACTCCTCCAGGGCACGTTCCAGCCGGTTGAGCGCCAACTCCCGGTCCGGCGCCCAGACGACCACCTTGGCCAGCAGGGAGTCGTACCAGGGGCCGACCAGATAGCCGGCGCGGGCGTGGGTGTCCACACGTGTGAACGGGCCGCCGGGCGGGGTGAACCGTTCCAGCCGGCCGGGGGTGGGTGCGAAGTCGCGGTCGGGGTCCTCGGTGTTGACCCGGCACTCCACGGCGACGCCGTGCAGCCGGATCTCCTCCTGCCGCCAGCGCAACGGCACCCCGGCGGCGATGTGCAACTGCTCGTGCACCAGGTCGATCCCGGTGATCATCTCGGTGACCGGGTGCTCCACCTGGATCCGACAGTTGATCTCCAGGAAGTGGAACGCCTCCTCGGAGTCGACAAGGAACTCCAGCGTGCCGGCGCCCACGAAGCCGACCTCAAGCGCACCGCGCAGCGCCGTCCGGGCGATGGTGTCGAGGGTGGCGGCGGGCAGCGCCGGGGCGGGCGCCTCCTCGACGAGTTTCTGGTGCCGACGCTGCACCGAGCAGTCCCGGGTGCCCAGGTGCACACCGTTGCCGTGCGAGTCGCAGAGCACCTGCACCTCGACGTGCCGGGCAATGGTGAGGTACCGCTCGACGTACACCCGGTCGTCGCCGAAGGCTGCCTGCGCGGCGGCCCGGGTCCGCGCGTACGCCCGGGCCAGTTCGCGCGGGGCGTGCACCACAGTCATCCCCCGGCCGCCGCCCCCGGCGGCAGCCTTCACGATCACCGGATAGCCGATCGCGTCGGCCACCTCGGCCGCGGCGGCGGCGGTCGGCACCGGCGCGACGCTGCCCGGCGACAGCGGCAGGCCGGCGCGGCTCATCAGGGCTCGTGCCGACGACTTGTCGGCAAGCGCCGCCATCACCGCCGGCGGTGGGCCGATGAAGACCAGCCCGTTGTCGGCGCAGATCTCGGCGAAGTCGGCGTCCTCGGAGAGGAAGCCGTAGCCGGGGTGCACGGCCTGCGCGCCCACCTGCCGGGCCGCCTCCACGATGGCGGCGGCGTTGAGATAGCTGCGCCGGCTCGACGCGGGGCCGATCCGGACGGCCTGGTCGGCGAGGCGGACCGCCGCCGAATCCGCATCGGCGGCGGAGTAGACGACAGCCGTCCGGATGCCGAGTTCGCGGCAGGCCCGCAGCACGCGGAGCGCGATCTCGCCCCGGTTGGCGATCAGCACGGTCTCGAACATGGTCAGCCACCCGCGCCGTCAGGCCGGATCCAGCTCGACAAGCGGCTGGTCGTACTCCACCGGCTGCCCGTCCTCGACGAGGACCGCGACCACCCGACCAGCGCGGTCGGCTGTCACCTCGTTCATCAGCTTCATCGCCTCGACGATGGCGACCGGCTGGCCCGGGCGGACCAGGTCGCCCACCGCGACGAACGGTCCGACGCCGGGCTCCGGTGCCCGGTAGAAGGTGCCGACGATGGGTGCCCGGACGGCCGTACGCCCGGGAACCGGCGGCCGGATCGGCGACGTCGGCGGGCCGGGGACCACTGCCGTCGTCGGCGTCGCAGCGGCGGGCGGCGAATCCGCGGGTACGTCCGGCCGTGCTGGCGCCTCGGCGGGGTGCCACTCCACCTCCAGCACCGTCGGCCCGCTGCGCAACTGGATGCGGCGCACCGGCCCGGCCAACTCGGCGATCAGGTGCCGTGCCTGTCGGCGCAGCCCGGCGAGCACCTCCTCGCCGCCCACCACGTCGTCGGCGGATCCCGCCACGTCCGTCGAGCGGTGCCCGTCGGGGCGGCCGTTCGACGTCGTGGCAACCGGGCTCGGGTCGCGCGACGGGTGGGTGTCGCGACGGGGCCCGCCGAGCCGGTCGTCGAGGGCAGCGAGGCTGTCCGTCGCGGCGATGTCGGCGCCCGGTCCGGCGGTCACCGGGCACCCGCCCGGGTGCCGGCACGGGCCGCGCCGAACCGTCGGAACCGCTGCCTGCGCTGGCGGACCAGGATCGCGGGCGGCACGTCGAGCAACGGCAGCAGGTTGGCCAGCAACGCGGCGCGCAGCCGGTGGGCCGTCTCCCCCGGGTCGTCGTGCGCCGCCGTCGCCGGCTCGGGCACGATCTCGTCGACCACCCCGAGGCGGCACAGTTCGGGCGCGGTCAACCGGAGCGCGCGGGCGGCCTGCGGCGCCGCGGGTCGGTCCGGCCAGAGGATGGCCGCGCAGCCCTCCGGGCTGATCACCGAGTAGACCGCGTGCTGGAGCATCAGCACCCGGTCGGCGACCGCCAGGGCCAGCGCGCCGCCGCTGCCACCCTCCCCGGTGATCACCGCGAGTACGGGCGTGGGGAGCACGGTGAGGGTCAGGATGTTCTCCGCGATCGCCGCGGCCTGGCCGTGCTCCTCGGCAGTCACCCCCGGGTCGGCGCCGGGAGTGTCGACGAGGGTGACCACCGGCAGGCCGAGCCGGGCGGCGAGGCGCATCAGTCGCAGCGCCTTGCGATGCCCGGCAGGGCTCGCCATGCCGAAGTTGCGGGCCACCAACTCGGCTGTGGTGTGGCCCTTCTGGTGGCCGATCACCATCACGTGCCGGTCGGCCAGCCGGGCCACGCCGCCGACGACGGCAGGGCAGTCGCCGCCGAGGCGGTCGCCGTGCAGCTCCACGAACCCGTCGAAGACGGACTCCAGATAGTCCAGTGTGGTCGGTCGGCCCGGGTGGCGGGCGATCCGCACGGTGTCCCACGCGTCCCGTAACGCCGGCTGCGGGCCGCCGTGGACCGGGTCGCCGGCGGTCGACCGCGACGGGGCCGCGTCCACCGCCGGGCCGCCGCCGGCCAGACGCTCGCGGCGTGATGCCGGCTCCTGACGGGGTACGGGCGGACGGGCCGGACGGCCCCGGGGAGCGGCGGCGGCGAGCAGCGCCGACAGTCGTCCGCGCAGTGACCGGCGCTGCACCACCATGTCCACCTGGCCGTGACGCAGCAGGAAGTCGGCGGTCTGGAACCCCTCGGGCAGCGCACGGCCGGTGACCTGGCGGATCACCCGAGGGCCGGCGAAGCCCATCCGGGCGCCGCTCTCGGCAAGCACCAGATCGGTGTTCGTGGCGAACGACGCGGCCACCCCACCGTAGGTCGGGTCGGTGAGCACGCTCACCGTGAGCAGACCCGCCTCGCGCAGCCCGGCGATGGCCTGGCTGACGGTGGCCATCTGCATCAGCGACAGCGCGCCCTCCTGCATCCGCGCTCCACCGGACGCGGTGACGAGGACGAGCGGGATGCGGTCCTCCAGCGCCCGCTCGGCGGTCCGGGTGATCAGTTCACCGACCGCGCAGCCCAGGCTGCCCCCGAGAAAGCGGAAGTCCATCACCGCCAGGGCCGCCGGGTGCCCGCCGATGGTGGCGGTGCCGCAGACGACAGCCTCGGCCAGGCCGGTGCCGGCCCGCGCGGCGGTGAGTCGGTGCGGGTACGGCAGCACGTCGACGAAGTCGATCGGGTCCACCTCGGACGCCAGGTCGGGCAGGAGGCACAACGACCCCGGGTCCACGAGCTGCCGCAGCCGCTCCGGGGCGCCGAGCCGGGCGTGCTGCCCGCACTCCGGGCAAACGTCCAGGTTGCGCCGCAACCGTTTGCGGTAGAGCAGACTCGCGCAACCGGCACAGCGGGACCACAGTTGCTCCTCCCGAGGCGCGGTGGCGGTCACGAGCGCCGCCCGGCGTCCGCCGAGTCGAACCGGTAGAAGCACTGCGCCATCGCGTCGCGCGGTGAGCGCCACGTCGGCAGGTACGGCGAGACGTACGGCCGGAGCCGGTCGCTGACCCGTACGAACTCGGGGTGGTCGCGGACGGCCTCCACGGCCCCCTGCGCCGGTTGCTCGGTTTCGAGCAGGTGCACGTAGAGGTCGTGCAGTCGATACAGCGAGCGGTGCCGGACGCCGACCAGGCGCGGCAACTCCGTCGCGTCCGACTCGGCGAAGATCTCGGCCACCTGTTCCTCGGCGGTCGGGACGACCTTCGCGACAATCAACGATCGGTCCATGGCTGGGCCTCCCCCCACGTCGTCCGCCCGGCGGGTGAGCCCCCGGGCGCGCTGGACGACTGCCGACACGATGCGGCAGCCCTCGTCACGACGGCGTCACCGCGACCGACCGGCCAGCGACGCCAGATGGTGACGCTGCGTTGATTCAACCTGTGGGCCAGCTATGAACCCACCACCCCGCGATCAAAGTTTGACCAGTTCAGAACCGATTTCACGGTTGCCCGGCTATCGACAGAAGGCCGACGCCGCCGTTGACTCACCGTGATCACGATTGATAATCTTCACAGTGGTCAGCCCGGCGGCTCCGGCGGGCGGCACCACGCCCGGGTGGCCGTGGTCGCGCCCCGCCGCAGGCGTCGACAGCGGCGTCACGGGCAACCGTCCGGGACACAGCAGACAGTCGGGACGAGCGTTCCGCAGGGGGTGCCGCCGTGACCGCTGATCCGTCCATGCCGACCGCCGGAGGTCCTCGCGCAGCCGACGTCTCGCTGCACCTGCTCGGCGGTTTCCGGCTCCTGCGCGACACCACACCTGTCGTGGTGCCGCGCGGTCTGCAACGCGTGATGGCGCTCATCGGGTTGCGTCCCGGCGCCCCTCGCAGCCAGTTGGCAGGGCTGCTCTGGCCCGACGCGTCGGAGGAGAGGGCGCTGTCGTCACTGCGCACCGCCCTGTGGCGACTGCGGCAGGACCCCTGCTGCCCGATGACGATGGCCGGCGACACGGTCCGGCTGCACCCGGCGGTCCGATTGGACGTCGACGAACTTGTCGGCACGGCCGCCCGGGTCCGCGACGGCGACGACGCGCGGACCACCGCCGGGGCGCTCGCCGCCGGCCGACACGACCTCCTGCCCGGCTGGTACGACGACTGGGTGCTGTTGGAACGCGAGCGACTGCGTCAGCTGCGCCTGCACATGCTGGAGCAGGTCGCTGCGCAGCACCTCGCCGCCGGCCGGCACGGCGAGGCGTTGCAGGCCGCGCTCGAGGCGATGGCGGCCGAGCCGCTGCGCGAGACGCCACACCGGCTCGTGGTCCGCATCCATCTCGCCGAGGGCAACGCCTTCGAGGCCGTACACGCCTTCTACGTCTACCGCGACCTGCTGCGCCGAGAACTGCGGTTGGAGCCCAGCCCGGCGATGAGCGCCCTGCTCGACGACACGCTCGCCCCGATCCGCGCGGCGAGCACCGGCCGGGAGGTCGCCGCCCGGCCGTCACCGGCGGGCCGGCGCACGTGACGGCCACGTGACACGCGGTGCGCCACGGTGGGCGAAACGAGCACGTGACCGCCGGCCCGCGGGCCGGAGAACGGCCACCGGCGGAAGGGGTTCCATGAGTCGTCTGCTGATCGTCAGCCGGATCGTGCCGGGCGCGGAGAGTCAGGTCGCGCAGATCTTCGCCGAGTCCGACGCTACCGAGTTGCCCGGTCTCACAGGTGTCGTCCACCGATCGCTCTACAGCCTGCACGACCTGCACGTACACCTGATCGAAACCTCGGACGTCGACCCGGGCGCGCTCGCCGCCGCCCGCAACCATCCGCTCTTCCGGCAGGTAAACGAGCGGCTCGCCGCGCACACCTCGCCGTACCTGTCGGCCTGGCGCTCCCCCCAGGACGCGATCGCCGACTGCTTCTACCGATGGGACGCGGCCGACGCGACCGCGGCACACCCGGCCGGCTGACGTGTCCGCCACGCCGCCCCACGTCCTGATCATCGGCGCCGGCACCGGTGGGCTGTGCCTGGCGCAGGGGCTGCGCCGCGCCGGGATCAGCGTCGCCGTCTACGAACGGCACCACCACCGCGCCGAAGGGCTGCTCGGCTACCGGGTGGGCATCGGCCCGACCGGCAGCCGAGCGCTGCGGGAGTGCCTGCCCCCGGCGTTGTTCGCCACCTTCCTGGCCACCTGTGCCCGCCCGCCGCGCTACTTCAACGTGGTCACCCAGAAGCTGAGCGAGACCGCCTCGTTCGCACTGCGACCGGACGCCGACCCGGTGCACACCGAGCACTCGGTGGCCCGGATGACGATGCGCCAGGTGCTGCTGACCGGCCTGACCGACGTGGTGCACTTCGACAAGACCTTCATCCGGTACGAGCAGCGCGACGACGGCACCGTCACCGCGTACTTCGCCGACGGCACCGACGCCACAGGCGACCTGCTGGTGGCCGCCGACGGCACACATTCGGCGGTACGCCGGCAGTACCTCCCGCACGCGGTCGTCCGGGACGCCGGCACCATCAACATCGCCACGAGGATCCCGCTCACCCCGCACACCCGCGACCTCGTTCCGGAGCGGGTCCGTCAGGGCATCTCGCTGATCTTCGGCACCGGCGGGATGATGGGCGTCCTGCACGTCATGGAGTTCAGGTGGGACGCCGATCGGGCGATCAAACCCGGCGTCGGTGACGCCGACGCCGCTCTGCTGCGCGGCTGGCCCGGCCTGGCCCACGACACCACTACCGACAACATCAACCTGATCATCTGGAGCACCGCCCGCCGATTTCCCCCCGACGTCATGCAGCTGCGTGGCGACGCCCTGATCGGGCTCGCCCTGGACCTCACCCCGAACTGGCATCCGCACCTGCGGGAACTGCTCAGTCGCGCCGACCCGGGCAGCGCCCTGCCGATCAGGGTGGCCACCTCCGTGCCGGTGCCGCCGTGGAAGAGCAGCACTGTCACGCTGCTCGGCGACGCCATCCACACCATGACACCGGGACGCGGGGTGGGCGCGAACACCGCGCTGCGCGACGCCCGCCTGCTCTGCCAGCAACTCACCCGCGCCGCCCACGGAGACAAGACGCTCGTGCAGGCCGTGGCCGACTACGAGGCCGCGATGGTGCCGTACGGCTTCGCACGGGTCACCGAATCACTCAACCGCAGTGGCACCAACGGCGACGACCGGATGTACCGGCCGGTGGTGGGTCGGCTCGCGCTGCTCGGCGCACGCGGCTACTTCGGAGTGACAAGCCGGGTACCGCGGCTGCGTCGCCGGTTCGTCGACGACTTCCACACCTACGAGGGCGACCAGGACTGACCCCGCCGCCACCGACCCGGGTGCGGCATCCCCGCGCCCGGGTCGGATGCCGTGCGACGCCGTCCCGGCGCGACGCTGCGTCACCTGTCACGCACCCCGCGAGGTGCCCGTCCCGCGCATACCCGCCCCGACCGATCCTCCCTGTCGTCGCCACAGCGCATGTGCAAAGCTGCGGCGAGTTTTTCTCGTGATTTTTCCGACGACATGAGAGGGAGGTTCGCCGTGGAGTGGTCTATCGGACACTCGCTGATAGTGGTACTGGCACTGTTGCTGGGCCTGGCCGCCGGGTGGTTGCTGCGCGGCCGGCAGGCAGCACAGGCCAGCGGGCAGGCGGGATCGATCGTGGACGGTGACCCCGTCGCCGGCCTGGCCGTGGTGACCGCTCCGGTGGCGCCGGCCACCACCGACGAGGCCCGGCCGGCCGCGACCGTCGACCCCGCCCCGGTAGCGCTCATCGACGAGCCGACCCCGGTCGACACCGTCAGCGCTCCGGACGCGGTGACCACCTCCGACGATCCCGCCCCGAACACCGTCGACCTGGGCGACATGGCCCTGACCGAGACCCCGCCGCCCGTCCCGGCCGCGACGCTCACGGACACGGCGGACGTGCGCCCCGAGCCGGAGTCGGCCCCGATCGAGGATCAGCCCGTCCCGGCGACAATCGTCGCTCCCCGCGAGCCGGCGGACGACATCGCGCACGCCGACACCCCGCAGACCGAGCCCACGCCGGCCGAGGCCTCTCAAGCCGACACCACGCCGGCCGAGGTCGCTCCGGTCGAGGTCGCTCCGGTCGAGGCCACGCCGGCAGAGGTCGTGCAGGCAGACGTCACGCCGGTCGAAGCCGCGCCGGCGGAGGTTGCGCCGACGGAGGTCACGTACACCGAGGTTGGCCCGGCCGGGACGACGGCCGCGGTTGCCGCGGTCGCGACGTCGGCGGACGCCGACGACACCGAGCCGGCACGGGCCACGCCGCCGGTCCGGCCGGCCACCACGCCGCTGGCACCCTCGGTCGCCGACAGCGCACCGGATGCCACGGACGCCGGCCCGGCCGACGACTTCCGCCGGATCCAGGGGGTCGGGCCGAAGATGGCGGCCGCGTTGCAGGCCGCCGGTGTACGCACCTACGGCCAGCTCGCCGAGCTGGACGAGGCGGCGCTGCGGGACCTGATCCGGGCCGCCGGCCTGCGGGCCGCGCCCAGCCTGGCGACCTGGCCTCAGCAGGCGCGGGTGCTGGCGGGTGCCGCTGACGAGGCGGTAGCGGTGCTGCCCGGCGGCGACCAGGGCTGACGTTCAACATCGAGCCCCCGGCGGCCGTTCCCACGGGACGGCCGGCCGGGGGCTCGGCCGTTCGAGGGCACGACCGTTCGAGGGCACGACCGTTCGAGGGCACGGCCGTTCGGGCAGCCGCGCGCCGCCGCATCCGGCTCGGCCCGGCGGCTGACGGCCGGCTCGGCCGCAACCGGGCGGCTGGCGGCCGGCTCGGCCACGGCCGGGCGGCTGGCGGCCGGCTGGGTGGAATCACGCTCGGTAGGGGGAGAACCTGACGAGTGCGGGCGGCGCGGCCCTCTGCTCGCTAACGTCGGTCGAGGTGGCCCGGACGGTCCGCCGAGTCGTCGGCACCGCAGGAGCGACAGTGCCCCACTCCGCGTCGGAGCCCGGGCCCCGCGAGGCCCGAGTGCCCGCACGCGACCCGGAGGCCTCACGCCGGGTGACGCTTCTCGAACTCTTCTTCGACCTGGTGTACGTGGTCGCGCTCGCTCTCATCTCGCGCGAGTTGGTCGAGCAGCTCGACTGGCACCAGGCCGGCCGGGCGCTGATCCTGCTGGCCGCCGTCTGGTGGACGTGGGCGATCACCACTCTCGTCACCGACCTGTACGACCCGGAACGCACCGAGATCAAGCTGCTGATCAGCGCGGTGATGTTCGGCGCGCTGCTGATGACGACAGCGATCCCGGAGGCGTTCGGCGCCCGAGGGCTCGTCTTCGCCGGCGCCTACGTGGCGATCCACCTCGGACGCGGGCTGTTCCTGATGCCTATCGTGCGTCACGAGCCGAAGTTCCAGCGCCGGGCGGCGCGGATCTTCATCTGGTTCGCGGTGTCGGCGATTCCCTGGCTCGTCGGCGCGTTCGTCAGTGGTGACGCCCGGCTGGTCTGCTGGGCCCTCGCGCTCGCCATCGACTACGTCGGCTTCCGGCTGGCGTACCCGGTGCCGGGCCTCGGGGTGGTGCCGGAGGAGCAGCGCAACGTCACGGCCGAGCATCTGTCCGAGCGGTACCAGCAGTTCTTCATCATCGCCCTCGGCAACGCCATCCTGACCATCGGCACCATGTTCAGCCTGGCGCGCTCCGAGGCGGTGAACATCGGGGCGTTCGCGGTGGCGTTCGCGACCACCCTGCTGCTGTGGCGAATCTACGTCCACAAGTCCGGCCAACTGCTGCCGGTGGCCATCCAGACGGCCCGGTCGCCGAGCAAGTTCCTGCTCAGCGCGCCGTACACCCATCTGCTGATGATCGCCGGGGTGGTGGCCACCGCCTCCGGGTTCGAGTTGCTGCTGCGCGAACACCCCGGCCGTACGCCGGCGGCCTGGCTGACGGTGATCCTCGGCGGCCCGGCGCTGTTCCTTGTCGGCCGGTCCGCCTTCGAGTACGAGGTGTTCAGCAGGGTGTCGCCGTCCCGGCCGGGCGGCATCCTGGCGCTGCTGACCATCGCGTCGGCTGCGCTGTTCCTGCCACCGTTCGTCGCCTCGCTCGGCGCCATGCTGGTGCTGGTCGGGGTCGCCTACGCCGACTATCGCCGCAGTCGGGGCAAACCACCCGAGGCGCCGGTCCCACCGCACTGAGCCGGGCGATCCCCACTCACACAAGCGCCCCCGCGTACCCCCGGACCCGCAGCCGCTGCCCGGCGGCACCGCCGAGGCGCACCTGGAGACCGAGTGGCGCCGCGGCCCGGCGTACGTCGTCCACGTGCAGCGAGCCGTGCCGGTCCACGGTGAGCACCGGCGGTTCCTCCCACTCGCCCTCCGGCGCGTGGAACGACAGCAGGGTCACCGAGGTGGTGAGGTAGCCGGGGTAGGCGGCGCGGGCCGCCGCCTCGTCGCGGTGCAGGAGGACCACCAGGTCGTCGAGGTGGGCGAAGTCGGCGGCGAGGGCACCCGACTTCCAGTGCGCCGGCTCGTCGGTCGCGCCGGTGCGGTGCCGGGACCGGTTCGCCGAGGTGATGTAGAGGTGGTCGGAGCCGGTCTCGGCGAGCGCCCGTTCGAAGAAGGCGTTCGACGGGCACGTCAGTCCGGGCGCGATGACCTGTGTGGTGCGCATACCGCAGTCGATCTGGGTCAGGTGTTCGGGCAGCCGGTCGGTGGCGGGGCCCCGGAAGCCGAACGGCCCGGCGCCGTAGAGGGCGTCCATCAGGGCCCGCACCCGGCCCACCGGCAACCGGGGCGAGATCCGCGACCAGTCGAACATCGCGGGGATCCGCCCGACGCCTGTGGTGATGCTGCCGACCTGGTTGATCGGGCGGCCCTTGGCCAGGTTGACCCGGCGCACCGTGGCGGCGTCCGGGCGGGTGACGATGGCGTAGAAGTTGGCGAACGCCACCGCGACGACCGCGCCGCGGGCCAACGCGCGGGCGGCGACCGCGACGTCTTCCGGGCAGTCGACGTACAGGGGCGGTGTCGGGGCGTCCATGAGTCCTCCTGGGCAAGGCCGTGACGCAGTTCTACGTCCCGCGACCCGTGCTACGGCGAGGTCCGTCGTCGATCCGATAGCCGAGCACCTGTACCCGGTGCGGGCGGCCGATGCCGGTGCGGTACCGACGGACCGATGGCATCGGCCGGACGGATGAGGCGGCCGGGTCGTGGGTGACCACAGTTAGCCGCGCGACGCGATTGGGTACAACGCGTACACCTCAGATCCACCACATTCCTTCAGGAGGCAGCGATGCGCGGCACCTCGATACTCGGAGTCATCGTCGTGATCTGGTTGGTGATCGGCGCGATCGCCGGTGGCCAGCGGGGCTACTACAGCGGAGACGACACCAACTGCGCCGAGGCCGGCACCATCCTGGTCACCATCGTGGCCGGGCCGTTGAACTACATCGGCGCCAACCCCAAGGTCGACTGCAAGCTGCCCGAGCCGTCCAAGTAGGACATCCCCGGTGCCGCCGGCCCGCGCCCGAACGGGGCGCGGGCCTTTTTGCTGCCCGCCAGCCGCCGTCCCGGGGTACGCCGCATGGTGTCGCACACACCACCTCGGGCATCCTAGGAGGCTGCCCTGCGCTCCCCCGGATCGCGTTTGTCGGCCCGGAGGGCGGGAACCGAGCGGCGTCAGTCGACGGACGGAACCGGGAGCGTGGCATGCGGATCGGCTACAAACTGGCCTCGGAGGGCTTCGGGCCACAGGAGATCATCCGGCAGGCCGTCCGGGCCGAGCAGGCCGGTTTCGACTTCGTCGAGATGAGCGACCACTTCCACCCCTGGCTGGACGCGCAGGGCCACTCGTCCTTCACCTGGAGCGTGCTGGGCGCGATAGCGGCCAGGACGACCACCCTGGGCCTGGCCACCGGCGTCACCTGCCCGACCGTGCGCTACCACCCGGCGATCATCGCGCAGGCCGCCGCGACAATGGCGCTGATCTCCGACGGGCGGTTCACCCTCGGTGTCGGCGCTGGCGAGCGGCTCAACGAGCACGTCGTGGGGCAGGGCTTCCCCAGCGTACGAGGCAGACACGAGCGACTGCGCGAGGCGCTGGAGATCATCCGGCTGCTCTGGCAGGGCGGCTACCAGTCGTACGAGGGACGGCATCTGCACCTGGAGGACGCCCGGATCTTCGACCTGCCCGACACACCGCCGGTGATCGCTGTGGCCGCCAGCGGTGAGGGGTCGGTCCAACTCGCGGCCGAGCTGGGTGACGGGCTGTTCGCCACCGAGCCGGAGGCCAGGCTCGTCGAGCTCTATCGGCACGCCGGCGGAATGGGCCCACGCTATGCCGAGGTGCCGCTGGCCTGGGCCACCGACGAGCAGCAGGCGGTGCAGGCGGTGTGGCAGACCAGCCGGTGGATGGTCACCGGCTGGAAGGTGATGAGCGAACTGCCGAACCCGGTCAACTTCGACGCGGCAAGCAGGCACGTCGAGGAGAAGCACATCCGTGAACTCTTCGCCGTCGGCCCCGACCCGGAGCCGCACGTGGCAAAGGTGCGGTCGTACGTCGACGCGGGCTTCGACCACATCGTCCTGCAGAACGCCGGCGGCGACCCGGACGGGTTCCTCGACTTCTTCGCAGACGATCTGTCCGGCCGGCTCCGCGCGCTGGCCTGAACCGGCAGACGGCACGGCACCGGCCGCCCGGACGGTGATCGTCCGGACGGCCGGCGGCGTGCTCGGGATGGGACGCGTCAAGTTCAGCGGAAGCAGTGCGGGATCGGCACGGCGCTGCCCTCGCAGTTGGTCGGCTCGTTCTCGACGACCACGCTCTCGTCGTCGAGCTTGACCTGGGCGTGGGAGGCGAAGATGCCGCCGGGTTTCACAGTCGCCGCGTTGTGGGTGACCTTGCTGGTGTAGAGCGCCACCGAGCCCGCCGTGGCGTAGATGCCGCCACCCTTGGACGCCGCGCCGACCGCCTCGTTGCGGGTGACGTCGCTGCCGCGTACCAGCAGGTTGGCCTTCTCGGCGTAGATGCCGCCACCGATGCCGTGCGTGGTGTTGCCGTCGACAACGCTGTCGTCGAGCGGCGTCAGGCCCTTGACTGTGGAGATGCCGCCGCCGTTGACGGTGGACGTGTTGCCGCGGATCGTCATCTTGCGCATCACCAGCACCGCGTCGGAGTTCGCGGCGCCGCCACCGATCTGCGCGGTGTTGTTCAGCAGCTCGGTGTCGAAGACCTTCGTCCGGGCCGAGAAGCTGGCCAGCCCGCCGCCCTGCGCGGCGCTGTTGTGGGTGAAGGAGACACTCTCCACGTCGGCCGCGCCCCGGTAGTTGCCGAGCCCTCCGCCGTACGCGTTGGCGCTGTTGCGGTGGAACTCGGAGCGCTTGAGCGTCAGCACACCACCGTTGAGCAGGCCCCCGCCCTTGCCCGCGGCGCCGGCGGCGCTGTTGCCGATGAACGTGGAGTCGGTGACCACCATGTTGCCGTCGTTGAAGAAGCCACCGCCACCGCCCTCGGGCGACAGCGACGTGCTCTGCGTGACGGTGACGCGCTCCACCACGGCGGTGGCGCCGTGCACCACGTGCAGGCTGCCACCCTCGATGGCCGAGCGGCCGTTGTGCAGTTCCACGTCGCGCAGGGTCAGCTCGCCACCGTCGCGGACGGTGAAGAAGCGGAACGCGGCGGCCTGGGCGTCCCGGGCGATGGTGGCGCCCGCCCCGTCGATCGTGATGGGCTGGTAGATCACCGGCAGGCCAGCGGTGTCGTCGGCCGGGTTGCGCGGCGGCGCTTCCGCGTCACCGGGGGTCTCCGCGGCGTCGGCCGCCTCCCGTGCGTCGCGGATCCCACCGTCGTACTGGTCCTTCTCCTGGAACGCGTCGGCGAGGGTGTAGCGGCACTTCGGCGCGAGCCGCAGCTCACCGCCGCCCTCGGCGTTTGCCGTCACCAGCGCCGCCACCAGCTTCGCCGGGTCACAGGGCACCTCGACCACACCACGCTTGCCGGTGCCCGGTGCCTGTCGTGGGGCCCGCGCGGTGTCGTCGCCGGCACGCTCGGGCCTGTCGTCGGCGCGCCTGCCGTCGTCACTTGTCGCGGCGCTGAGCCTGCCCAGGCCCGGGAGCGAGAGGTCGCGGTCGGCGGCCGCGGCGACGCCCGCCACGCCGGCCGCCCCCACCACAAGGCTCCCGGCCAGGAAGCCGCCGGCTAAGAACCGTCGGGACCGCCGTCTGGGTCGTGCCGGGTCTCCTCCGCGGTACGTGGACATCAGGATGCCTGCCTTCCTGGCTGCGTGAACGTGACCGCGCACCGATCCGGGCGCGGGGCGACCGACGAACCGCCGACCACCAAACGTCACGATAGGTCCGCAATACGGACAGGAAGGTGTGAACGTGAATAGTGCTGCTATTCATCTTTTTTGTCACCAGATGGCGTGCAACTCACCCGCCGACGTGGATACCGGGCCGGCGCGACGGATCCGGCTCGGTACGGCGCAGGATCTCCCGTACGACGGGTGGGGTGTCGCCCCGGCCGAGGATCAGATAGCGCAGCAGGTGCGCGATCGGGCTCCCCTCCGACCATTCGAAGTGCGCGTGCGGCCGCACCCCCGTGGCGTCCCGCAACGCCAGCAGGATCGCGGCGATCGCGTTGGGCGCGGCCGGGCTGCTGGCCCGCAGCAGCCGGAAGCCGCCCACCTCGACCCCGTGCACCCGCAGCACCTGACTGAACCCCGACGGGTCCACCACGTCGATCTCCAGGAACAGCACGTCGGCGGCCCCGGGCACCGGGTTCATCCCCCGCTGCCCACGCTCCTTGATCGTGTATTCCTTCAGCGAGCCGGACTGCCGCTTGTTGGCGATAAGGTGCAGTTGCCCGTCGTGGGCCAACGACTCGCTGATGAACCGGCGGGCCGGCTCGTCGAACTCGATCCGCTCGGCCCGCAGTTCGGTGGTCCGGGTGATCCGGGAGATCAACGACACCGCGATGATGCCGAGGATGAACAGCGCCGAGATGGTGATCCCGTCGGGCTGCTCGAAGACGTTCTCGACAAGCGCGTACAGCAACACCAGGCTCAGGACGCTGAAGCCGACGGCGGCAGGCCGTTGGTGGCGGCGGGCCGCCGAGATGGTCACGGCCACCGCGCCGGAGACCATCATCGCCAGGATGCCTGTCGCGTACGCGCCGGCCTGGGCGTTGACGTCGGCCCGGAAGGCGATCGTGATGGCGACGCTCACCACCGTGTAGACGATCACCACGGGGCGCACCGCCCGAGCCCACTCCGGGGCCATCCCATACGAGGGCAGGTACCGCGGCACGATGTTGATCAACCCGGCCATCGCCGAGGCGCCCGCGAACCACAGGATGAACACGCTGCTCAGGTCGTAGACAGTGCCGAACACCTCACCCAGGTAGGTGTGCGCCAGGAAGGCCAACGCCCTGCCGTTCGCGCCGCCGCCCGGGCGGAACTCCTCGGCCGGGATGAGCGCGGTGGTCACGAACGTCGTCGAGATCAGGTAGACCGACATGATCAGCGCGGCGGTGGTGAGCAGGCGGCGGGTGTTGCGGATCCGGGCCGCCAACCGTGCCTCCCGGTCGGGCCCGTCGGCAGCCACCAGGGGCATCATGCTGACCCCGGTCTCGAACCCGGAAAGGCCCAACACCAGCAGCGGGAAGGCAAGCACTGCGGTGACGAAGACCCCGCCCGGGCCCCCGCCGCTCTCGGTAAGCGCCGCCGTCCAGTTCGACACGATGCCCGGGTCGGCGACGATCCGCGACACCGCGACCACCACGATCACCGCGTTGAGCAGCAGGAAGACCGCCACCAGCGGGATCGCGACCACCACCGCCTCGCGGAACCCGAGCAGGAACACCCCGCCGAGCACGAGCAGCAGCACGACAGTGACCACCACCGGGACCGCGGGGCTGTGCATGGCGTCCGGCAGGTACGGGTTCTCCAGCAGGTGCACTGTGGCGTCGGCCGACGACAGGGTAATCGTGATGATCCACGAGGTGGCCACGAACCCGAGCAGCACCAGCACGAAGATCTTGCCCCGCCAGAACGGCAACAGTCGCTCAAGCATCGCCACCGAGCCCTGCCCGTGCGGGCTCTCCTGGGCCACCCGGCGATACATCGGCAGCATGCCGAACAGGGTCAGCGCGACGATCAGCAGGGTCGCCAGCGGGGAGAGCGCGCCGGCGGCCACCGCCGCGATGCCCGGCAGGTACGACAGTGTGGAGAAGTAGTCCACCCCGGTCAGGCACATCACCTGCCACCAGGCGTGCCTGCGGTTCTGCCCCTCGGCCGTCTCCGGGCCGGGCGGCTGCACCTGGTGCTCGAAGAGCCACCGGCGCAGCGGGCTCGTCGGCGGCGCCGACCGGGCCGGGCTCGGGACCCGCTCGGGCACCGCCACGCCCCGGCGACCGCCCCGGTGCGGTCGGGCCGGGTCGCGGGCGGCGCGCAGCGCCGGGTCCGGGCCGGTCGGTGTGTGGCGTCGGCCGCTCCAGCGTCGCGGTTTCGCCCGGTGCTCGTCAGCCATCGCCCGTCCCACCCTCGCAGGTTCTGATCCGACGGTAGGTGGTAGCCCACGGTCCGACCGGCGGAACCGGGCATGACCTGCTCAGAGTCGGTCCGGTGCGTCGACCGGCCGGGGGTCGACCACTGTCACCGTGGCCGCCGGACGCCCACGCGCCCGGACGCCCGCCAGCGCCGGGCGGGAGCGGATCGGGATGCCGGTCATCGCGTACCCGGCTGTGCGGTGGGTCGCCGCACCGGGCCACCCGGCCGCAGCGGGCCGGGTCGGGCGGGCCGTGGTCGGGCGGCGGGCCGGCGCCGGGCCAGGACGGTCATGGCGCGGGCGTACCCCGTACGGGCCCCGCGACACCCTGTAATTCCCGGCGGGGCCGGCCCCCTCCCCCGCCGGCCGGCACCCCCCGGGCCGGCCGACGGCGGCGGACGGTCGACACCCCCCGGGCCGACCGGCCACCTCCCCCCGCGCCGCGGAACACGCGGGGCGGATGGAGGGCCTGACGCGCCCCCGCGCTCCGCCGCCCCCCACCGGGCGGAACGCGGGGCCCCCCGTCCCGGCTACTGCAGGAACGCCCCCAACGGCGAGAGCAGCAGCCGGCCGAGCGCGGCGGCGTTGTTGTCCAACCGCCTGCGCTCACTCTCGCGGGCGTCCGGATCGTGCCGGCACCGCCAGATCCTCTGTGCGTTGCGCCAGGCGACATCGCGGGTGTACTCGACCAGTTCCCCCTGGTACCAGTCGTCGATCTCACCGTTGAGCATGTCGATCAGCAGCTGCCAACGCTCCAGGTAGCCGCGGCGCAGGCCGGGGATCTTGTCCGCGAAGATGTTGTTGATCTCTAGGTAGTCGTGGTGCTGGTCGCTGCCGTCGACCGGCTCCGACTCCAGGTGGTCGAACGTCGTCACCAGCGCGAACGGCAGGTCGAAGTTGATGTGCGCGTTCACGCCCGCCGCAGCCGACGGCAACGGCCGGGCGTCCGGCCCGCGCATCCGCTCGAAGAGGCACGACCACGCCTTCGGCGTGCCGGGGCTGGAGTCGGTCCACAACCGCATCGCGTCGAAGTACCGGGCGGCGAACTCGACGTCCAACCGCGAGAGGAACGCCGGGTCGACGAAGCGATCGTCGTACAGGCCGTCGAGCACACTGCTGGTGATCGTCAGATAGAGCTTGTTGAAGTCGGCAAGCGGGCAGCTCTCCTCCAACGGCGGCAGTCGCACCAGCAGGTCCTGGAGCTTCGTGAGGTGATCGACCACCGCAGGCACGTCCGCGGGGTGATCGGCGAGCAGGTCGACGATGTCCCGGTGGACAGGCCCCCAGACCGGTTCGGTCATCTCTCCTCCATGGCGTGCGCGGCACCGTGCCGCCGTCGACGGGGCACAGCCTCTCAGCCGTCACCCGTACGCGGGATCAGTAGAACGACGTATCCGGCGCGCACACGCGCCGCCGACGGACCGGTCGGTCAGCCGCGCCCGTTGCGGAGCTGGATCGCGCTGGCCTGGACCCGGGTGCGGACCTGGAGCTTGTCGAAGATGTGCGACACGTGCACGCCGATCGTCCGCTCGCTGATGAACAGCCGCTGCCCGATCTCCTTGTTGGTCAACCCCTCGGCGACCAGGGCGAGCACCTCCCGCTCGCGCGCGGTGAGAGCGGCCAGGTCGTCGTCGACCGGCTCGGCGGTCACGCCGCCCCGGGTGGCGGCGTTGTCGGGTTCCTGCAACGGCACCCGGGCCCGTCCGGCCAACTCCCGGATCTCCGAGGTCAACGGCACCGCGCCCAACCCCTGCGCCATCTCGTACGCCTCACGGAGCAACCGGCCGGCGAACGCCACACGACTGCGTCGGGCCAGCAGGGCCTCGGCCTGGCGCAGTCGCGAGTACGCCGCCGGGTAGGGGTGGTTGCGGCGGTCCCACTCGGCTGCCGAGGTGGCCCACAGCTCCGGGTCGCTGCCGTCGAGGCGGCTCACCTCGGCGGCGCACAGGGCCAGGAAGCCGTCCACCACCGACCGCACCGGCGGGGCCGCGGAGAGGCTCTTGCGAGCGACGCGATCGGCCACGTCGCGCAGCCGACGTACCGCAGTGGCGTCCACCTCGACGGTCCGGCTCGCGTGCGCCTCCGCCTCGGCGCGCAGGCCGTGCCAGACGAGCGCGGACAGGATCGTCACGTCGTCCGAGCGGCTCTCGATCAGGCCGCGCTGCACCGCCTGCCGCGCCACGTCGTGCTTCCCCTCCCACATGGCCAGTCCGGCGCGCAGGGTGAGCAGCGGGATGACGTGCCGGGCACCGCCACCGGCGAGCACTGTCGCGACCGCGTCGAGATCCCGGTCGGCGGCCTCGATGTCGCCGTAGCCCACCGAGAGCCGGCAGCGGGCCAGCAGCAGCTCGACGGCGTCCGCCCCGGACGGTCGGTGGCGCAGCGCGGCGGCGACCACCTTCTCCGCCTCGGCCCACTGGCCCACCCGGAACAGCCCGTTTGTGGCGATGGCCAGCAGCCGGGTCTCCCAGGTGCGGCCCAGACCCAGCTCGGCCACCCGCTCGGCGCCCCGCCGGGCCACCACCACGCCCTCTTCGAGGATGTTCAGCGGCCCGGTCAACAGCTCCGCCAGGTGCAGGTACGCGCAGGCCACGTCCTCCGGCTGGCCGGCACGTTCGGCGGTCTCGAGGGCCTGGCGCATGACGGCAAGCCCGGCCTCCGGGTCCTCCAGGCAGGCGTCGCTGAAGCCGAGCGCCGAGCTTGCCAACACCACCTCGGTGGCGGAACCCTCCACATCGGCGGCAAGTGCCAGCGCCTCCCGGGCGCGCTGCCCGGCATCGGCGTACCGGCCCAGGTGCAGCAGCAGCTCGGCGAGGCGCGCGGCGGCGGTGGCCCGCTCGCGGGGCGAGCAGTCCGCTGCCTCCAGTGCCCGCTCGTACTCCTCCTCGGCAAGTGCCGAACGCCCCGCCGCGGCCAGGTAACGGGCCCGGCGGATGTGCAGCGTGCAGGTCGGCTCCCCGCCCTGCACCTCGGCCAGCTCCTCCAGCAGGGCCAGCGCGCGGGCGTGCTCGCCGCAGTGGTGGGCCGATTCGGCCGCGTTGCCGAGTAGTTCGACCCGGTCGGCCGCCACCGACCCCGAGTCGCCGGCCAACTGCAACGCCGCCGACCAGTGCCGGTGCGCCTCGGCGTAACCGTGCAGCCGCTCGGCCTCCTGGGCCGCCGCCACCGCCGCCGGCAACGCCCGGGCCGGCTCGCCGGCCAGCCGCCAGTGATGCGCCAACCGGGCCTGGTGCAGCTCGCCCGGCACCGCCGTCAGCGCCTCGGCGTAGCGACGGTGCAGCCCGGAGCGTTCGGCCGGCAGCAGCTCGTGTGCCAGCACCTCGGCGACGAGGCGGTGTCGCAGCCGGTAGCCGTCGTCGGCGCCGACCAGCAGCCGGTGGGCGACGGCGGCGCGGGCCGCGTCGATCAGCTCCTCCTCCGGCAGCCGCAACACCTCGGCCAGCAGCCAGTGCTGCACCGGCTCGACGCCGGCGGCCACCGCGTGCACCACCGCGTGCGCGTGCTGCGGCAGCGCGTCGACCCGGTCGAGGAAGATCTCCCGCAGCGTCTCGGACAGCCCGTCCCGCCCGTCGCGCAGATCGCGCGCCAACTCCTCGACGACGAACGGGTTGCCGCCGCTGCGCTGCCACACCTGCTCGGCCGCCTCGGCGGCCAGCGCACGGCCGACCACCGCCGCGGCGAGCACCTCGGTGTCGGCGCGATCCAGCGGCGCCAGGTCGAGCACCCGCACCGTCCTCAGCCGGCGCAGCTCGGTGAGCACCCGGCGCAGCGGATGCGCGCCCTGCAACGACTCGGCGCGCACCGCGGCCAGCACGGAGAGCTGGAGGTCACCGAGACCGGCCAGCAGATAGAGCAGGAGTTGCCGGGTGCTGCGGTCGACCCACTGGAGGTCGTCCAGGATCAGCACAAGCGGTCGACCCTCGGCGATCAGGTGCAGCCCGCGGGACACCCGCTCCAGCAGGGCGCCCGCGCCGTCCGGGCTGCCGGTCTCGTCGGCGAACGTCTGCAACAGGCCCCGCACGGCCGCCGAGGTACGCGCCTGCGAGGGGGCCAGGTCGTTGTCGAAACGCCGCAGTGCCTGCAACAACGGGTGCAGCGGAGAGGCGTCGCCGATGTCCAGGCAACTGCCGGTGAGCACCAGTGCGCCCTGGTCACGCAGGCCGGCACCGATCTCACCGAGGAGGCGAGTCTTGCCCACACCGCTCTCGCCGGTGAGGAAGACGGCGGCCGTCTGCCCCTGTGCCACGTCACCGAGCAGGGCGGACCGAACCGTCTGCACCAGCTCGGCCCGGCCCACGAGCGGTGCGGTGTCCACATCGCTGGCCATGGCACGCAGCCTAATCACACCGCCCCGGACCGTTCTACGGCTATCTGCCGCTTGTGGTACTCCTCGCGTCGACATTGCGACTAAAGGTTGCGTGTGGCCGACATACGTCGTTCGGCAGATCCCCTGTCAGCCCACAGATGCCAATCTCCGGAGGTCGTAAGCCGTCAGCGGGAAAGGGCCGGTGCGCTACCCATGATCACCATTGTCGCCGACAGTCCGCGTACCGACCGCCCACACTGGCCGGTCCCGGCGGAGAGACGCACCGTCACCGTGCTGTTCGTCGACATCGTCGGCTCCACCGCACTTGTCGACCGGCTCGACCCGGAGGACGTCCGCGCCCTGCAACGCGCGTACTTCGACACCGTCGCCGGCGTGCTGCACCGCTGGCAGGGCGTTGTCGAGAAGTACGTGGGCGACGCGGTGATGGCGCTGTTCGGGGCGCGGCACTCCGACGGCTTCGACGCGTACCGGGCGGTGCGCGCGGGGCTGGAGATCCAGGCCGCCCTGGACCGTCGGTCGATGGTCGACGACATCAGGCTGCGGGTCCGCGTGGGCGTCGCCACCGGCGAGGTGGTCGTCGACCTGGGCGACGCGGTGAGCGGCGGCCACGGCGTGGCAAGCGGCGCGGTGATCACCACCGCGGCCCGCCTCCAGGAGTACGCCCCACCCGGCGCCGTCGCGCTCTGCGCCACCACCGCCCGGGCCACCGCCGGCCTGATCGCCCAACGCCAACTGGCGTCGGTGCCGGTCAGCGGCCGGGTCCCGCCGATGCCGGTCTGGCACGCCGTCGGCCCGGTACGCGCCAGCGCCGACCGGCACGACGGCCCACTGATCGGCCGCCGCCGCGAGCTGGCCACCATCTCCGAGCAACTGACCCGGGCGCTTGTCGAGCGCGCTCCCCGCTGGCTGTCCCTGGTCGGCCCCGCCGGCAGTGGTCGCAGTCGCCTGCTGCACGAGCTGACCCGGGCACTGCCCACGGTGGACGGCACGCCGGTGCGCTGGTGCGTGGTGGGCTGCCCGCCGTACCCCGATCAGGCCCTCGCGCCGGTCGCGGAGCTGCTCCGCGGCGTCGCCGGGATCCGTGCTGGTGATGGCCCGGCCACGATCCGCAAGCGCCTGGCCGACACGCTGACGCCGCTGTTCGCGCCGGACCGGGTCGCCACGGCGGTGCCGGCGTTGCAGCGCCTGTTGGCCGCCCCGGACGGCACGGCCGACGCGCTTACCGGCGCGGCGATCTGCCGGGACATTCTGCTGCGCCTGGCCGCCGACGGCCCGTTGGTGGTCGCCGTGGACGACGTGGACCGGGCCGCGCCCGCGGCGAGCCGGTTCCTGCACACGCTGTTCAGCACGGCGGCGGCGCGCGGACTGCCGCTGGCCGTCATCACCGTGCACCAGCCGCAGTGGGCCGACACCCGACCCGGCCCCGCCCGCCGGGTCACGATCCGGCCGCTGGCCACCGTGCAGTCCGGTCGGCTGTTGCGTCAACTGCTGACCCGTGCCGGCCAGCCGGTCGCCCTTGTGGATCGGCTGTTGCCGTTGGTGGGCGGGCGTCCCGGGCACGCGGTCGCGTACGTGGCAGCGGTCACGGTGGGCGCGGGCCCGGCGGCTCCCGAGCTGCCCGAGGCGGTCCGCCGGGCCGCCGGCGCGGAGCTGGACCGGTTCGGCGGTGAGCACCGGGCGGTGCTGATGGCGGCCAGCACCATCGGCGGCGGGATCTCCGCGGTGGCAGTCGACCGGGCCCTCGGCTGGACGCCCGGGCGGTCGACCGCGGCGCTGCGCGACCTGGTCGTCGCCGGGCTGCTGCTCCCCCGCCGTGCCGGCGGCTACGTGTTCGCCGCGCCCGCTCTGCGCCAGGTCGCCGCTGAGCGGCTGCCCCGCGCGCTGCGGGCCGTCTTCGCCCGGCGGGCCGCCGACATCCCGCGCCTGGACACGGTCCACCCGCTCGCCGTCACGCGCGACGATAGCGCTGGTGCCGTTCGTGCCGTCGCCCCGCAGGTGGAGGACGCGCACGAGCGCATCCCCACCCCGACGGCGCTCACCCGGGCGTTCACGCAGACTTTCGGGATCAGCGGGCCGCCGTTCTCCCGCCGCCTACGCGCCGTCGCGGCGGCCGATGCCGTGCCGGCGACCCACTCGTCCTGGCCGCCCGCCAACGCGGCTGTCCGCCGGTCCCCGGACCGACGCCCCACGCCGACCCGCACGCCGCCCGCCGTCCTGGCCTCAGCCGGACGCGGCCCGCTCTCCGGCGTCGGCGCTCCGCCCGGCACCGCACGCACGGTGCCCCGTCCGCCGCTGATCCGCCGATCTGGCGAACTGGCCGCCGCCTGAGGATCGTGGATGGCCGGGCACGGCACAGAAACTCCGTGCCCCACATTCTCGACGCGGTGGCACGCGGCCGTGGCCGGTCGCCCTACGGCACGGACGCCGAGGCCAGCAGCGCCGCGGTGGGCAGCACGAGCAGCCCGTCAGTGTCGCGGTAGGCGGCTGTCCGCTCGTCGTAGGCGGCCCGAATGCGGGAGATCATCTCTGGCGGCTGGGCCTCCATCACCAGACCCGGCGTGCTGATGCCGTTGGCGGGGCCGCTCCACCACGCCTCCGGGTCCGTGCGATGCGCCCAGCTGATCGTCACGCACCGCACGTCGGCGAGCCCGGCGGCGTCGAGCAGACCCACCAACCCATCCGGGGTACGCGGGAAGTCCTTGTCCGTGTCCACCCTGGGTGGGGCCGTCGGGCGCTCGACCCCGGCGGCGTCGAAGACCTCGCCCCAGAGAGCCTGCGCCGGGGGCTGAGGGTTGGGCCAGATCGTCACCGCGATCCGACCATCCGGGCGGACGACCCGCCGGAGTTCGTTGATCGCGGCCAGTGGGTCGCCCACGTGGTTGAGCACGAAGTTCGCCACTGCCGCGTCGAACGTCCCGCTGGGGAACGGGAGGTGGGGCAGAGCCGCGAGGCGGACCTCGTCGGCGGACGGCACCCGCCTGCGCGCCCACTCCACCATGCTCGGCTCGGCGTCGACCGCGACGACGGTGGCGCCCCGAGCACACGCCAGCCCGGCTACCGTCCCGGAGCCGGTGCCGACATCGAGCACCCGCGTGCCCGCACCGACGTCCGCGGCGTCCAACAACGAGGGTGCGGGATGGCCGCAGAGCGCGGCGAAGCTGGCGTCGAACGCCGCCGCCCGGCCGGCCCAACGGGACCGCTCATGGTCGTCGAAGGCCGTCGTCATCGCCACACCGTTCCGGAAAGGGATCTTGGTGGGTCAAACGTATCGGACCGTGGGTGCCTTCGATGACCCCTCCGCAGGTCGGCAACGCCACGGTCAGCGGGCGGCCAGGAAGGCAAGCACCCGCGGCCACGCCTCCGCGGCAGCCTCCGGGTCGTGCTCGGGCAGGTCCGGGTCGGTGAACAGGTGCTCCACGCCGGGATAGCGGAAGACCGTCAGGTCGGCGCCGGCGTCGGTCATCGCCTGCCGCCACTCGTCGACCTCCTCCGGCGCGTCGTACGGGTCCGGATCGGCGAGGTGCAGTTGCACAGGCAGCCCGGCGCGGACCGCGTCCGGAGCGCCACCGGTGCCGTGCAGCAGGAGCAGCCCGGCGGCGTCGGGGCGTTCGGCGAGCAGCGCCCCTGCCACACCGGCACCCATCGAGAAGCCCGCGAGCACGGTCTCCGGTGGCAGGTCGCGCAGTGCCGCGCGGGCCCGGTCGAGCACCACCTCGTGGCCGACCTTGTCGAGCAGCGCGAAGCCCTCCTCGACGGTGTCGGTGGCGGGCACGCCGTACAGGTCGGGGGTGGTGACCCGGTGCCCGGCGGCGCGCATCCGGTCGGCGGCGGCGCGCACGGCGGGCCGCAGCCCGTACACCGAGTGGAACAGCACGACGTGTCGCATCGCCTCATCCTGCCGCAGGCAGGCGTTTGTCCGGTGTGGCCACGCGGGACGTCCGTCACTCCGACCATCGTGTTGCCATCAATCTGCAATTGCAAGATATGTGCAGCAAGGTCTGGACAGGTGCCGCGAGATGTAACTAGCCTGCTCGTCATGACTCCTTACGAGATCGATTCCTGGGCGTGGCAGGAGAGCTGGGACCGCCAGCAGGAGGCGTACATGCCGGATCGGGAACACCGGTTCACCGCGATGCTCGACGCCGTTGACGCGGTCCTCGACGGCCGGCCGCCACGCCTGCTCGACCTGGCCGGCGGCACCGGCACCATCTCCCTGCGCGCGTTGGCCCGCTTCCCCGGCGCGAAGGCGACCCTGCTGGACCAGGACCCGGCGCTGCTCGCCATCGCCGGCGCCTCGCTTGCCGATCGGGCCACCATCGTCACCGCCGACCTCGGCACCCCTGAATGGCGCTCCGCGCTCCCCCACCAGGAGTACGACTGCGTGCTCACCGCCACCGCCCTGCACTGGCTGCCGGGTGAGCGGCTCGGCACGCTGTACGGCGAGATCCGCGACGTGCTGCGGCCGGGCGGGATCTTCGTCAACGCCGACAACATGCCCGACGACACCCTGCCCGAACTGACCAAGCGGCTGGCCGACCGGGCACGTGACCGCCGCAACGCGCGGTACGCCGCCGGCGCCGTCCTGTCCTGGTCGGACTGGTGGGCGCGGGCCGCCGCCGATCCTGCGCTGTCCCCGCTTGTCGCCGCGCGACACGCCATCTACCCGAGTGGGCACAGCCCCGAGTGGACCCCTCCGCTGTCCTGGCACCTGACCGCGCTCACGGCAGCGGGGTTCACCGAGGTCGGAACGGTGTGGCGCGGCGGCTCGGACGCCGCCGTAGCGGCAGTACGCTGACCAGTCGTGCCTGAGCCGTTCGAACCGCGTACCGACCCCGACGTCGACCTCCGCGTCCCCGCCGACCGGCGGGAGGTGACCGCGCGGCCCGCGGCGGTCCTCGCCACGATCGCGGCCGGAGGGGTGCTCGGCGCGCTGGCTCGTGCCGGTCTGCAACACGCCGTCCCGCACCCGCCGACCGGTTTCCCGTGGGCGACTTTCGGCGTCAACCTGTCCGGCTGCCTGCTGATCGGTGCGCTGATGGCGGTGCTCGGGCACCTCGGCGGCGGGCACCCCCTGGCCCGCCCGTTTCTCGGGGTCGGGGTACTGGGCGGTTACACCACCTTCTCCACCTACGCGGTGGACGTCCAACAGGCGCTGGTCGCGGGCGCTGCGGGAACAGCGCTGGCCTACCTGGCCGCCACGGTGTTCGGGGCACTCGTGGCGGTCGGCGTGGGCGACGCCGTCACCGGCGCCCTGCTGCGGCGCGGGGCGACCCGATGACCGTGCTGCTCATCGCTCTGGGCGCGGCCGTCGGGGCGCCGCTGCGCTACCTCACCGACCGGGCCGTGCAGTCCCGGCACGACTCGGCGTTCCCCTGGGGGACGCTTACCGTCAACGTGGTCGGCTCGCTGCTGCTCGGCGTACTCGTCGGACTGCCGGCCGGCCCGGCGGTCACCGCGTTGCTCGGCACCGGGTTCTGCGGCGCGCTTACCACCTACTCCACCTTCAGCTACGAGACGCTGCGCCTGGCGCAGACCGGCAAACGGCTCCTCGCGCTTGCCAACGTGTCGGTAAGCGTCGCCGCAGGGCTGGCCGCGGCGACCGCCGGCTATGCCGTGGCCCGCGCCCTGACCGGCTGACCGCCCCACCCACGCCCGAGACCGTCGCGGCCCAACGTACACCGAGGGTATATACGCGGGGTATACCTTCGGTGTACGGTCCTTGCATGAGCGTGCCACTGACCCTTCTCGGCCTCCTCGAACGGGAGCCCAGCCACGGCTACGACCTGAAGCGCGACTACGACGCCTTCTTCGGCCGAGGCAAGCCGCTGCCCTTCGGCCAGGTCTACTCCACCCTCAGCCGGTTGGCCCGGGACGGGAAGGTGGTGATCAGCGACGTCGCACCCGGCTCCGGCCCCGACCGCAAGCGCTACATCATCACCGACCGGGGTGCGACCGAGGTCGAGCAGTGGCTGACCCAGCCGGTCGATCCGGAGCCGCACCTCCAGACAGTGCTCTTCGCGAAGGTCGTGCTCGCGCTGATGCTGGACCGCCCGGCCGACGAGTACCTCGACACCCAGCGCAGCGCGCACCTGCGGCGGATGCGCGAGCTCACCAAGATCAAGCGCGATGGCGGCCTTGTCGACGCGCTGCTCGCCGACCACGGCCTGTACCACCTGGAGGCCGACCTCCGGTGGATCGAGATGACCGGCGCCCGACTGGACGCCCTGCGGAAAGAGGTGCGGCCATGAGTGTCGTGATCGAAGCACGCGACGTGGAGTTCTCCTTCGGCCGGACCCCCGCCCTGCGCGGCGCCAGCGTCGCGGTGGAGGCGGGCGAGATCCTCGCCGTCATGGGCCCCAGCGGCTCGGGCAAGTCCACCCTGCTGCACTGCCTGGCCGGCATCCTCGTGCCCGATTCCGGCGAGATCCTCTTCGACGGCGCCCGGGTCGACACTCTGGCCGAGACCGCACGCAGCAGTCTGCGCCGCGACCGCTTCGGCTTCGTGTTCCAGTTCGGCCAGCTCGTCCCCGAGCTCACCGTGGCGGAGAACGTCGCCCTGCCCCTGCTGCTCAGCGGGGTACGCCGGACGGAGGCGCTGCGCAGGGCGTACACCTGGTTCGAGCGCCTCGGCCTGGACGGCATGGAGCAGCGCCGGTCGGGTGAGCTGTCCGGCGGGCAGGCGCAGCGGGTCGCCCTCGCCCGGGGCCTGGTCGCCGAGCCGCACGTGCTCTTCGCCGACGAACCGACCGGCGCGCTCGACTCGCTCACCGGCGAACAGGTCATGGACCTGCTGGTCGGCGCCGCCCGCGAGCAGGGCACCACTGTCATCCTGGTGACCCACGAGCCCAGGATCGCCGCGTACGCCGACCGCGAGGTAATGGTCCGCGACGGGCGCGTGAACGCGCCGGACCGGATCGCCTCGTGATCGGCTTCGGACTCCGCTTCGCCGTGGCCGGGGGCCGGGAGGCGCTCACCCGCCTGGCCGTCATCGCCGCCGCCGTCGCGGTCGGCAGCGGGCTGCTGCTGGCCACCCTCGCCGGGGTCAACGCCGTCAACTCCCAGCTCACCCGCTACGCGTCGACGTATCCGAGCGCGTCGGCCGGTGGCGACGCCGACCCGCTGTGGTGGTCGACCCGTGACGACTTCTTCCACGGCAAGCAGATCACCCGGGTCGACGTCGCCCCCACCGGGACGAGCGCGCCCACCCCGGCCGGCATCCCCACCACCCCCGGCCCCGGGGAGTTCTACGCCTCGCCCGCATTGCGGGAACTGCTCGCCACGCACCCGGCCGACCAACTGGGCGACCGCTACCCGGGGCGTGACCTCGGCAGCATCGGCCCGGCCGGGTTGGCCTCACCGGGCACACTGCTCGTCGTCGTAGGTGGCACCCCCGACGAGGTCGCCGAGCTGCCCCTGGCCCGGCAGGTCACAAGCGTCGCCGACGCGCCCGCGCTGCCCGAGGCCACTGTGAACCTCATTTTGGGCGTGGTCGCCGGTGGGCTCCTGTTCCCGGTGCTGATCTTCATCGGCACCGCCACGCGACTCAGCGCAGCCCGCCGGGAGCAGCGCTTCGCCGCGATGCGCCTGGTCGGCGCGACACCGAAGCAGATCGCGATCGTCGCCGCGATGGAGGCGGCCACCGCGGCCGTCACCGGCACCGCCATCGGCGTCCTGCTGTTCTTCGCATTCCGGGGATCGCTCGCGGACATCCCGTTCACAGGTATGCCGTTCTTCCCCAGTGACATGTCGCTGGGCGTCCTGGACGTCCTGCTCGTCGCGCTCGGCGTCCCCGCCGGCGCGGCGGTGGCGGCGGCCGTCTCGCTGCGCCGCGTACGGATCTCGCCGCTGGGCGTCACCCGCCGGGTCACTCCGCGCCCACCTCGGGCGTACCGGCTGATCCCGCTCCTGCTCGGCGTCGGCGTGCTGGTGTTCGCGCTGGGCTACCGGCCACCGACCTCCGACGGTCAGGCGGCGGTGTTCCTGCCCGGTCTGCTGCTCATCATGGCCGGGCTGGTCCTGGCCGGCCCCTGGCTGACGATGCTCGGCGCACGCCTCATGGCCCGGCACGCCAGCCGCCCGGCGACCCTCATCGCCGCGCGACGCCTCGCCGACAATCCGAAGGCCGGCTTCCGGGCCATCAGCGGCATCATGCTCGCGCTCTTCGTCACGACAGTGGCCGTCGGCGTGATCACCACAATCGTCGACAACCGCGGGCCGGCGCCGATCGGCTCGACAGCGGCCGGCACGGTGTCCATGGACTTCGGCGAGAAGGCGCCGATCATGCCCGACACGCTGCTCACCGACATGCGCTCGATCGCCGGCGTGCGGCACGTGTCAGCGGTCCTCGAAAACCCGGACATGCGTACCGCCAGCGAACCCGGGCTGATCGCATGCGCCGACCTCCCGAGCGCGTACGGGCGGTGCCCCGACGGCGCGGACGTCGCCGAGGTGGCCACGGGCCTCGTCCCCTTCCGGGAAGCGGCGTCGTCCGCAAGGGTCTGGCAGGCCGCGCCGGTCCCGCTCGGTGAGCTGCAACGGCTGCCGGTGATGTCGATAGTCGTCAACACCGACGGGTCCTCCGCCGCCGTCGAGCGTTCCCGTACGGTCCTGGAGACCGCCCTACCGGCCTTCCGGGTGGCGCCGAGCGTGCCGGGTGACTTCGAGTCGGAGTTCGCCGACACGCTGCGCGGCTGGGGACAACTGGCAAACGTCACAATCATCGCCAGCCTGGCGCTTGCCGGGTGCAGCCTCGCGGTAAGCGTGATCGGCGGCCTCACCGAGCGCCGACGCCCGTTCAGCCTGCTACGCCTCAGCGGCGCGCCGGTGCGGGTCCTGCGCCGGGTGGTCGCCCTGGAGAGCGCGGTACCGATGCTCGCCGTCGCCGGGGTCGCCGTCGGAATGGGTCTGCTCGCCGCGCACCTGTTCCTCCAGGCGCAGATGGGCTACACACTCGTCGCGCCGGGGCCGGGCTTCTACGTGATCGTCGTCATCGGGCTGGCAGCCTGTCTCGGCATCATCGCCTCCACCCTGCCGCTGCTGGAACGCCTCACCGGCCCGCAGACCGCCCGCAGCGAATGAACGTCGGTGGCCCGGTGGTCGTGGGAGCGACCACCGGGCCACCGATGTGTCGGGCCTCAGCGGGCGTGACGTTCCGGGTGTGCCCGGTTCCACACCCGCATCCGCTCCGGATACCCGGTGCGGGCCGCCTCGTAGAGCGGCACCGCGTGCTTGCGGGCGATGGCGCCCGCCGCGCGCGGCGTGCCCGTCCGGCGGCGGATCCACTCGCCGTCGTGCGCGATCGCCATCACTGTCGTGTCGGTCGCGGTGGTCTCCGGCTCCAGGTAGAACTCCACCCCCTGCCGGCTGGTGACGAACGCCTCCAGCGCCGCGAGGTCCTCCCGGGTCGCCTCCCGGTCCAGCTTCGTCGGGGTCGCCCCGGTGTCCCGGGACCGTCGACTGAACCAGCCCATGCCCCACCCCTCTCCTCGACGCCGTCCAGTGCACCACCGAATCCTGGCAATACGCTGCACGCGAGGTGGGAGTGACCTGGTCGGGCCGGGGATGGAACCTCCGGAGCACGGGCGGTGTCATGAGTGTGACCCAACCGGAGGACCCCCTGGACGACGACGTGCTCGTCACCCGCGCTCGGGCCGGCGACCTGGAGGCGTACGACCTCCTGGTGGCCCGACACACCGCGTCCGCGCACCGGACGGCGGTGCTTCTCGGCGCGGGATCGGACTCCGAGGACGTCATCCAGGAGGCCTTCGTGAAGGCGTACCGCAGCCTTGCCCGCTATCGGGGCGAGTCGTCCTTCCGGTCCTGGCTGCTGGCGATCGTCGCCAACGAGACCCGCAACCTGCACCGGTCACGCAGCCGGCGGGACGGCCTCGTCCTGCGGGCCGCCACGGCGAACCCGGGGTCCGAGATCGCCGAGGACGACGCGGTCGACGCCGTCCTGGCCGGGGAGCGCCGCGCCACGCTTGTGGGGGCCCTGCGCCAACTTCCCCAGCGGGATCGTGAGGTGATCGTCTGCCGGTTCCTCCTCGACCTCAGCGAGGACGAGACGGTGGCGATGCTGGGCTGGCCCCGAGGCACTGTGAAGTCGCGGACCTCGCGGGCACTGGCGAAGCTGCGCGGCCTGCTCGACGGTGCGGAGGCCCGGCATGGGTGACCTCGAAAGGGAACTGCGCGACCTCTCGGCCTGGTTGGAGACACCCGATCCGCCCGACGTGACCGCACGCGTACGCGCACAGCTCACCGCGCCCCGGCGACGCCGATGGCTCCGGTACGCCGTCGCGGCGCTTGTCGCAGTGCTGGTGGCGGTGCTGCCGCCGGGGCGGGCCGCGGTCGCCGACGCCGTCGCCGGACTGCTCCGCCTCGCCGGAGTCACAGTCGACACGTCGTCCGCCCCGCAACTGCCCACCGGCAGTCCGTCGCCGTTGCCCACGCAGCGGGCCACCGCCCTGGACGAGGCGCAACGCGCGGTGCGCTTCCCCATCCGCCTACCGGCGGGGTTGGGCGTACCCGAGCAGGTGCTTGTGGCCGACCCCGACGATGCGGGCAGATGCCGGGTGGCGACGCTTGTCTACCGTGGTGGCGCGCTGCGTGTCGACGCCTTCGACGGCCGTCTCGACCTGGCCTTCCACAAGCAGGCCAGCAGTGCCGGGGTGGACTGGACGCACGTGTTCGGTGACTTCGCCGTGTGGGTCGACGGGCCGCACACGCTCGCCTATGTGGACCGGGCCGGAACGGTTCGGACGGAGACCGCCCGGCTGGCCACCTCGACGCTGATCTGGGAGCACCGTGGCGTGAGCTACCGGCTCGAGGGCGACCTCACCAGGGCCGAGGCGGTGAAGATCGCCGAGTCGCTTGTCTAGCGGAACCCGGCGGGCTCGACAGGTGTCGCCCTGGTGAGACGCGCGTCAACGCTTGTCGGGAGGGGCGAGATGGGTTTCCGGGGCAGAGTTCTGCTGGCGTCGGTTGTCCTGCTGGCGGGCTGCACGACCGGCCAGCCGGCCACGCCGGACGGTCCCGGGGCGACAAGCGCCTCGGCGGCCGGCTGCGGCTCGCGGGTCGAGACGGGGTCGCTGCCCGACTGGGCGGACGCCGGGTTCAGCGGGGACGCCCACCCACCGCACGTCCTCGGCGCGGGAGGCGACATCGTGGCCGTGCTGTTCGGCCACCCGCTGGCGCACACCAGGCGGGACGGGTCGAGCAACAAGATCCTGTGGGTTGCCCGCCCTGCCACGCCGTCGTCCGGCGCGCTGTCGCCCGATCCGCTGGCGATCACCGCCACGCTTGACGGCACCGACACCACTGTGAGCCGGGAGGTGGCCGGCGGCCCCGGGCCGTCGATCATCGACCTGCCACGGGCGGGTTGCTGGCGCCTCGAACTCCGCTGGGCGGGGCACACCGACACGATCGACCTTGTGTACGCCTGACCAGGGGCAAAGGGAGGTAACACCCACTCCCTGCCACTCTCAACATATATCGCAGACGGGGCCTTGTGGCAAGACCCGGGTGATGCCCCAGAATGGCCCGGCCAACGCCATAACCTGCGGAAATGGGAGTCACAAGAATGCGGGCCGATGACGTCAAGCCGCCGGACACAAGCGTGTTCGACCTCCCCGACCGCCTCCGCGCCAAGGCCGACCCGACGCTGATCGCCGCAGATACGCAGCACTTCACCGCCATCGCGGAGAGCCTGGAGCAGGCGTTCGCCGACCTGTCCGAGCGCCTCGACACCGCCCGGAAGGCGCCCGCCGGCAAAGGCCGACAGGCGTCGGACCGCGACCAGGAGGTCCGCCGGTTGACCGGCCGGCTACGTACGCTGCGGCGCTTCGGTCTGGATCTGTGCCTCGGACGCATGGTGAGCGCCGACAATCGCGAACCCGTGTACGTCGGACGACGCGGCCTCACCGACAGCACGGGCCGACGGCTGCTCCTCGACTGGCGCTCCCCCGCCGCCGAGCCGTTCTTCGGAGCGACCCACGCCAACCCGATGGGGCTGGCGAGCCGCCGCCGCTACCGCTGGACGCTTGGCCGGATCAGCGACTACTGGGACGAGGTGTTCACCCCGGACGGGTTGGAGGGGCACGTCGCGCTCGACGACCAGTCCGCCTTCATCGCCAGCCTGGGCAGCAGCCGGTCCAGCCGGATGCGGGACGTCCTGAGCACCATCCAGGCCGACCAGGACGCGATCATCCGCGCCGGATCCAGCGGCGCACTCGTCGTCGACGGCGGGCCGGGCACGGGGAAGACGGTCGTCGCGCTGCACCGCACCGCCTACCTCCTCTACGCCGACCCGCGCCTCGGTCACCGCCGCGGCGGCGTGCTGTTCGTCGGGCCGCACCAGCCCTACCTGGCGTACGTCGCCGACGTCCTGCCCAGCCTCGGCGAGGAGGACGTACAGACCTGCACCCTGCGGGACCTCGTACCCGAGGGTGCCGGGGCGGTCGTCGAGACCGACCCCGACGTGGCCCGGCTGAAGTCGTCAGTGCAGATGGTGAGTGCGATCGAGGCGGCCGTCCGGTTCTACGAGGAGCCGCCGACCACGGGGATGACTGTCGAGACCGACGACGTCGATCTCCGGCTGAGCGCCGACGACTGGGCCGAGGCGTTCGAGGCGCCGGGACCGGGCACACCGCACAACGAGGCGCGGGACGAGATCTGGGAGGCGCTGCTCACGATCCTCGTCGACAGGTACGACGGCGACGAGCCGGAGGACCTGGTCCGGGGGTCGCTGTCGCGCAACCGGGAACTGCGTGCGGCCGTCAACCGCGCATGGCCGCTGCTCGACGCGGCAGACCTCGTCGGAGACCTGTGGTCGGTGCCCGCCTACCTGCGCGCCTGCGCTCCCTGGCTCAGCCCCGACGAGGTTCGCAAACTCCAGCGCGGCGACGCCCGAGCCTGGACGGTGGCCGACCTGCCGCTGCTGGACGCGGCACGGCAGCGGCTCGGCGACCGGGAAGCCTCCGGGCGCCAACGCCGGCACGACACCACGATCGGCATCGAACGCGAACGCATGGCCGCTGTCGTCAACGATCTGATCGAGGCACACGCCTACGACGACGGCGAGGGTGTGTTGTCCAGCCTGCGTCAACTGGACCTCCAGGACGCCCTTGTCGACGAGGCCGTGCTGCCAAGCATCGAGCCGGACCAACTCGCCGGCCCGTTCGCGCACATCGTCGTGGACGAGGCCCAAGAGCTGACCGACGCCGAATGGCAGATGCTGCTGCTGCGCTGCCCGTCGCGGAGCTTCACGATCGTCGGGGACCGCGCCCAGGCCCGGCACGGGTTCACCGAGTCCTGGCGGCAACGGCTCGAACGGATCGGGCTGGACCGGATCACCCTGACCTCGCTGAGCATCAACTACCGGACGCCGGCGGAGATCATGGCGGAGGCCGAGCCGGTCATCAGGGCCGTGCTACCGGACGCCAACGTGCCGACCTCGATCCGGGGCAGCGGCGCTCCCGTCGTACACGGATCTGCTGTTGATCTGGATTCGGTCCTGCACACCTGGCTCGCCGCGCACGACGAGGGCATCGCCTGCGTCATCGGCGATCCCACATTCGCCGCGACGCCCCGCGTCCGGTCGCTGACCCCGGAGTTGGCGAAGGGGCTCGAATTCGACCTGGTAGTGCTCGTCGACCCCGACGCGTTCGGCGAGGGCGTCGAAGGTGCGGTAGACCGTTACGTGGCGATGACCCGCGCCACCCAGCAACTCGTCGTCCTCACGAGCTCCTAGGCTGCGGGGCGTGGACCGGGACGTACGGACGGCAGCAGCGCGCAACAACGCCGAATGGTGCGACGTCGTCTGCGGCACCCACGGGGTGGCCGGCCGGTTCGACGACGACGCCTGGTCGGCTCCCCGCCGCTCCCCGACCTGGTACCCGGATGCCGTCACACTGCGCCCCGGCGTCGACGCCGACGCTCTGCTGGCCCGGATCGACGCAGGGCCCGGCGCGTCAGTGAAGGACAGCTTCGCCGACCTCGATCTCTCCGGGTACGGCTTCCGGGTGCTCTTCGACGCCCAGTGGATCCACCGCCCACCGACGGACCCACCGGCCGGACCGCTGCTCACCCGGGTCACGACCCCGCAGGGGTTGGCCGCGTGGGCGACGGCGCACGGCGGCGGGGACCTGTTCAGGCCGGCCCTGCTGGCCGACGACCGGGTGCGCGTGCTGGCCCGGTACGACGGTCGTGGCGAGATCACCGGCGGCGCGGTGGTCAGCGGCGACGGCCCGTACGGGGTCTCCAACCTGTTCTCCCGCACCGACAAACCCGGCGAGATCTGGCACGGGGTGCTCGCCACAGTGCCCCGCCTGCCGCTGGTCGGCTACGAATCCGGCCCTGATCTCACCCCCGCGCTCGAAGCCGGCTTCACCGCGGTGGCACCCCTCCGGGTCTGGCTCCGCGCCAACCCCCCACCCCGTTGATCATGAAGGGTGGGGTGGGGTCAGGGGAGCCGGGTCAGGTCTTTTTTGGTTAGGCGCAGGGCTGCTGCGGCGATGTTGGCTTTCAGGTGTTCCGGGTCGGTGGTGCCGGGGATGGCCAGGACGTGGGGGCCCTGGTGCAGGGTCCAGGCCAGGCGTACCTGATGGGGGGTGACGCCGTGGGCTCGCGCGACGGTTTCGACGGCCTCGTTTTGCTCGGCGCTCGCGCCCGCCTCCCGGCCGGTGCCGGCAAGCGCGAAGAACGGCACGTAGGCGATCCCCCGCTCACCGCAGAGCCGCACGAACGCGTCCTGCTCCCGGTAGGCGTCGACCCCGTAGTTGTTCTGTACGCAGACCACCGGCGCGATGCCCGCCACCTCGTCCAGATGCTCGGGCCGGGCGTTGGAGAGGCCGAGGTGCCGGATCAGCCCCGCGGCTCGCAACTCGGCAAGCGCGCCGAAACGGTCGGCAAGCGGCACCGGCCCCGGCCCTCGGCCGAGCCGCAGGTTGACCACGTCCAGCTGGTCGCGGCCGAGCCGGCGCAGGTTCTCCTCGACCTGGGCACACAACTGCGCAGGGGTGTACGCCTCGGTGAAGCCGGTCTCCGGGTCGTACCCGAAGCCGACCTTGGTGGCGATCACCAGATCCTCCGGGTACGGGGTGAGCGCCGCGCGGATCAGCTCGGTGGCGTACCGGGTCGGCCCGGTGCCCACCCGCAGCGTTCCGCCGGGCGAGACGTAGAAGGCGGCGGTGTCGATGTGGTTGACGCCCAGCTCCACGGCGCGGCGCAGCAGGGCGACGGCCCGGTCCCGGTCGGGGTTCGCGGTGATCCGCATGGAGCCGAAGCCCATCCGGTGCACCGTGCGGTCGCCGAGGGTCCAACTGCCCGCCGCGGCGGCACTGATCTCGTCGGTTGGCATCGGGCGAGATTAGCCAGCGCGGGCACGCGGCGCAGTCGGCCGCGTACCCGATACCGCTGAACTGCGATATGAACTAGTTTTGGTGTGCTGGGGCGGCCTGTGGCGGGCGCAACACCGACACCAACGCCAGCGTCGGCACCAGCAGCAGCGGCACCACAAGCAGGGCTCGCAGGGTGCCGACCCGGTCGCCGAGCAACCCCAGCAACGGCGGCCCGCCCAGGAACGCCGTGTAGCCGATCACCGCGACCACGCTGACGCGGACGGGCGCGTGGGCCTCCTCGTCGGCCGCCGCGCTCATCCCGACCGGGAAGCCCAGCGACGCGCCGAGCCCCCAGAGCGCGACGCCGATGACGGCCACCGGCCCCGAACCGGCCAGCACGGCCAGGCTCGCGCCCACCACGGCGAGCCCGATGGTGCCGGTGAGCACCCGCACCCGGCCCCACCGGTCCAGCGCGATCGTGCCCACGGTGCGCCCGATTGTCATGCCGACGACGAAGACACCGAAGACCGCCGCGCCGGCCGCCTCGCTCAGCTCCCGGCCGTCCACGAAGGCGACCGCCAGCCAGTCGTTGGCGCTGCCCTCGGTGAACGCCATCACCAGCACGAACAGCCCGATCAGCAGGGTGCGCGGCTCCCGCCAGGCAGCCAGTTGTGCACGACGCCGGGCGGCCGGGCTGGCCTCCGCCGACTGGTCGGCCTGGTCGGCGGCCGGCTGCGGCAGGAACGCCCGCGAGCCGAAGTGGGTGCCGACAAGCACCACCACCGCCACCGCGGCGAGGTGCGCGCCGACCGATACGTCGAAGCGGGCCGTCCCGGCGCCGAGCGCCGCGCCGGCCACCGACCCGAGGCTCCACGCCGCGTGAAAGCGAGGCAGGATCGTACGCCCCAGCCGCCGCTCCACAACCGTGCCCTCGACGTTCATCGCGACGTCGCAGGCACCGGAGCCGTAGCCGAAGGCGACAAGCCCCACCGCGACGACGACTGCCGAGCCGGCCACTGTGGCGCCCAGCCCCGCCACTGTCACGCCGACCGCGACAAGCACCGTCGCCAGCCGCACGGTGCGGGCCGTGCCGAGGCGCTGGGCGAGCAGGCCGGAGGTGGGCATGGCGAGCAGCGCGCCGACGCTCATCGCCAGCAGGAGCAGCCCGAGGCGGCCGGCGGAGAGGTCCAACGACTCGCGGACCGCCGGCACCCGGGAGAACCAACTGCCGACGGCCAGCCCGTTGAGGGTGAAGACGACGGCGACGCCGTTACGGGCGAGCCGCACGGCCTGTGACGCTGCCGCCGCGTCGTCCGAAGAGACGGATGGGCTGGTGGGGGCGCTCACGAGGGCTTGTCCTCTTTCTTCGGATGATTTCCTGGCACGATCGCACACCTGAGAGCGCTACCACCACAACCGGCGACCGCCCCTTACCGACGACGATCTGGTCGGGGGATGATTCCGGCAGGTGTTCGTCCGCCCGGACGGTGACCGGAGGAGGGGACGATGACGACAGCGGCACACCGGCCGGCCACCCTGGAGGACGTCGCACGTATCGCCGGGGTGTCCCGGTCCACGGCCTCTCGGGTGATCGCCGGGACCGGGTTCGCCTCGCCGGCCGCCCGGGAACGGGTGGCGGTGGCCGTCGACCAGCTCGGCTACACGCCCAACCCGGCCGCCCGCGCACTGGTTCGGGGCGGCGGCGTACGGCTTGTGGTGGCGGTCTCGGGAACCAGCGCGGCGGTGCTGGACGACCCGTACGTCCACCGGGTGGTCGGCTCGGCCGCCCAGGTGTGCGCGCCGAACGGCATCGGCGTGGCGCTGCACTGGTTGCCGCTCGGCGAGCCGGAGTCCCTCGACCAGCTCGCCAGGGACCGCAGCGTGTGCGGCGTGATGCTCGTCAACACCACCGAGGATCTGCTGGCCGTTGTGCCCCGATCGCTGCGCGGCCGGGTGGTGTCGATCGGCATCGGCTCGGCCACCGTCCCGTCGTTCGACGTCGACAACACCACAGGTGCCGGCGACGTGCTGCGCCACCTGTACGCCACGGGCCGCCGCCGGATCGCCATGGTGACGGGCCCCCAATGGCTGCCGTGCTCCCAGCGCCCGGTGACGGCGTACCGCCGGTTGATGCAGCAGGCCGGCCTGCCGGAGCGGGTGCTGCCCGGTGACTTCACCGCAGCGAGTGGCCGGGTGGCGGCCGACGAGGCGTTGCGCCGCTGGCCCGACGTCGACGCGATCTACGCGATAAGCGACGAGACGGCCCTCGGTGTGATCGCGGCGCTGCGCGACGGCGGGGTACGGGTGCCCGGCGACGTCGCGGTGGCCGGCTTCGACGACATCCCGTTGGCAAGCCTCACCACACCGGCGCTGACCACCGCGAGTCACCCGGTGGGGCGGATCGCCACCGCCGCGGCCACCGCCGTGCTGGACAGCCGCCCGGCCGCACCGCTCACCGTCTTCCCGTCCGCCCTGGTGGCCCGCGCCAGCGCCTGATGCCGAGTGACGGGACGCGCGGCGTTGGTTCAGTCGGCGCGGGTTGTGCCCGCGTACTCGGGTGAGGCGAGGAACCGGGTCAGCACCTCGACGGTGCCCGGCGTGTAGGGCCGGCCGTCGAGCACCTGCTCGCCGGGCACGAAGACCATCGCCGCGCCCTCGCCGAGCACCACGTCCTCCTGCCGGGCGTCTGTGCTGCCGACGAAGTAGTGCACCTCCAGGCCCAACTCGGACATCGACTGCACGGCGAGCGGGCGCAGCGGACCGTCGGCGCGCAGGCCGGTCTCCTCCCACAGCTCCCGCTCGGCGGCCTGCTGCGGGGTCTCCCCCGCCTCGCCGTAGCCGCCGGGCAGACCCCAGACGTTCGGGTAGAAGGCGGCGTTGCCGTCGCGCAGTTGCAGTAACAGCCGCCCGTCGGGATCCACAAGGAGCACGCACGCGTTCATGACCACCCGGGCAGCGTATGCCAGCAGGGGCCCGAGGTCATGAACGGCGGCATAAATCGGCGTTGGGCCCAACGCTCCAGAATATCCATTCGTGCAGGTACCGACCCCACCCTAATGTGACAGCCCAGCGGTAAGATCAGCGACTGCGTTGTGACCGATCGCTGACTGCTCGTGGTGAAAGCGATCACACACACTGACTCCATGAACAGCAGAGTCAACCGCGGCAAGGCACTCCGCGTCGCGGTGTGTCTCCTTCTTCTCGCCGCGCTGAGCGGCTGCATGCGACTCAACATCGGGCTCACCGTCAACGCCGACGACACCGTCGACGGGCAGTTGTTGCTGGCCGCCCCGAAGAACCTGTTGAGGATCCAGAACAGGAACATCCCGGCGGCGTTCGCGCAGCTTCGGCAGAACATCCCGGCGCTGCCGCCCGGCGAGGAGACCCCCTATGAGGACAGCGAACTCTTCGGCACCCAGATCAATTACCGCAGGGCGCCACTGGCGGGCTTCGACAGCGAAAGCGTCAAGCTGGTCCGGGATGACAATTTCTACCGCTTCACGTTGTCGCTCGACCCCAAGAAATACGGCGGAAAGATAGCCCAGCAGGATCCGAAACAGCAGGAGGAATTCCTCCGGTTGATGTCATTCGAGATCTCGGTGACATTTCCCGGTTCGGTGATCGACACCAACGGCACTGTCAACGGCCGGTCGGTCACCTGGAAGGTGGACTCCAACCAGGGCAAGCCCGGCGAGTTGCAGGCCGTCGCCGAGGCACCGCCACGCCCGTCGGTCACACCGGTCGCCGCCGCCGAGAAAGGCGGGCTCCCCTGGCTGCTGATCGTCGGCGGGCTGCTCCTGGTGCTGGTGCTCGCCGCGGTGGGCGTACTCCTGCTGCGACGGCGACGCCCGACGGCGCTGGCACCCGCCGGGCCGCAACCGACGCCGCTGGCACCGGCCGGGCCTGAACCGACGGCGCCAGGGGCGCCCGCCAGCACACCCTAGGCCGGTTGATCCACTCGGTGGCTGGCCCTGCCGGCCGCGCCCGGCCCGGCCGCCCTCGCCGACGGCGACCGGCGTCGGTGCTCCCACTCGGGCGCACCGACCCTCACCACCACCACATCCCGGTCGCACCATCGCAGAGAAGGGGGATCGTCGTGAACGATCTCTACACCTGGGCCGCCCTGGGCAGCCTGGCCGGCGCGAGCGCCGCCACCCTGCTGGCCACGAACGTCATCGGCGGGCTGATCGGCCCGAGCGGCGACAAGCTCCGCAAGTGGATCGCCATCGCCGTCGCGCTGCTGCTGTCCTACGTGACGGCGGCGTTCGCCGACGACGCCAGCGGCGAGAAGTGGATCATCGCGTTCTTCAACGCGCTTGTCATCTTCTCCGCCGCGCTCGGCGTCAACCAGTTCCCGCCCGGCAACCGGCAGGCGACCCAGCCGTCGCCGACGCAGGTCGCGCAGGGTCGTGAGCCCCGTGTCTTCCGCTCGTGGGTCTGAGGGGATGTCGTCATGATCTTCGGAATTCTCAGCGCGGCTGTTCTGGTCGGCGTCAGCGCCGTCTTCGGCCTCCTGGTCGGCGGCCCGGTCGGCCTGCTCATCGGCGCCGTCGTGGGCCTGCTCGTCGGTGCGGTGTTCGGCTGGGCGGTCGCCTCCGCCGGGGTGTACGCGCCCGACGCCCGCGGCATCTTCCTCTTCGTCGTCGACCACACGTGGAGCCTGCCCAACACGGTCGTCGGGGCCATCTACCTGGCCGTACACCTGATCTTCGGGCACTCGCTGGACCGGCCCATTTCGTCCGGAAGCGGCCGGGTCAGCGTGGTCGAGGGGGTCTCGCCCCGCTACGCCACCACCATCGGCACGGTCTGCGCCGGCTCCAGCTCCGGCATCCAACGACACGAGGACGTGCACATCTTCCAGGGTCGCCTGCTCGGCCCGCTCTACATCCCGCTGGTGCTGGCGAACTACGTGCTGTTCACCATCGCCCCGATCTGGCTGCTCTACCACGACCACACCAACGCGCCGATCAACCGCTTCACCCGCTACTTCGAGATCGGCGTCTACCCGCACGTGTGGAACGAGGCCATCGCGTACCGGATCCAGGGGACGCCGCCGCGATGAGCACCGACGGGCGCGGACCGATCGAGACGGCCACCGCCGAGTTGGCCGACTGGCTGACCAACGCGGCGGGGGAACCCGTCCCGGTCGGCCCGCCCCGCGCCGACGGCGACGCCGCCGGGCTCACCCTCTGGCCCCTCGACCTGCGCCCGGCCCGGCAGACCCGCTCCAGCGGCGCGGTCCGTGAGCCGTACCGGTTCACGATCCGCTACCTGCTCTGCGTGAGCGGGCCGGCCGGGCTGCCCCGACTGGACCGGGTGCTCACCGCCGCGACCAGCGACGGCAGGTATCAGGTCGTGCTGGAGGCCGGCGACGCTCCTGTGTGGAGCGCGTTCGGCGCCGCGCCCCGCCCGGCGCTGCTCATCGACGTACCGGCACAGGTGGACCACCCGACGCCCGCCGCGCCGCCGGTGCTGCAACCGCTGCGGCTGCGCCAACTGGAGGTCCGCACGCTCACCGGGCGGGTGGTCGGCCCCGAGGACCAACCCCTCGCCGCGATGCGCGTCGAACTGCCCGCCACGGCGTCCGCCGCCCGGACCGGCCCCGACGGCCGGTTCCGCATCGCCGGGGTTCCGCACGACCCCGACAACCCCACGCCGGTACGGCTGCGACTCAGCGGACGTGGGCTCGTGCTCACCGCCGACGTCGACGCGGACGAGCACGACATCGTCATCGTCTGCGCGCCACCGACCCACTGACGCCCACCCGCACAGGAGGACCGATGCCCAGCTACTTCTCCCCCGGCATCTATGTCGAGGAGGTCCCCAGCGGCGCCCGACCGATCGGACCGGCGAGCACAAGCATCGCCGCGTTCGTCGGCGTCGCCCCGAACCGCACCGCCCAACTGGGCAGGGCGGTGCCCGTCAACAACTGGACCGAATTCCTGCGACTCTTCGCCGACGGCGACCAGACCGAGAGCACCCCGCTGGCCCGAGCCGTCTTCGGCTTCCTGGACAACGGCGGCGCCCGCTGCTGGGTCGTGAACGTCGGCGAGGGCGGCGCCATCACCGGCACCGGCCAGCGCCGCGCCGGCCTGCAACTGCTGGAGGCGGTCGACGAGATCTCCATCATCGCCGCGCCCGGCTTCCACGACGTGGTGTCCCACGAGGCCCTGCTCAGCATGGCCGAGCGGACCCGCACCATGGTGGCGATCTGCGACCCGGCACCGGACATCGACGACATCGCCGCGCTGACAAAGGTCGCCACGCCGTCGTCCGGCAAACCCCCGAAACCCGCCGAGGGTACGGGCGGCGGCGCTGGCTCGGCTGGCGCTGGCTCGGGCGGTGGCGCTGGCGGCGGCTCCGGCTCGGGCGGCGGCGCTGGCTCCGGTGGGCCTGAGGGTGCTGCGTACCGGCCCCGGCAGTCCGAGTTCGGCGCCTTCTACTACCCCTGGCTGCGGGTGCGCGACCCGATCAGCGGGGAGCTGGAACTCACCCCGCCGAGCGGGCACCTCGCCGGCATCTGGGCCCGCACCGACGCCCTGCGCGGCGTCCACAAGGCACCCGCCAACGAACCCGTCCGCGGTGCCGTCGACCTGGGCTACCTCGTGACCCGACCCGAACACGACGTGCTCAACCCCAAGGGCGTCAACGTGATCCGCTACTTCGCCGGCGAGGGCATCCGCGTCTGGGGCGCGCGTACGCTCGCCGCCGAGGCAAGCGAGTGGCGCTACCTCAACGTACGCCGGCTCAGCATCGCCATCGAGCAGGCCATCGCCAACGGCACCCGCTGGATGGTCTTCGAGCCGAACGACTTCACGCTCTGGCGCTCGATCCGACGCGACATCGGGGCGTTCCTCACCCGGGTGTGGCGTGACGGCGCGCTGCTCGGACGCAGCCCCGAGGAGGCGTTCTTCGTCAAGTGCGACGAGGAGACCAACCCGCCGGACGTACGCGACGCGGGCATGGTCATCGCCCACATCGGCATCGCTGTCGTCAAGCCCGCCGAGTTCGTGGTGTTCAAGCTGAGCCAGTGGGCCGGCGGCACCGAGACCGAGACGATCGGAGGCTGACACATGCCCACCACAGCCACCCCGCAGCCCGGCGCCCCTGTCGACCCGTACCGGGCGTACAACTTCCGGCTGCTCATCAACGGCGTCACCAACGGCCACTTCACCGAGATGAGCGGGCTGGAGGTGAACATCCCCGGGCAGCCGTACCGCGAGCACGGCCTCGGCCGGATGCGGATGGTGCCCGGTCAGGCCGAGTACGAGCCGGTGACGCTGCACTTCGGCCTCACCGCGTCCCGCGAGCTGTGGGACTGGGTGAACGCCACAGCCCAGGGCACCCTCAACCGCCGCAACGTGTCGGTAGTGCTGCTGGACTCCGTGGGCACCGCCGAGGTGCTGCGCTGGAACCTGATCGACGCGTGGCCCACCCGGTGGCGCGGCGCGCACCTCAACACCCTCAGCCACGAGATCGCCATCGCGTCGCTGACGCTTCGCTATGAGGGCCTCGAGTTGGAGTCCGGCAGTGCCACCGCGCCGACCCCCGCGTAGCTGGCTGGCCGGCCAGTTGCGCTCGGCCGCCGGGGCGACCCTGCGCCTCGCCCGTCAGGTCGAGGACACCGGCGCACCACGCCGGCCGTCGGATGAAAGGCCCTCGGACCAGCGGTCGTCGGACCAGCGGTCGTCGGAGCAACGGCCGTCGGAGCAACGGCCGTCGGAGCAGCGGTCGTCGGAGCAGCGGTCGGTGGATGGACCGGCGTCGGTTGGCGAAGCGGCGCCGCGTCGGTTCGGGGAGCCGCCTCGGCACTGGCTGGACCTCGTCGCCGCCCACGCTCCCGGGCTGCTGCGCGAGCTGGATCTCGACGGGACTGCGGCAGGCCGACCCGACGCTCGGGACGTACCCGATTCGGCCGGATGGGCCGGCGACGGCACGGGTCCGGGGCAACCGGTCCCTGCCGACCCAGCGGTCCACGGTGCGGCGACGGGCCACTGGCCGCAGGCAGGTACCGCAGGCTCGGTGGGTGCGGCCGGCGCCGCTCGCTCGTCCGGTACAGCTGGCACCTCCGGTGCGCAGGGTCCGATGGGTGCTGGGGGTTCGTTCGGTGCAGGCCGTTCGTTCGGTGCAGGCGGGTCGTTCGGTGCGCTCGGCTGGGTTATTGGTGGTGCACCTGACGGGCTCGGGGGGCCGGGTGACACGGCGAGCGGCGGAGAGCCGGACCAAGGGCGGCGTGGCGCGGGCAGGCCATCCGGGCATCGCACCGGACCGCATCGTTCCGACACCTCAGCCGAAGGATCCACCGGAAGAACCCGACCGCTAATCCGCCCAGCGGCCCCCCACCAAGCCTCCCCCACAACCAAAACCGAGATCTTGGAAGATTTCGGCCTCTCCAGGGGCGGTTTCCTTCCAAGATCTGCGGCGACTCCGACGCGCGCTCGGCGGTCGGGCTTTTGGGGGTGGTTTCGGGACGGTTCGCGGGGGCTCGATCCGCGCGGGCGGGGAGTTGACCAGCGCAGCGTTTTGGACGGCCAACTCATGGTCGGCGGCGATTGGCGCGGAGCCCGGGATGGCCAGCGCGGCGTCGAGGGTGGCCGGTTCGCGCCGGGTGGTCCCGGCGCTGGTGGTCGTTTCGGAAGCTCGGCTGTGGACGGTCGATCGTCTCCATGGGGATCGAGCGATGCCTTCTGGTCCGATGGCGCTCCATCTGCACCCGCTGGTCGTCGGCCTACCCCGAAGTCCGGAGCGGCAAGCGCCGAACTGCCAGCAAGAGCCGGGGCGACGACAGGCACCGCGTTGACGACGGGCGCTGGGTCGACGACGGGTGCCGGGCTGCCGACGGGCGCGCGGACGGCAGCAGCCGGGTTCACGTCGGGCACCGCACCGAACGGGGCGACGGCGAGGGCCGAGTTCGCGGCCGGGGCGGGGTTCGTCGCCGGAGGCGGGTTGGCGGCGAGGGCCGGGGCGACGGCGGGAGTGGCCGGAGGGGATGCGGGCTCGCGTACTCGAATTGGAGCAGGTGACAGCGACGTAGCCGAGGCGGATGCCGGAGGCGGGGCTCGCGGCCGACCGATCGAGGTGGGTCGCTGCGCCGGCAGCGGGCCCTGGCCGGCGCTTCCGGACGACACAGCGTGGCCCGGGCAGCGGGCCGTGGCGACGGGATGGACCGGTGGGTCGGGGAACGGCCCCCGCGACGACAGATGGGCGTCCAGGACCGTCGACCCGTGGCCGGCGCTGCCGGATGACCGACCGCTGTGGACTGTGCCCGGCGAGGCGCTGGGCGCCTCTCAGGTGGACCGGCTGGACCGGGAACAGGCGGGCGGCTGATGGAACGCGTCGCCTTTCTCATCGACTCGTCCGGGGAGCGGGTGGACTGCCTGCTCAACCCGGAGACCGTGCAGGTGACCCGGCTCGCCGGCGTACGCCATCGGGGTGCCGCCGGCGGTCAGCTCACCGGGGCCGGCCTGGCGGACGACCCGCTGGTCTTCACCGGCGGTGGTCGTACCGAGTTGGTGCTCGATCTGCTCTTTGACGTCGACTTCGTGGAGGCGCAGGTCCGGCCGCCCGACGTGCGGGTGCTCACGCGTCCACTATGGATGCTCGCGGAGAACTCAAGCGCCGAGCACGGGTGGCTGCGGCCGCCGCTGGTCCGGCTGGTCTGGGGCAAGACCTGGAACGTGCCGGGTGTGATCATCGCGGTGGCGGAGCGGTTCGACGCGTTCACCGGCACCGGCTCGCCCCGGCGTTCCTGGCTGCGGCTGAAGCTGGTCCGGGCCGCCGAGACAGCCGACCAGGCGGAGGCTGGCTTCGCCGAGGAGTTGGCAGCCGCGAGCACCCCGACCGCCGCCCCCGGCAGCGCGGTGGTCGCCGCCGGTGACGGTGCGGCCGACGCGGGCAGCACGGGGGTGCGCTTCGACCTGCTGGCCAACGACGCGCTCGGGTCGCCGCTGCGGTGGCGGTTGCTTGCCGAACACAACCGGATCACCGACCCCCTTGCGGTGCCGGCGGGCACCACGCTTGCCGTCCCGCCGCCGGCCAGCACACCGAGTGGCGCCACGGGCGGCGGCAGCACGAGCACCGACGGCGGCGGAGCGGCCCTGGCCGGGATCGCACGCGCCGTGGCAGGTGCGGTCGGCTCCGGCGCGTCGTTCGTGGGCACGTCGATCGCCACCACCGCCGCCAGCTGGTCCCCCACCACCAACCCGGGGGGTACGCCGTGACGAGCGTCGCGCCCCGTGCCTTGACCGTCCTGCTGGACGGCGTCGAGCTGAGTGCCCCGGCCCGCCAGCGGGTCCGTTCACTGCGGGTGTCGGCGCGACTCGACATGCCCACCCAGGCCGAGCTGGTGCTCGCCACCGGCGCCGGGATCGGCGCGTTCGACCCGCCGGTGCGGCCGGGCACGACCCTCGGCGTGCGGCTGGCCGACCACGCCGACGCGCTGTTCGCCGGGGAGGTCACCTGCGTGGAGGTGGAGTACGCCGCCGACGGCGCGGCGGTGCTGCGGCTGCGGGCGTACGACGCGTTGCACCGGCTGCGCAAGCGGCAGGGGTTGCGGGTCTTCACGTCGGTGACGGCGGCCGAGCTGGCCGCTGAGTTGTGCGGCGAGGTGGGGTTGGGTGTGACCGCCGACAGCGACGGGCCACGGTTGGAGCGGCTGGTGCAGCACCGACACAGCGACCTGGAGCTGCTGTGCGAGGTGACCGACCGGGCCGGGCTGCACCTGGCCGCCGACGGCAACGGGGTACGCCTGATCACCCTGGCCGGCTACGGCGAGCCTGTCGCGTTGACGCTCGGCGTGGACGTGCGCACCCTGCGGCTGGCCACGAACGCCGACCAGGCAAGCGGTGCCAGCGCCGCGTTGGGGTGGCATCCGCAGCGGGCCGAGCCGATCAGTCAGCAGGTCGACGAGGCGCGCTGCGGGCGGCCGGCCCGGGACCGGCCGGATCCGGCCGACGTGGGCGCCGACGGGGTCCGCACGGCTGTCGACCAGCCCGGCCGCAGCGACGACGAGTTGGCGGCGCTGGCGCAGGGCCGGCTGGACACCCGTGCCGCCGCGCTTGTCACCGCCGAGGGGGTGGCCGAGGGTGATCCGGCGCTGCGGCCGGGCCGGCGGATCACGCTGGCCGGCGTGCCCGACCCGGTCGCCGGGGCGTACGTGCTGACCGAGGTGGTGCACACGGTCGACGGCAACGGGCACCTGACCCGGTTCTCCACAGTGCCGCCGGCCGCACCATCGCCGCCGACAGGTGCCGGCGCGGTGGTCACCCTCGGCACCGTCACCGATGTCGCCGACCCGGACGGGCTGGGCCGGGTACGGCTGACGCTGCCGGCGTACGGGGACCTGGACGCCGGTTGGCTCGGCGTGCTCTGCCCGGGGGCGGGGCGCGGCAAGGGGCTGGTGGCGCTTCCCGACCCGGACGACACAGTGCTCGTGGTGCTGCCCGGCGGCGAGCCGGCCTCGGGCATCGTGTTGGGCTCGCTGTTCGGCGCGGTCGAGCCATACGACGCGGGCATCGACGACGGGCGGGCCCGCCGCTGGACGCTGCGCACCGCCGGTGGGCAGTCGATAGTCGTGGACGACGTGCGGCGCAGTCTGCGGCTGGGGACCGAGGGCGGGAGCTTCCTGGAGCTGGCGCCCGATCTGGCGACCCTGCACGCGGCGACCGACCTGGTGATCTCCGCGCCCGGGCAGGCCATTGTGGTGCGCGCCCGCAGCGTGGACTTCCTGCACGCCGAGTCGCCCGAGGACCCGACCACAGCGGCGCGGCAGGCGGCTTCGCTGGCCCGCGCACACCATGAGGGAGGCGGCTGATGCGCTGGATCCACCGCGACTCGGTGATCACCTGCGATCACGACGGCCGGGTCGAGAACCAGCCGTCGCAGGAGTGGGTGACAGTCACCGCAGTGCCGGTGCTTGTGGACGACGACCCGGAGGGCCGGAAAATCGTCGCCTGCCCGAACTACGGCCCGACCATCAAGCCGTGCACGACGACGCTTACCGTCCGGGTCGGCTACAGCGACTGGCTGCGCGTCGACGGGCATCGGGTGGTGCTGTCACACCTGGAGGGGTTCACCAACGGCACCCCGCCGGGGCTTGTCAAGCACACGGTGCGCGACCCGCGCCAGACGTTCCTGGGGGCGGACCGGTGAGGGCGTTCCGGTTCGTCGGCGCCGGCTTCGACGCCGGCCGTACCGGCGGGTTGGCGCTCACCGCCGCGGGCGGCCTGGCGATGACCGACGGCGACGAGAGCGTACGACAGGCGTTGTGTCTGCTGTTGTCGACGACTCCGGGCGAGCGGTTGATGCGGCCCGGGTACGGGTCACGGCTGCACCGGCTGATCTTCGCGCCGAACGACGACACCACGGCCGGACTGGCCATCCACTACGTCCGGCAGGCCATCGCCCGGTGGGAGCCCCGGGTCGAGGTGATCGACGTCGACGCCGGGCCGGACCTGGACGACGCGTGGCGGCTGGTGATCCGGCTGGACTACCGGGTGCGGGCCAGCCTGACGCCCGGGCAGTTGGTGTTCTCCGTGGATCTGCTTCCCGCCGACGAACCGGAAGGACAGTCATGACGCTGCCCGTGCCGCACCTGGACGACCGTGGGTTCCTCGACCTGGTCACCGAGGCCCGTGAGCGGATCCGCCAGTCCTGCCCGGCCTGGACCGACCTGTCGGCGCACGACCCGGGCATGGCGCTTGTGGAGGCCTTCGCGCACCTGACCGAGGTGATGATCTACCGGCTGAACCAGTTGCCCGAGAAGGCGTACGTCTCGTTTCTGAACCTCCTCGGGGTGGCCCGGCACGCACCCACGGCGGCCTGGGCGGACGTCAGCTTCACCCGCAGCGGCACCGACCGGGGCGCGGTGCGGATCCCCGCCGGCCAGCGGGTCGCGGCGGCGCGCGGCGCGGACCCCCGGCCAGTCGTGTTCGTCACCACCGAACCGGCGCTGCTGCCGGCCGGCGAGACGTCGGTGACGGTCCGGATGCACCACTGCGAACCCGTGGAGGCGGAGCTGCTGGGTGTCGGCACCGGCCAACCGGGCCAGGTGCTGCGGGCGGCCCACGCCCCGCTGGCGCACACCGCCGAGCCGCTGGACCTGCTGCTCGGGGTGGAGGTGCCGGCCGGCTCGGTGGAGCTGGGGACGGCGGCCCGCGAGCACGGCGGCCGCACGTTCGAGATCTGGCGGCCGGTGGACAGCTTCGCCGGGCTCGGCCCGCAGGCCAAGGCGTACCTGGTGGACCGCTGCTCGGGCACGATCACCTTCGCTCCCGCCCTCGACCTGCGCCCGCCCGGCGAGCCCGCGCCCGCGGGCCCGACTGTCGTCACGGTGGCGGCGGTGCCGCCGGCCGGGCGGCAGGTCCGACTCTGGTACCGGGCCGGCGGTGGGCCCACCGGCAACGTTGCGGCGGGCACGCTTACCAGCCTGCGCGACCCACTGCCCGGGGTACGCGTCGACAACCCCGCGCCGGCCGCCGGTGGGCGGGAGATGGAGGCGCTGGAGTCGGTGCTGCTGCGCGGCCCCTACGAGTTCTTCGCCCAGCAGCGCGCGGTAACCGCCCGCGACTTCGAGGTGCTGGCCACCAGCTCCGGCGCGGTGGCGAGGGCAAGGGCGTTCACCCGCGCCGCGGTGTACAGCTTCGCCCGGCCGGGTGAGGTGGAGGTGGTGCTGGTGCCGTACGTCCCGCCGGAGGCCCGCCCGGGCGGCCGGCTGTCGGTGGCGGTGCTGCGCGAGCACGAGGTGCCCGAGGCCCGGCACCGCGTGGAGGCCGACCTGGAGCAACGTCGGATGGTGGGCATCCGGTCCCGGGCGACGTGGGCCCGGTTCAAGGCGGTGTCGGTGCGCGCCCGGGTGGTGGTGCGGCGCGAGGAGGATGTGGACGCGGTTCGTCGCCGCATCCACGACCGGCTGCACCAGACGTTGAGCCCGCTGCCCACCGCGCTCAACCCGACGGGCTGGCCGTTCGGCGAGCCGCTGCGGGCGTCGAACGTGTATCGGCTTTTGGAGCACGCCGAGCCGGGTGTGCGCTACGTCGAGTCGGTGCGGTTCGTCGTCGACGAGGCGCCCGACGCGGAGGTACGCGCTCTCGCCGTCGACCAGTACCAGCCTCGCACCTGGTACGCCGGGCGCGGGCCGGTGCTGTTCCGCTCCAGCAACGCCGGTGCGGGCTGGGAACCGACGGGCCGGTTCGACGACGAGACGGTGCTGCGGGTGGCGCCCGCGCCCGCGCCGGTACGGCCGGGCATCGTGCCGCGTCCCGGTTCGGTGGCCGTGGTGACGCTGCGCGCGTCAGGTGGCTCCCGGGTGTATCTGAGCACCGACCTGGGTGAGACGTGGTCGCTGCTGACCGACCTGGACGCGCGCATCTCCGACGTGGCGTGGCTGGACCGCGACGGCGCGGGCGCACTGCTGGTGGCGACCGACACCGGCCTGTACGAGGTGTCGCTGCTGCCCGGCGCGGTGCCGTTGCAGATCCTCGTCGACCCGTCCGACGCCGACCGGGGCTTCTACGCGGTGCGGACGTTCGTCTCCGAGCGGGGCGCGCCAGGTGTGGCGGTGGCGGCGCAGGCCAGCTTCGGGGTGTACCTGTCGACGGCCGGCGGCCGGCCCGGCAGCTTCGCGCACGTGGGTCTCGCCAATGTGGACAACCGGGTGCTGTCGGTGCAGTACGACGGCCCGGCCACGCTGTTGTGGAGCGGGGCCGGTGAGCCGGACCCGAAGAAACCCGGGCAGGGCTGCCACCGCACCCGGCTGTTCGAGTCGGACGTGAAGTGGCAGTCGGTGCAGGCCGGGTGGATCGGCGGCACCTGCCGGGACCTCGCGTTCGCCGGCCCGTTGGCGCTGGCGGCCACGCAGAGCGGCGGGGTGTTGCGGCTGGACACCCTGGCCGCGCAGCCGCAGTGGCAACCGGTGTCGGTCAACTGCGGGCTGCCGCTGCGCGACCGGACCCGGTTCGTGCCTGTGGACGCCATCGCCGTCAGCGGCCCGACGGCCGGCACGGCGACGAGCGGCACCGGCAGCCCCGCGGCGGAACGGCTGATCCTGGCCGGCGGTGAACGCGGCGTCCACCGCAGCACCGGGGCCGTCGACTGGACACCCAGCGCCAACCAGGCCACCGCCGACGTAGTGACCGTCCCGGACACGTGGCTGCTCTGCTCCGGCGAGCACGACATCGAGGTGGTGCGCCAGGATGCGACGCTCGGCGATTGAGCGGCTGCTGCCCGCCGCGTACCAGCGGGCATGCGTGCCGGGCAGCGTGCTCTGGGCGCTGCTGGACGTGATGGAGGGGCTGCACGCCCCGGACGAGGCGATCCTCGCCGAGGTGGACGCCCTGTTCGACCCGTACCGGGCACCGGACCACCTGGTCGTGCGGCTGACCCGCTGGGTGGCGATGGACCACGTGGTGGCCGCACCCCGACCGGAGGCCGCGCTGCCGCTGCCGGTGGGCCGACTGCGTGACCTGGTGGCCAACGGCGCGCTGCTGGCCCGGTGGCGGGGCACCCCGTACGGGATGCGCCGGGCCCTTGAGCTGGCCACCGGCGTGCCGGGCTTCGCCATCGACGAGCCCGCCGAGCAGCCCTTTCACGTAGTGGTGCGGGTGCCGGCCGCCGCCGCCGGCCAGCTCGCCGTGATCACCCGCATCGTCGAGGCGGAGAAACCCGCGTCCGCCACCGCCGAGATCGTCCTGGAAGAGGAGTCGTCATGACCACCGAGTGGGCAGTCGCCGCCGCCGCTGAGCAGTTCACCCTCGACCCGCGCAACAGCGGCGAGCTGACCTTCACCGTCTTCAACCCGGGCAACGCGCCGGACACGGTGGTGTTCGACGTGGCACCGGGTGACGGTTCCCAGCGGGCGTGGATCACCGTCGTCGAGCCGCAGCGGGTGGTCCCCGGGCAGGGCTCGGTGTCGTTCCTGGTCAAGCTCACGGTGCCAGCGGGCACCCCGCCCCGGCGCTACGACATGACCGGGTTCGCGTACTCGGCGAACACCGCACCGGAGGAGAGTTCCCGCTCCAGCGGACGGGTGACGTACGAGGTGCGTGCGGTCGCGCCGCCACGGCGTACCCCATGGTTGTGGATCGCCGCCGCTGCGGCGATGGTGCTTGTGGTGGTCACCGTCGGGGTGGTGTTGTTGACCCGCGACGGCGAGCCGGCCCCCGCCGCGCCGAGGGTGGTCACCATCGAGGCGGAGAGCCTTGTGGACGCTGCGGTGGTGGAGTCGCCACGCAAGAGCGGGGCGGTCGTGGTGGCGCAGCCCAACTGCTGCGCGGTGACCTGGTCCGGCGACAAGCAGCTCTTCTTCCAGGGGCTGGCCGTCGGCGACCAGGTGACCGTGACGGTGCAGATCCCGGCCGACGGCACGTGGCGGTTCGCCGCGGTACGCACCACCTCGTTCGACTACGCCAACACCGTGTTCGTCATCGACGGCAACCAGGTCGGCGGGGCGTTCCTCGGCTTCACCCCGAAGGTGCAGAAGACGGAGTTCCAGGACGTCGGCACGGTGCGGCTGACCAAGGGCCCGCACCAGGTCACCCTGCTGGTGGTGGGCAAGACGCAGGGCACCAACCGCTACTTCGCGGGCGTCGACGAGATCCGGTTCACCGAGAACGTGGCGCAGGCCGTGCGGCGATGAGCGGCAGGCAGAAGGTGCTGCTGGGGCTGCTCGCCGTCGCGCTCGTGGCGCTGTTCGTGGTCGCGGTCGGCGCGGGCCGCGACGACAACGGTGATCCGGGTGCCCGGTACGGGTTCGTCGACCGGTTGGGGGCGCTGGGCGGCGAGCGCGCCACCGTGGACCCGGCGACGGTAAGCGCGGACTGCGCCGACAAGACGGGTCGGCTGGTGTTCTCCGGCGTCTGCGTGGTGCGGGTCGCCGACCCCGGTGGGCTGCGCACCCTTGTGCTGCGCAGCGCGGCACGGTTCGCGGTCGCCGCGCCCGCGCCCGGCGACGCCGACCTCACCATCCGCGACGAGGTCGAGCCGGCGTCGGACGGCACGGGCGCGGTGGCGAAGGTCGCCGTCGACAAGGCCACCGAGGTGGGCCTGAGCTGCCCCGGCCTCGGTGGCTGCACGGTCGTCGTGGCCACGACCTGACCCGATCGTCGTGGCACGACCTGGATTGAGAGGAAGGTGCCGCCGTGGGTGACCTGCGCAAGCCGTTCCTGCTGCTGGCCATGCTCGCCATCGTCCTGGCGATCGGGGTGGAGCTGGGTGCCGGGCTGCTGCTCGGCGGCGCCGACGCCGGGGCGGCGCTTGCCGACAGCGCCGGTGCGCTGGATGTGGAGATCGACGACGTGTCCGGGGTCAGCGAGCCGTCCGGTCGTGGGACGGGCTATCTGGCGTTGATCGACGCGGTGGCGGTCTGGAGCACCCTGCTGTTCTGCCTGGGCCTGCTGCTGCCCGAGCGGGTCCAGGGCCGGGTGCAGGGCGTCGCCGGCCTGATCTTCTCGATCATCCTGATCATCGTCGGGCTGATCGCGCTTGTCATCGCGTTCGTCGAGCTGATGATCATGGTTTCGTTGTTCCTGGCCGTGCCGTTCGGCACCCTTGCGTACCTGGCACTGTGGGGCTTCTTCCCGGTCGGCGAGGCGTCGGTGCTGCTGGGGTTGGCGCTGCTGCTCAAGCTGCTCTGGGCGGGTCTGCTGGTGGTGGCCCAGCCGCGTTTCCTGCAGAACAAGGGCCTCGTGCTGCTGATCCTCACCACGCTGCTGTGCACTGTCGTGCTGGAGTTCCTGCACAACCTGGTGCCGGTGATCCTGGTCAGCATCGTCGACGACGTGGCGGCGCTGATCTTCGCGGTGATCGCGATCATCTGGGGGCTGGTGCTGCTGATCGGCTCAATCCCGGCGATCGTCAAGGCCGTCCGCGTCACCGCCGCCCTGCCCGCCCGGATCGGCGGCGGCGCTTCCAGTTGATCATGAAGTTGTTGCCGCCCGCACAGCGTGTCGTGGCAACAACTTCATGGTCAACGGGCGCAGGTGGAGGCGGCGGCTGCGGCCGTGGCGCGGTCGAGCGCGCCGTCGGCTATCACCACCCGGTGGCGGCCCCGCCGCTTCGCGCCTGCCGCGATGGTCACCGGATGGTCGAACGCGAAGGCCACCCCCACCCCCGGATACATCGCGGTCCGCGTGAACCACCGGTCGCCGTCGCCGAGACCCGTGAAGACCAGGGTGTACGCCCTGCCGTCCGGCCCAGTGCCGCGCAGCGCGACCCACGTCTCGGCGGAGCCGTTCACCGCCTCCTCCCCCGTCGCCGAGGCGGTGAACACCGTCGCCGGTTCGGCCGAGACCGCTCGCCAGAAGAACCCGCCGTACCCGGCACCGCCGGGGCGACCGTTGGTGGCCGGACTGCCCAGCCGCACGTCCCGCCCGTACGGGGCGCTCAGCGTGTAGTCCACCTCCAGCCACCACGCCGACACCCCGCCAGCCGGCCCGTCGGCCGTCAACGGGGCGGCGGTGAGCTGGCGGCGCTCGGTGAGCAGCACCGCCCCGTGCGGGTCGCGCCACTCCAACAGGTGTTCCAGCCGGTCGGCGGCCCGCTCGGTCCAGCCGGTGTGGGCGATGACGCCGTGGTCGTCGCGCCACGTGTAGCCGACGTCGCGGACGTAGGTGCGCCCGCCCCACAGGTTGGTGCCGTCGACGTCCTGCACGGCGAGGGAGGCGCCGAGGTGCCACACGTGGTCGGCGGGCAGCGCGTCGGTGACGACAGTGCCGCCGAGGGTGCGTACCGGGTGCAGGTAGGGGCGGGGCCCGTGCCGCGCGTCAAGCGCCGGGTCGACCACGTACCGGGCCACCTCCGTCCCGTCGACAAGCAGCCGCGCCGGCTCCTGCCCGGTGCTCACGGCAGCTCCGCACGGGCGAGGGCCGGACGGCGACGGGCGACGGCGTGCAGGGCGGCCACCGTGTAGCCGGCGAGGATCGGCACCGCCACAGGGGTGACCAGCACGGCGAGCAGCCCGGCCAGTGCGGTCACCCCGCTCACCGCGGCCCAGCGGGTGGGTGCGTCCAGGCAGGCGCGGGCGCCGCGGCGGGCAGCGGTCCGCCACCGCCGGCAGCCGCCCACCTCGACGACGACAAGCCCGGCGTACCCGGTGAGGCCGGCAGTGACAAGCGCGGTCACCGCCAGCGCCGCCACCCCGCCCGGCACCCGCCCGGTCGCCAGGGCCGCCAGGTCGGCGGCGAGCAGCCCGGCCACGGCGAGCGCGAGCAGGCTTACCGGCACGCCGGGCAGCACCGACCGGCCGAACCGGCGCACTGTGGTGCGCGCCGACGGCCAACTGCCGGTACGCGTCCAGTCGTGCACGGCCGCGCTGGCCGTGCCCGCCGCGGCGGCGGCGGTGACCAGGGGCGCCGCCGCGAGCGTCAGCAGGATGCCGAGCAGCGCCAGGTCGGCGGCATCTCGGGCGACGTCGCGCCAATCCCGCCGCCCGCCGACGTCGGCAGGTTCAGCCCTTGATGCCACTTGTGTTGATCCCCTCGACGAGCATCCGCTGGAACGCGACGAAGAACAGGAAGACCGGCAGCAGCGACAGCACCGACATGGCGAACATCGGCCCGACCGCGCTCTGGCTTGTCGAGTCGATGAACAGGGTCAGCGCGACAGGCACCGTGTAGTCCTCCAGTTGGGACAGGAAGACCAACTGCCGGAAGAAGTCGTTCCAGGTCCAGATGAATGAGAAGATCGCGGTGGTGACCAGCGCGGGACGGCTCAGCGGCAGGATGACGTACCGGAAGATGCCGTACGGGCCGGCGCCGTCGATCCGGGCCGCCTCGTCCAGCTCGCGGGGAACGCCCCGCATGAACTGCACCATGAGGAACACGAAGAACGCCTCGGTGGCGAGGAACTGCGGGATGAGCAGCGGCAGGTACGGCCAGTCGCCGCCGACCAGCCCGAGCGTGCGGAACAGGATGTACTGCGGCACGATCAGCACGTGGCCGGGCAGCAGCAGCGTGCCGATCATGACGGCGAACCACACGCCGCGCAGCCGGAACTTCAGCCGGGCGAAGGCGTACGCGGCCAGCAGGCAGGACAGCCCGTTGCCGACGACGGTGAGCAGGCTGACCATCGCGCTGTTGAGGAAGAACCGGCCGAAGCTGACGTCGAAGTTGGACCACCCGGCGGTGTAGTTGCCAGGGGTGAACCGCTCGGGCAGGAGCCCGATATTGTTGACGATCTCCTCCTGGGATTTCACCGAGGTGCCCACCATCCAGATCAGCGGATAGAGCACCACGGCGACGATCGCCACAAGGATCAGCAGACGCAGCACGGGCCGTCCGCCGGGCCGCCGGCGCGCGTTCGGTGCCGCTGCGGTCGGGGTCACCGCCACCATCACCGGTCCTCCCCGTCGGAGTAGTGCACCCAGAACCGCCCGGTGCTGAAGAAGATCGCGGTGATCACCGCAATGGCGAGCAGGAACACCCAGGCCATCGCCGAGGCGTAGCCCATTTCGAGGTCGGTGAAGCCTGTGATGTAGAGGTTCAGCGTGTACATGAGCGTGGAGTCGACGGGGCCGCCGGTGCCATTGCTGAGCACGAACGCGGCGGTGAAGCCCTGGAACCCGTTGATCGTCTCCAGCACCAGGTTGAAGAAGATCACCGGCGAGAGCATCGGCAGGGTGATGTTGCGGAACTGGCTGAACCGGCCGGCACCGTCGACGGACGCGGCCTCGTACAGCTCGGTGGGCACCTGCTTGAGCCCGGCCAGGAAGATCACCATCGGGGCGCCGAACTGCCAGATGGCCAGCACCATAAGCGTCTGCAACGCCCAGTCCGGGTCGTTGACCCAGGGTTTGCCCTCGATGCCGACCAGGCTCAGCAGCGAGTTGAACGCGCCGTCGCGGTTGAACATGTTGACCCAGACGATGGCCAGCGCGACGCTGCCGCCGAGCAGCGACGGCAGGTAGAACAGGCCACGGAACAACCCGACGCCGCGCCAGGCGCGGTTGAGCAGCAGCGCCACGCCGAGGGCCGCGGCCAGCTTCAGGGGTACGGCGATCAGCGCGAAGGTAAGGGTGACCCGCACCGAGTGCCAGTACGACGGGTCGGCGGTGAACATCCGCTCGTAGTTGGCAAGCCCCACCCACTCCACCTCGGAGAAGGGGGTGAGGATGTCGTAGTTGGTGAAGCTCAGGTAGAGCGACAGCAGCATGGGGACCGCCGTGATGCCCATCAGGCCGATGAGCCACGGCGACAGGAAGACGTACCCCGCCAGACCTTCGCTGTGCCGGATACGTCCGGGCCCACGCCTCTCGGCGTGGGCCCGGCCGGTTCCGGGGCCGCGTCGGGTCGGGTCGGGCGCCGTGGTCAACGCCACGAACGGCTCCTCTCCTCGCCTCGTGGGGCGGTCAGGCGATGGCGGCCTTGCACGCCTCGACGAACTGGGCGGCGGCCTGGGCGGGGGTGGCGCGACCGTACTGGGCGTTCTCGGCGGCCTTGATCAGCTCGGACTTGACCTTGCTGTGGCCCTTGATCGGCACCTGCGGGGACTCGCCGACTTCTGGGTCAGCTCCGCCTCGACGGCGATGGACTGCTTCATCGCCGGATCGGTGGTGTCGTCGCTGACCACCCGGCGCAGGTCCAGGTTGGACGGCAGGCCCCGGTCGGTGCCGAGCAGCTTGACCGCCTCCGTGTCGTTGTTCAGAAAGTTGATCACGTCGACCGCGACGTCCTTGTGCTTGCTGCCCTTGAACACCGACCAGTACATGGAGGCCCGCGCCCACTGCGCGCTCGGGTCACCGGGGTAGGCGATCACGCCCAGCTCGTCCTTCGTGTTCTTCTTCAGGTCCGGCATCTGGTTGGCCCAGACCCAGGAGGTCGCCGACTTGCCGGTGACCACCAACTGCTTGCTGATGTCGCTGGAGTTGCCCTCGTGGATGACGTCGGGGGTCGGGGTGGCCTTGCGGTCCCGCGCGCCCTTCCACAGGTCGAACCAGGCGGTCACGTCCTCGGCGGTGAAGCCCAACTCCTTGCCCTTGTAGAGGTCCTTGCCCTGCTGCCGCAGCCAGACCCAGAACGCCTTGTAGTCGGCGCTCGGGTCCTGCGTGCCGGGCACGCCGGTCTTCTTCGTCACCTCCTCGGCCCAGGCGATGTGCTGCTCCCAGGTCATCCCGGTGGTGGGCTCCGGCAGGTTGTTCTTGGTCAGCAGCGTCTTGTTGTAGACCAGACCCTGGGTGTTCTCCCCGGCGGCCAGGCCGGCGAGCTTGCCGTCGACCACGCCGTACTGCCAGAGGCTCTTGGGGAACTTGGAGGTGTCCAGCTTGCCGGACTCCTGGTACGGCGTCAGGTCGAGCGTGGTGTTGCGGGACGCGTACTCGGAAAGGTAGTTGTCGTCGATCTGGAACAGGTCCGGCGGGTTGCCGCCGGCGGTGAGCGTGGCCAGCTTGTCGAAGTAGCCCTGGTTGGCCTGCCAGGTCTTCTCGAACGTCACGTTCGGGTTTTTCCTGGTGTAGAGGGCGAGGGCGTCCTCGGTCAGCTTGGCCCGGGCGTCGGCGCCCCACCAGAAAATGGAGAGCTTGACCGGGGCGTTCGGGTCGGCTGCGGATTCGTCGTCTCCGCAGGCGGCGGCACCGAACATCAGCGGTGCGGCGACAGTCACGGCGAGCAGGCCGCGCAGCAGTCGCCGCCGAAGCAGCGGGGTACGGTGAGTGCGCCCGACGGGCGCGTCAGTGGTGGGGGGCGTTGCGGGGTGCATGTGCGCTCACTCCTCGGCATTAGGAGGCGACGGCGTCACCGTTGGCCGCGGTCGGGATGCCCGGGCCCGCAGGGCAATGCGGGTCCGGGCCTCGCGGCGTGGCCAGGGGACGTGACGGTCGGGCGTACGGGCCCGGGCCGGTCGAGTCGCGGATGACCAGTTCGGTCTGCAGCATTACCTGTGCGGTGGTGCGACGGACGCCGAGTGCCGAGCCGGCACCGGACCCCCGCGCGGCGCGCGGTGACTCGGTGTCCTGTTGCAGCAGCATGTCGACGGCCGTCCGGCCGGCGGCCCCGGTGGGTGTGGCCACCGTCGTCAGTTTGGGTCGGGTGAGCCGGCTCAGGGCGATGTCGTCGACCCCGACGACGCTCACCTCCTGCGGCACCCGAACCCCTAGCGCGTCCAGCCCCTCGATGAGGCCGATCGCCATCAGGTCGTTGTAGGCGAGCACCGCCGACACGCCGCTGCGCCGCACCTGCTCGGCCACCGCGGAGCCACCTGTCTCGGTGGGCGCGTTGGGGCCGAGCACTGTCAGCTCCGCGCCGCCGGCCCGGGCGGCAGCGGCGGCGGCCCGGCGCATCTCGCGGTTGGTCCACGAGCTGCGCGGGCCGCCGAGCAGCGCGATGCCCCGGTGACCCAGGCCGATCAGGTGCTCGATCGCGGCGCGGGCGCCCTGCCCGACGTCCATCAGGACGCAGGGCAGGCCTGTCACCTGACGGTTCACCACGACAAGCGGCACCTCGCGGCTGAGCTGTTCGATAAGGCTGTTGCTCATCCGCGGGCTGCACAGCAGCACCCCGTCGACCTGCTTGGCGAGCGCGTGGACCAGCTCCTCCTCGGCGGCCGGGTCCTCATTGGTGTCGGCCACGAAGACGTGGTAGTCGCGGTGCCGGGCCTGGCTCTCCGCCGCCTTGATCAGCGGTGGGAAGAACGGGTTCGCGATGTCCGCGATGATCAGGCCGATGTTGTGTGTCCGCCCGGTGATCAGGGCTCGGGCGGCTCGATTGGGCCGGTAGCCGAGGTCCTCGGCGCAGGCCAGCACCCGGACCCGGGTCTCGGGGTTGACCAGGTGCGGTGCCGAGAAGGTGCGGGACACGGTGGAGATGTGCACGCCGGAGGCGCGGGCGACGTCCCGGATGGTGACTGGCACGGCGGCCCCTTCGTCCGATGTGGCGGCGGTCACGTGGGTGTGGCCCATTAATGCAAACGGTTGCTCCAGTGTCAACGGTGAATGATTGCGGTTCTGTTGCGCCAACGTCCCCTGTGGGGACATCCAACCCCGCAAATGCTGACATTTGACGCCGGTTGTGCCGCCGTCGTTGACGACGTCGGATCGATCGTGATTACTTCACTGCAAACCTTTGCAGGATCCCCGGGGAGGCGACCGAATGTCACCGAGATCCGACGGGCGGGTCCGGTACGCCGTCGTGGGCACCGGCGCGCGAGCCGAGATGTTCGTCCGCGCCCTGGTGCTCGACCACGCCGAGACGACCGAACTCGTCGCCTTCGCCGACGTCAACCGGGCCCGGATGGACGCGCACAACAGGTGGCTCACCGAGCTGGGCCACCGCCCGGTGCCGACCTATCCGGCCGCCGACTTCGCCGCGATGCTGGACAAGGAGCGCGTCGACGTCGCGCTCGTCACCAGCGTGGACGTCACCCACGACGAGTACGTGGTGGCAGCCCTGCGCGCAGGCCGGGACGTCGTCACCGAGAAGCCGATGACAGTGGACGCGCCCCGCTGCCGGCGCATCCTGGACGCGGTGGCCGAGACCGGCGGGCGGGTGACGGTCGCCTTCAACTACCGCTACAACCCGCTGCACGAGCAGGTACGCCGGCTGCTCGCCGACGGTGCGGTCGGCGAGATCGGCTCGGTGCACTTCGAGTGGCTGCTGGACGTGCGGCACGGCGCCGACTACTTCCGCCGCTGGCACCGCGACAAGGCCACCTCCGGCGGGCTCATGGTGCACAAGGCCAGCCACCACTTCGACCTGGTCAACTGGTGGCTGGCGGCCACACCCGTCGAGGTGTACGCGGCCGGTCGGCTGTTCTTCTACGGCGAGGACGGCCGCCGACACGGCTACGCCCGCGACTACGACCGGGCGTACGGCTCCCCCGCCGCCGCCGACGACCCGTTCGCCTTGCGGCTCGACGCGCACCCCCGGCTACGCGAGTTGTATCTCGACGCCGAGGCCGAGGACGGCTACCAGCGCGACCGCAACGTCTTCGCCCCCGGCGTGACGATCGAGGACGACATGGCGGTGCTGGCCCGCTACTCCACCGGCGCGACGATGACCTACCACCTCACCGCGTACGCGCCGTGGGAGGGCTACCGGGTGATGGTCAACGGCAGCCGGGGGCGGCTGGAGCTGGAGGTCACCGAGAACGACTTCGTCGACAGGGGCACCGCCGGCGCGGTGAAGGGCGCCGCCCTGCACGGCGTCGAGGCGGCACCCGAGGGAGGCTGCGCGACGCTCACAGTGCGCCCGTTCTGGGCACCGCCCCGGCAGATCCCGGTCGAGGGTCGCACCCGACACGGGCACGGCGGCGCCGACGCCCGGATGACAGGGGTGCTGCTCGGCGGCCAACCCGACCCGCTGGACCGCGCCGCGACCGCCGAGGACGGCGCGCTGGCCCTGCTCACCGGCCTGGCCGCCAACAGGTCCTTCGAGACCGGGCAGCCGGTCCGGGTGGCCGACCTGCTCACCCCCCGCTGACCAGGAGACGAGGAGTCCATCTCCGTGCCGACGTTCGACCACACCGACCTGCTCCTGCCCGCGGAACCCGGCCAGCGCGCGCTGGCCCGGGAGCTGTACGCCCTCGCGGCGCAGCAGCCCATCATCTCGCCGCACGGGCACGTCGACCCGGCCCTGCTCGCGCAGGACGAGCCGTTCGGAGATCCGGCCCGGCTGCTCATCGTGCCCGACCACTACCTGACCCGGATGCTGCTCAGTCAGGGCGTACCCCCGGCGCAGTTGGGTGTGCCCACCCGCGACGGCAGCCCGACGGAGACCGACGGCCGGGCGATCTGGCGGCGCTTCGCCGCGCACTGGCATCTGTTCCGGGGCACCCCCTCGCGGCTCTGGCTGGAGCAGACGTTGCGCACCGTGTTCGGTGTGGACACCCCGCTCGGGCCGGCCACCGCCGACACCCTCTATGACGAGTTGGCGGCGCGGCTCGCCGAACCTGACTTCCGGCCCCGGGCGCTCTTCGAGCGGTTCCACATCGAGGTGCTGGCCACCACCGAGTCACCGCTTGACGACCTCGGGCAACACGCCAAGCTCGCCGCCGACGGCTGGGGCGGGCCGGGCGGCCGGGTCGTCACCACCTTCCGCCCCGACGACGTGGTGGACATGGAGTTCGAGGGCTGGTCGACGAACGTGCAGCGGCTCGGCGCGCTGGCCGGCGAGGACACCGGCACGTACCCCGGCTATCTGGCCGCGCTGCGCGCCCGCCGGGCCGCGTTCATCGCCGCCGGGGCGACCTCGTCGGACCACGGGCACCCCACCGCGCGGACGCTCGACCTGGCTCCGGAGGAAGCCGCGCGACTGTACGACAGGGGCCTGCGCGGCACGGCCGACGCGGCCGACGCGGAGGCGTTCCGGGCGCACATGCTCGTGGAGTTCGCCCGGATGTCGCTCGACGACGGCCTGGTCATGCAACTGCACCCCGGCGCGGTCCGCAACCACAACCGCTGGCTGCACGCCCGGCACGGCCGCGACGTCGGCGGCGACATCCCGCAGGCCACCGAGTACGTGCACGCGCTCGCGCCACTGCTGGAGCGCTACGGCAACGACAGCCGGCTGCGGGTGGTGCTCTACACCCTCGACGAGGACACCTTCACCCGTGAGCTGGCCCCCCTCGCCGGCGGCTACGCCGCGCTGCTCCTCGGCGCGCCCTGGTGGTTCCTGGACTCCCCCGAGGTGCTGCGCCGGTTCCGCGAGACGGTCACCGAGACCGCCGGCTTCTACAACACCACCGGGTTCGTCGACGACACCCGGGCGTTCTGCTCCATCCCGGTACGCCACGACGTGGCCCGCCGCGTCGACGCCGGCTTCCTGGCCCGGCTGGTCGCCGAGCACCGGCTGCCGATGGACGAGGCAGCCGAGACCATCGTCGACCTGGCGTACCGGCTGCCCAAGCGGGTCTTCAACTTCGGGCGGGACAACCGGTGAGCGCGAGGAGTGCAGCGCAGCGGAGCCCCGCAGTCGCGAACGAAAGGCAGGCCCAGTGAGTGTCACCATCACCTCCGTCGAGGTGCACGACGTGCGGTTCCCGACCGCGGCGCGGGGCGACGGCTCCGACGCGATCAACAGGGGCGACTACTCGGCGACGTACGTGGAGTTGGGCACCGACGCCCGGCCGGTCGGCGCGGGGTTCACCTTCACCAACGGCCGGGGCAACGAGATCACCTGCGCTGCCGTTCGCGCGCTGGCCCACCACGTGCGCGGGCGCACTGTCGAGGAGATCGCGGCCGAGCCTGTGGCGTTCTGGCGCTCGCTCAGCGCCGACGTGCAACTGCGCTGGCTGGGGCCGGAGAAGGGCGTCATCCACATGGCGACCGGGGCGCTTGTCAACGCCGTCTGGGACCTGCGGGCCACCCTGGCCGGCAAGCCGATGTGGCGGTTCCTCGCCGAGTTGCCGACCGACGAACTGGTCGCCAGCGTCGACTTCAAACACATCACCGACGCGCTGACCCCTGACGAGGCGACAGCCATCCTCGACAAGGGACGCGACGGGCTGGCCGACCGGTTGGCGACGCTTGAGCGGGACGGCTTCCCCTCGTACACCACGTCGGTCGGCTGGCTCGGCTACCCCGACGACAAGGTGCGGGCGCTGACCCGGCAGGCATACGACGAGGGCTGGCGGGCGATGAAGATGAAGGTCGGCGGCCCGCTCGCCGACGACCTGCGCCGGGCTCGGATCATTCGCGAGGAGATCGGCCCGGACGCGCTGCTGATGATGGACGCCAACCAGGTCTGGGACGTCGACGAGGCCATCGCGGCGATGACAGTGCTGGCCGAAGTCGACCCGTACTGGATCGAGGAGCCCACCCACGCCGACGACATCCTCGGGCACGCGCGGATCGCCCGCGCGGTGACCGAGCTGACCGGCGGCCGGTGCCGGGTGGCCACCGGCGAGGTGGCCGCCAACCGGGTGATCTTCAAGCAGCTGCTCCAGGCCGAGGCGATAGGTGTGATGCAGATCGACGCGTGCCGGGTCGGCGGCGTCAACGAGGTCCTTGCCGAGTTGCTGCTGGCGGCGAAGTTCGGGGTGCCGGTCTGCCCGCACGCCGGCGGTGTCGGCCTCTGCGAGTACGTCCAGCACCTGGCGGTCTTCGACTACCTGCGGGTCGGCACCGCGCTGGACGGCCGGATGGTCGAGTACGTCGACCACCTGCACGAGCACTTCGTCGACCCGGTCCGCACCCGCGACGGCCGCTACCTGCTGCCCGAGCGGCCCGGCTACAGCGCCACGATGAAGCAGGCGTCGATCGCCGAGTTCCGGTTCCCGGACGGCCCGGCATGGCGGTGACCGTCGGCGCGTCCCGGCTCGGCCTGGGTGTGCTGCGCCGGCTGCCCGTCGAGGCCCGACCGCTGGTCCGGCCGGGCACCGTGCCGACCGGCGTCGTCCACCTCGGGCTGGGCGCGTTCCATCGGGCGCACCAGGCCGTCTACACCGAGGCGGCGATCGGGGCGGCCGGCGGCGACTGGGGCATCGTGGCCGTCGCCCCGCGCAGCACCGCCCTGGTCGAGGCGCTCACCGCGCAGGACAACCTGTTCAGCGTCAGCACCCTGTCGGCCGCCGGCAGCGCCACCCGCGTGGTGGGCGCGCTGAGCGGGGTACGGCACGCCGCCAGCGACCCGGACGCCGTGGTGGCGCTGCTCGCCGACCCGGCGGTACGCGTGGTGACGCTCACCGTCACCGAGAAGGCGTACCAACTCGACCCGGTGACCGGCCGGTTGTGCCCGGACGCGGCGCTCGCCGCGGACCTGGCCGGCGGCCGCCCGCCGGGCACCGTGCCGGGGTTGCTGCTGCGCGGGCTGGCCGCCCGCGCCGCCGCCGACGCCGGGCCGATTGCCCTTGTCAGCTGCGACAACCTGCCCTCCAACGGCCGGCGGCTGCGTGGCCTTGTCGACCGGGCGGTGGGCCGGGCCGCCGGGGTGCCGGCCGGGCTTGTCGACTGGGTCGCCGCGAACGTGACGTGCCCGGGGACCATGGTGGACCGGATCGTGCCGGCCAGCACCCCGGAGACGATCGAGGCGGCCCGGCAGGCGCTCGGCGTGAGCGACCTGGCGGCGGTGGCCGCCGAGCCGTACGCCCAGTGGGTGATCGAGGACGACTTCCCCGGCGGCCGGCCCGGCTGGGAACACGCAGGAGCGATCCTCACCGGCGACGCCGGCCCGTGGGAACGCTTGAAGCTGCGCACGCTCAACGGCGTCCACTCGGCAGTGGCGTACCTGGGGGCGCTCGCCGGTCGGGAGACGATCGCCGACGCGCTGGAGATCCCGCACCTGACCGACGTGCTGCGCCGGCTCATCGCCGAGGACGTGGCGGAGAGCTTCACCCCGCCGGACGGGGTCCGGGTGGTCGACTACGGCGAGCAGGTCCTCGCCCGGTTCGCCAACCCGGCGATCCGGCACCGCACCCTCCAGGTCGCGATGGACGGCTCGCAGAAACTGCCGCAGCGCGTCCTGCACACCGTCTCCGACCTGCGCGCCGCCGGCCGGTCCGCGCGCTGGGGCGCGCTCGTCGTGGCCGCCTGGCTGCGCTTCGCGCTGGGGTACGCCGACGACGGCCGCCCGCTGCCGTTCCAGGACCCTCTCGCCGGGCCGATCCGGGCGGCGCTCGACGCCGGAGCGCAGAGCCCGGCGGGCACCGTGGACGCGGTCTTCGCGCTGCGCGAGGTCATTCCGGTCGAGGTGGCCGAGGACGACGACGTACGCGCCGAGGTGATCGCCTGGCTGACCGCGCTGGAACGACACGGCGTCGAGGCGACACTTGCCGGTGCCCGGTGAACGGGGCCACGCCGGCGCCCCGGGTGGCGGTGATCGGGGCGAACGGGCACGGTCGCTGGCACCGACGGGTGATCGCGCCGATGCACGCCGACGGCCGGCTGCGGTTGGTCGCTCTCGTCGACGTCCACCCCGTCGAGGACGAGCCGGAGGCGCCGGTGCCGCCCGGCGTGGAGGTGTTCACCGACCACCTGGCGATGCTCACCGCCACCCGGCCGGACGTGGTGGTGATCTGCACCCCGCCGCACACCCACCTGCCGATCGCCCGGGACGCCCTGGCCGCCGGCGCGGACCTGCTGCTGGAGAAGCCGCCGGTGCTGTCGATGGCCGAGCACGAGGAGTTGACCGGGGCGCTCGCGGCGACCGGCCGGGTGGCGCAGGTCGGCTTCCAGGCGCTCGGCTCGGCGGCGCTCACCGCGCTTACCGACGCGCTGTCGGCCGGCCGGCTCGGCACTGTCACAGGCATCGCGACAGTGGCGGCGTGGCAGCGACCGGACGCCTACTACACCCGCTCCCCGTGGGCCGGTCGGCGCAGCCTGAACGGCCGGCAGGTGCTGGACGGCGCGCTTGCCAACCCGCTCGCGCACGCCGTGATGCAGTGCCTTGCCGTCGCCGAGGCGCTCGGCGGCGCACCGCCGTGGCCCGTCGCGATCGAGGTGGAGCGCTACCGGGTGCGGCCGATCGAGGTGGAGGACACGGCGGTGCTGCGGGTCCGGTTCCGGGCCGGCCCGCCGGTGCTGGCAGCGGTCACCCTCGCGGCCGAGGAGTTCGTGGCGGGCGAGATCGTGGTCACCGGCGAGACCGGACAGGCGGTGCTGGAGTACCCGACGGACCGGTTGCGGCTGCCCGGCGACGTGGTGGTCCGCCGGATCCCCGGGCGGCGAGGGCTGTTGGAGAACCTGCTCGCCCACCGTGCCGACCCGGCCGGGGTGCCGTTGATCGCCCCGCTGGCCCGTACCGCGCCGTTCACAGTGCTGCTTGACGCGTTGCGCGCCGCGCCGGAGCCCCGGCTGCTCGACGGCGATCTGGTGACGGCGGTGGGCGACGGCGCGGATCGGGTGCTGCACCTGCGGGGCGTCGTCGACGTGCTGCGCCGGGCCGCCGAGCGGGGTGCGCTGCCGAGCGAACTCGCGGTGCCGTGGGCGACACCGGCGTACCGCGCCGAGTTGACGGGATAGGCGGGCGACGCGACCGGAGCGCACACCTCGCCCGAGCTTTCAGCGGACAACCCCTCCACCACAAGCGAAATGGGGAAGATTCGATGCGCAGAACCCTCACCGTCGCGACCCTTGTCGCCCTTCTGCTCGGTGCCGCACCGACCGCACCGGCCATGGCCGCCGGCCGCCCCGACTCCGTCGACCGTCTCTCCTGGGCAGCCCGTCAGCTCGGGCGGCAGGCACTGCCCGAGCGGGACGGCTGGGCGGCCGAGGGCGCCGGCACCACAGGCGGCTCGACGGCGGCACCCGAACGCACCAGGGTGGTCCGCGACCGGGCCGAACTGGTCGCCGCGCTTGGCGGCGACAACGCCAGCAACGCCACCGACGCCACCCCGAAATTGATCTACGTGGACGGCGTCGTCGACGGCTTCGAAGGACCTGGCGGCACGCCGCTTGGCTGCACCGACCTGGCCGACCCGGCGTACCGGCTGGACGCCTACCTGGCCGCGTACGACCCGGCGGTCTGGGGTCGGGTGACGCCGGCCGGGCCGCTGGAGGAGGCCCGGGTGCGCTCGGTGGCCAACCAGACCCGGCAGACCCAGATCAACGTCGGCCCGAACACCACGATCATCGGGCTGCGTGGTGCCCGGCTGACCGGTCTCACCCTGATGATCGACCGGGCGTCGAACGTCATCGTGCGCAACCTGACATTCGTCGACGCCCGGGACTGCTTTCCCGCCTGGTCACCCACCGACGGCGAGAGCGGCAACTGGAACAGCCAGTACGACCAGATCTCGGTACGCCGCAGCGAGCACGTGTGGATCGACCACAACACGTTCACCGACGGCGACAACCCTGACAGCGTGCAGCCGACCTACTTCGGGCGGCCGTACCAGGTGCACGACGGCTCGCTTGACGTCACGCACACAGCGAGCCTCGTCACCGCGTCCTGGAACCGCTTCACCGGGCGCGACAAGCTGATGCTGATCGGCTCGTCGAACACCGTCGGCCCGGACGTGGGCCGGTTGAAGGTGACCCTGCACCACAACCTCTTCGACGGCGTCCTGCAACGGCTGCCCCGGGTGCGGTTCGGCCAGGTCGACGTCTACAACAACCACTACCGGCTCGGCGGCGACGACTTCGAGTACGCGCTCGGCGTCGGCGTCCAGTCGGCGATCTACGCGCAGAACAACTTCTTCACCCTGGACGCGGCGGTCGACCCGGCCGACCTGCTCTACGACTGGGGTGGCACCGCGCTCACCGAGCGGGGCAGCTGGGTCCGCCAGGGCGCGGGTCCGGCCCGGCCGGTCGACCTCCTGGCGGCGTACAACGCGGCGCACGATCCGGACCTGGGCGCCGACGCCGGGTGGACGCCCACGCTGCGCCGCGACCCGCTCCTGCCGACGCCACTGGTCCCGCTTCTGGTGGGCCCGCTGGCGGGCGCCGATCGGCTACCGCTGTGACCGACAGCCGACGTAGGGGGTCATCGATGTGGTGAAGATCGGCTATAAGTGACGCATGGACTTCCCGCCGCACCTGGCCAGCATGCCGATGCACGCGATCACCGAGATCCACGGCGAACCGGGTCTGTTGGAGCGCTTCCGGCTGGAGGTCGCCCAGTTCGACGACGACGCCCGGGCGCGGCTGACCGCCGCACTCGACCTCGCCGCCGAGCTGCACCGGGACGACAGGCGGGTGCGCGAGCCGTACCTCAACCACCTGCTGCGGGTGGCGATCCGGCTCATGCACCACTACCAGGTGCGGGACGTGGACGTGATCGTCGCCGGTCTGCTGCACGACGCGGTGGAGGACCACCCGACCGAGCTTGCCGACGGCGGCCCGGGGGCCGACCCGACCGCTGCCGCGCTGACCGCGCTCGCGGCGCGGTTCGGGCCCCGGGTGGCCACACTTGTCGCCGCCGTCACCAACCCGGTGTACGACCCGCGGCGCGACCGCAACGAGCAGTACCGGGAGCACCTCGCGGCCAGCCTGGACCGGGAGCCCTGGGCTCGGGTGATCAAGGTGTCGGACTTCACCGACAACGGCGTCGGGGTGATCCACACGGTCGGGCCGAAGGTCGTGTCGTCGGCCCGCAAGTACCGGCCGCTGGTGCCGCTCTTCCGGGACCTGATCGGCCGGCCGGACACACCGTTGTCACTCGCGGTGAAGCGACACATCTTCGGCCAGCTCGATTTGGCCGAGGAGCGGTTCAGCGCCATCCTCGACCAGCCCGCCCACCCGAACTGACCTGCTGCCGCGTCACCCGACCGGGTTCTGCGACAAGTTCTCGGATCTTCGAGGAGTCTTCTGCACTTACGGTTGGTCTGCGCCCAATGAGAGGCAATAGGGCTTCTTGACCGATTTGGCGTATTCCGATCGAGAGGACTCTGACCATGCGTGACCTTTCTCGTCGCGATCTGCTCAAGGCGACGGCCGTTGGCGCCGGAGCGGTCGGTATCCCGGTCGTGCTGGCCGGCAGCTCGGCGATCGCGGCCGATGGCCCTGGGTCCGGCATGAAGTACCCCCCGGCGGAGTTGACCGGGCGCATCGTCCGCCCGCAGAGCCCCAACTACGCCGACGCGAGCCTCGGCTGGGACGAGCTCTTCGTGCACTATCCGCTGGTCATCGTCTTCGCCCAGGAGACCCAGGACGTGGTCAACGCCCTGACGTGGGCGCGGCAGCACAATGTCGCGCTTCGGGTACGCAGTGGTCGCCACAACCTCGAAGGCTGGTCGAACGTCGACAACGGCATCGTGATCGATGTCAGTGAGCTGAAGGACGTCCACATCGACACCGCGAGCCGTACGGCGAAGGTCGGCGCGGGGCTCACCCAGTTGGAGGCCGTGACCGCGCTCGGCGAGTACGACCTGGCGGCGACGACGGGAACAGAGGGAACCGTCGGCCTGTCCGGGGCGACCCTCGGCGGCGGGCTCGGCTTCCTCACCCGCTACCTCGGGATGGCCTGCGACAACCTGATCGGGGCGGAGATCGTCGTCGCGGCGGGCGCCGACGGCGCGAAGGTGCTCGAGGTCGACCCGTGGAACCACTCGGACCTGCTGTGGGCGCTGCGCGGAGCGGGCATCGGCAACTTCGGCATCGTCACCTCGCTGACCTACAAGGTGGCCCCTGTCAGGAGCGTCGCCTACCTCCAGGCGACCTGGCAGGGCCTCGACGACCTGCACCCGGTCTTCGACACCTGGCAGCGCACCACGCCCTTCACCGACCCCCGGCTCGGCAGCCAACTCGAGGTCCACAGGAACGAGATCCTGATGTTCGGGGTGCTCGTCGAAGGCACAGAGGAAGAGGCCAGGAGGCTGTTGGCGCCGATCCTGTCAATCGGCAACCCCGAGGTGACTGTGCAGATCGGAGGCTGGGGCGACGTCTACAACGACTTCCAGGTCCCCAGCGCGGACGACCCCGGCAAGTGGAAGTTCTACTCGCAGTTCGTCAGAGAGCCGCTCCCGAAGCAGGCGATCAACATCGTTCGCACGTTCATGGAGAGCGCCCCGACGGACGACACCAACTTCTTCTCGCAGGCGTTCGGTACGGGTGCGCACACACAGGAGCCGTTCGGCGGCTCGGCGTTCCCGCACCGCGACGTGCTCCTCTACTCCGAGCCCGGCGTCGGCTGGGGCACCCGCGGAGAGCCCGACAGCGACGACGCTCTCACCCCGATCGCCCAGACCTGGATCGCCGAGTTCAGCCTGGCACTACGGCCCTACGTGTGCGGCGCCTACGCCAACGTGCCGAACATCGGCATGGCCGAGTGGGAGACCGCCTACTGGGGACGCAACTTCCCGCGGTTGCGCAGGGTCAAGGCGAAGTACGACCCGCACAACGTCTTCCAGTACGAGCAGAGCATCCCGCCCGCGACGCACTGACCGGCGGCGGCGGGCGCGGCGGGGGCGGCGGGGGCGGCCGAGTCGCGCCCACCGCACCCACCTCCTGCCCAGCCTTTGCTCTGCTTCAACCGGCGCTACACCTACACGGCGTAAGTGTTGCGCTGGTTGAAGCAGAGCAAAGGACGTGAGGGCAAGGTGGTCTGGCGGTCACGGCAACGGGACCGTGGCACCCGCCCTGCTGGCCCGCACCAGGTGTTCCAGCCACGGGGTCGGGGCGACGCCCAGCTCCCGGCCCAGGTCGGCGCGGAACAGCTCCAACCGGCGTACCGCCTCGTTGATGTTGCGTTCGGCCAGGTGCACGGTTATCAGCACGCGGGTGGCGCTCTCCCGCAGCGGCTCCAACTGCACGGCCGTCAACGCCACCTGCACCGCCTCACCGAACCGGCCCTGGGCGGTGAGTAGTTCGGCGAGGGCCTCAAGTGCGTACAGCCGGGTCTGACGCAGCCGCTCCCGCTCGGTCAGCACCCAGTCGTCGTACCAGCCGGGCAGCAGCTCACCTGTCGCCAACGCCGGAACCGGAGCGCCCAACGGTGGCGCGCCGGCCAGCAACGCGGCGGCCGCCGCGGCCAGGCTCGCCACGTCGCTTGTCACGCCGACGGCCAGGGCGAGCTGGTCGTCCTCGGCCACCAGCGGCTCCGGCGTGACCCGGTGCAGACGCCACAGCATGGTGCGCAGGTTGGCGCGGGCCCGCTCCTCGTGGGAGCCGGGCCAGAGCGTGCCGGCGGCCTCCGCGCGGGCACACCGCTGGCGTACGCCGAGAAACGCGAGCAACCGGCGGGCGCCCTGCGGCACCGCGACCGTCCGGCCGTCGCGTTCCAGCCCGAACCCGCCGAGAAGGCGTAACGCGTACCTGGGTGGCTGCCGCGCATCGGTCTTCCCCGCTGCGGTCCGGAGGTCGTGCGTCACCTCTTGAACAACCATGGATGTGCCCTTCGCACCCTGTCGCCCCGTGGGAGTTCCACGCTCGGGTGTGGATGGTCGACGCGCCAGCGCAATGTCGTCACACCGACCCGGCGAACGGCGCGGATCAGCCGTTCGCCGGAGTCGGCCCCGGCCGTTCAGCGCAGCTTGCTCAGCGTCTGGGCGTACCCGGTCCACTCGGCGGCGTCGCCGACGTCGGCGCGGATCCCGGCTTCCTTCATGATGCCGAGTACCTGCTCAGGCTGCGTTTCGGCGAGCTTGCCGAGGGTGCTGATCCCGGCGCGGGCCAGCGCCGCCCGCGCCTTGGTCGGCACCCCGGCGAGCATCGCGATGTCGGCGTCCGCGACGTTTTCCAGCTCGGCTTCGATGCCCAGGGCGGCGGACACCGCCGACTGCGCGCCGACGGTGGTGCGGACGATGACGGCCTCTCGCTCGCTCACCTCGGCGAGCATCGCGTCCACGCTCTGGTAGCTGGTGTTCGCCGGCAGCACCTTGAGCACGTCGCGGATCAGTCGACCGTCGGCCATCTCGTCGTCGCCGAAGAGGCGGATGAACTCGTCGAGCTTCACCTCGCGCGGGAACCGCTGCCGGACGTCCCCGTGCTCGGCGGCGTACCGGGCGAGTTGGGCTGCCCCACGGACCTTCGGCCCGGCGATGACGTCCACGCCGAGGGTCTCCACGGCGGGCAGCACGATCGTGCCCGCCTTGGTCTGCCAGATGCTCACCTTCTTGTCCATGAACATCGTGGTGCCCATGTACTTGCCGAAGTCCAACGCGCCGATGTAGTTGGGGATCTGCTCGACAGTGAACGGGCCGGAGTTGACCTTCGTCCCGTGCACCGTCGAGTGCAGGCGGTTGATCTCCGCGCGGATCTCGTCGAGCAGACGGCGCAGGCTCACCCGCATCGCGGCCATGCACGCGAACGCCTTGGCCACGTCGGTGCCGAGGTGGTCAAGGTCGTGCTCGATCCGGTGGAACCGCTCGTTGAAGCCCTGCTCGCCGGGGGTCTGCCCGGCCTGCACCACGTCCTCGCCGTCGACCCAGTCGGTGTGCGCGAAGGTCCGCGCGAACGGCGGCGGCGCGCAGCCCGGCTCCACCGCCGGAAATGGCTCGGCGTAGCTGAACACCCGCTTGGCGGTGCCCACGTTCTCGTAGATCCAGGAGGAGACCAGCACGCTGGCGTCCGAGGGCGGGATGCCGTGCTTGGTGAACACCTCGTACAGCTCGGTGACGGTCATCCCGTCGTAGTTGATCTCGCTCGCCATTGTGGTGTCCCTCTCAGAGCTGGTCGTACACGCCGCGGTGCCGGCGCTGCTGGAAGGTGCGGAAGGTGCGGGCCACCGCGGGGCGCAGCGGCTCGGCGGTGCCGTTGCCGTCGAGGTCGACGTGGTCGCGCCGGATGCCGAACGTGTTGATCTCCACGCCGAGGGGACACACCCGCGTCAGCGCGTTCATCAGCCGCTCGTACTGCGCCAGGGTCAGCGCCACCCCGTCGGGCAGCTCCACTCGGAACTCGTACGGGTCGGTCAGGCCGGTCCGCACGTAGGAGAGCGCCACCACTGCCACCAGCCCGGTGTGGGTGGGTCGCAGGGCGGTCCGCGCGCCGACCGCCTTGATCTCCGCTGTGCCGCCGCCGAGCCCGACGGTGTACCAACGGAACCCGGTGGCCCGGCGCTCGGCCAGGTTCAGCCCGGCCTGCGGCAGACCGATCACGCTGCACACCAGCAGCACCCGGTTGCCCGTCTCGACAAGCGGCAACGCGGCGGCCAGGTGCTGATCGCGCAGCAGCCCGACGAGCCGGGCCAGCCGGACTCCGGCGGCCGGCTGACCGGCGATCAGCGCGGAGGCCAGCGCCGCCGGCAGCTCGATGGTCTCCACCAGTTCGTCGGGCAGGCGGTTGAGCGCGGCCACCACGGGCGCTGGCTCCCGTACGGCGGGGAGGCCCGCGGCGGCGAGCACCTGGTCGACCGGCTGCCCTGCCGGGCGGGTCGGCACGGCCGCCCACCGGGTGCGGGCCGCCGCGTCGGTCAGCGGCGTCCACGCCGGCTCCCCGGCGGCGGTCCAGGCCGCCCGGGCCGCGGCCAGCCCGGCCAGCAGCAGTGCGTTGCCGCCCGGATCGCCCGGCGCGTGGAACTGCGCCTCGATCGTCGTGTCGGCGCCGACCGGCGCGGTCAACGGCGCGGTCACCGCCAGCCCTCGGGTGGGCAGGTGCGACAGGTACATGGTGGCGGTGCTGATCCGGTGCGTCGTCGCCAGTCCGCACACCCGCCACAGCCACGCCAGCTCGCCGTCGGCCCCGACCGTGGGCACGCCGCGCGCGCGGGCGGCGGCGATAAGCGCCTCGGCCGTCCCGTCGGCGGTGATCGCGCGGCCGGTGTCCAGCACCCGGTTGCGCAGGTCATTGGCCTGCGCGGGGGTCGGCCAGCTCACGTCGACACCGAGCCCCAGCTCGTAGCGGCTGCCACCGGCGTCGTCCTGCGCCCGACTGACCTGCCACACGATCGACGAGCCGAGCGCCCGGCACATCCGCCCCGCCCGGTCCAGGGCCACGGCCAGCGGTGGTGCGATGCCGTGCGAGCTGCCAAAGGTGTACGACTGGCGCAGGCTGGCCCGCAGCGCCGTGACCTCGGTAAGCCGGGTCGCCGGCAACGCCCGGCCGGCGTGCGTGGTGTTGTTCGGCGGGGTGTTCGCCGGCAGGACGAGGCGGTCGCGGCGCAGTTGGGCGAGGAAGTTGGTGCGGTGCTGCGGGTCACCTGCGGCGACAAGCCGGATCGCCACCGCGAACCGGTCGTCGTCCTCGCGCAGTGTGAACCGGGCGCCGCCGGGCAGGTCCGCGAACAGCCCGGTGTTCGGGTCGGTGTCGGCTCCCGGCCCGTTGAGCAGCTGGCGCACCGCACCCGGTGTGGGCAGCAGGAAGCGTCGGTAGAGCCCGAGCCGGTGGGCGTACGCCGCGTCCGGCTCGCGGGCGGGCGGGGCCAACCGACGGGCGTACACCTCGCCGCTGGCCGGCTCGTGCACCAACTCGTCGACGAAGCGGGCCACCCCGACGTCGGCGCCGATGCGGTCCAGCGCGTCGCGCCGGGCGTGCGCGAGGGTCCGGTACGCGTGCACCTCGCGGGCCGTGCGGCGCAGCCGGTGCTTCTCGTACGACACCAGGTAGAGCAGCCGACCCAGGTTGCCCTCCAGCACGGCCAGCTCCACAAGGGCGGTGAGCGGCGCGCCGGTGACCGCGGTGGCGGCACCGCCGTCGACGACCCGCTCTGCCGTCACGGTCACGGGGAAGGCGGCGACCAGCGGCTCGTCGGCGGTGTCCGGCGCGTACACGGGGATCGACGCGCCGGCCGCCGACCAGGGCGCGAACACCACGGGCGGCAGCGCCCGTTCGTCCTCGGCGCCGGGCGCCACGGTGACCGTCACCCGGACGGTCTCCTCGACCAGGTCCCGGCGCAGCACGACGGTCAGCAGCGGGTGCCGGCTGGTCCAGTCCACGGCGGCGGTGCCGGCGGCGGCGATCGGCACGACCACCCGCCGGACGGTGCCCGGGTACGGGCCTTCCAACTGGTCGACGAGGTTACGTTCGACGGACGGGTCGGCACCGTCCACCGGCACCCGGATGTCGGTCATCGCGCCCCCGCTCAGACGATCCGAAACGGCCGGGGGGCGTCCCGGTCGACGTAGACGGGCACCTGGTTGGCGGCGAGCACCGCGTTGTCGCCGACGGGCAGCCGCTGCACCCCGTCGCCGGTGGGCGCGCTGCCGGTCACCACGACGGCCGAGTCGGCCGGGAAGCGCACCAGTCGCAGGCTCCGGACGTCGGCGACGCCCGGCTCGTTCATCAACGTCCAGATCACCTCGGCCGCCCGGACGGGTTCGCCGAAGGGCAGTTCGTCGACGTAGCGGCGCAGTCGGGCGTGCAGCCGGGCGCGCAGTTCGGTGGCGGCCGTGGAGGCGTTCACCGTCTCGGTCGAGCCGGTGGGTAGCGGCAGCCCACGGATCACCAGGTCGGCCTCGACGCCGATGCCGACCTCGTCGGCCCTGTCCACCGAGGCGAAGATGCCCACCGGCCGCAGGTCCTCGATGACCGACTCGACGGCGGCGTGCAGCCCGTCGGGGCCGTCCCAGATGGCCGCGGCGGTGGGCGCGACAAGCACCGTGACGTAGTACGGGTTTCCCAGGTCGCGCTCGGTGCTGAACACGCGCTCGATGAAGTTGAAGTTGCCGAAGATGGACTGGTTGAGGTCCAACCCGCCCCGGCCGTCGAAGACCTGCACCTGGCGTACGCCGGGGACGGTGGCCACGGCCAGGCCGATCGCCTCGGCCGTCCAGATGGAGCGGGGCGCGGCCAGCAGCAGCTGGCGGTAGCGGGCGTCGGAGACCTGCTGTTCGCCGCCGGTCAGCGCGACGGTGTGGGTGATCTCGACGAGGTCCTTGCCGGCGGCCTGCTCGGCGTCGTCCAGGTCGGCGAGCAGCGTGTCGGCCCGGTTCCACCTGTCGATCTTCTGGCTGGCCTGGGTGGGGTCGAGGTTGTGCGCGGGGCCGGGGTAGAAGGCGGCGACGGCCGGTTCCCGTTCGGCGACGGCGGCGGAGAGCACCACCGTCTCGTCGAGTGCGACGTGGTGCCCGCCGGGTGTGGACAGCCGCGCGCCCCGGGGCAGCGTGAGCTGGGTACGCCCGGTCGGCAGGGCGGCCTTGAGCTTCAGCTTCACGGTCCCCCGGGCCGGCAGGTACGGGCGGGGGATGCCGAGTTCCTCACCGAGTCGGGTCAGTGCGTCGGCGGTGGCCGACACCACGTACGAGTTGTCGTAGACCGCGCCGAGGGCAGCCCACAGTCGGGCGTCCTCCAGCGCGGCCAACTCCAGGACCTTGCGCAGGACGGCGCCGCTGGTCAGGTCGACGTCCTCGCCGAAGAGCAGGCGGGCGGTGGCGAGCTTCTCGGCGAGCAGTCGGGCGAAGGACTTGGGCACGAAGCCGGTTTCGACGATGCCGAAGCCGGTCGAGCCGGTGGCCCGCAGGGCGGCGGCGTCGACGGCCAGGACGTCGGCCAGCTCGGCCGGCATTGTCGGATCAGACACTGGGCAGCTCCCCGAGATGCACCGAGAGCCGGTCGTCGGTGATGGTTTCGAACTGGACCTGCACCTGGAGGGTGCGGGAGGCACGCAGCGCGGCGTGGGCGGCGTCGTCGGTGCCGGTGGCGCCGAGTCGACCGTCGTCGAGGTTCACGTCGACGATCTTGCGGACGCGGGGGTCGCGGTCGAGCAGCGTGATGATGCCGATGCGCACCTGCTCGCGGATGAGGCTCGGCTCGATCTGCTCGGCGAGGGCGTTGAGCCCGTCGAAGCCGAAGGTGGCGTCGAAGACGTTCGAGCCGCGCAGCGTGGTGAGCGCCACCGAGAGGCTCTGCGCCACGTTCTGGGTGCCGGCGACAAGCGCCAGCACCCGGCCGTCGGGGCCGTCGTCGAAGACGATGTCGCGGGCCAGGTCGACGCCGGGCATCGTGGGTTCGAAGGCGAGGCCCCAGCCGAGGTAGCGGCGCTGGGCGGCCTGCCGTTCCCGCTCGGTCCGGTCCACCTCAGACCGCCTTCAGCTTGCTCTGCCCGGCGCTTGCGGAGAGGCCGGGCGTGCTGCCGTTGGTGGCGCCGCTGAGGGTGTCGAGCGCTACACCGACGTTGCCGACAAGCAGCTTGCCGGCGGCGCCGGTCGCCGAGACGACACTCTTGCACTGCACGGTGGAGCTGCTGTCGGTGATCGTGCAGCCGGTCACCGACTTACCAGTGATGCCGTCGAGGCGGGTCACCTCGGCGCCGGCCACGATCAGCTTCGCCTGCCCGGCCGGGGAGACCTTCCCCTGGCTGGGGCAGTGCACGTCACTCGACGTGGTGAGCACGAATGCCATGTCGCTCTCCTCAGTGGACGTTCATCGCGTTGCTGACCTGGACGTCGACGTCGTCGGCGGCGATGGTGACGGTGCCGCCGCTGATGTTCACCGGCCCGTCGCCGGCGTCCAGGTCGATCTGCTTGGCGGTGATGGTGATCGAGCCGTCCTGTTTCATGACGATCGACGAGCCACCGGCGTGCTCGATGGTGATGCTGTCGGCGTCGGCGGCGCGCGCCGGACGCTGGCCCCGGCCGCGCAGCTGGTCCCGGCCCACCCGCACGGTCAGCTCGCCCAGCTCGATGACCCGGTTGCCGTCGCCGTCGGTGAGGTCGTGCGTCACCTTGCCGTTGTGGTCGGCGGGCACCACCGTGTCGCCTATCGACGAGCGGCTGTTGGTGTCGACCCCGACCGGCAGGGACAACCACCAGTCCCCCGGCTGCGACACCGGGGCGTGGCCGGTGGGCCAGAGCGCGCCCACCTCCACCGGGTCGTCCGGTGCGCCGTTGCGGTAGGCGAGCGCCACCCGGGTGCCCGGGTAGCGGGGCAGGATGAGCCCGCAGCCACCCCACGCGAACGGGGTCAGGTAGGTCACCCCGGGCAGCGGCGCGGGTTGTTCACGACGTACCGGAAGGCGGCGGGCGGCATTGGGACGGCCGTCGGGGCGGACCAGCCCCTCCCAGACCGTCTCGGTCTGCGCGGGCGGCTCGACGGCGCCGCTGGCGTTGGTGGCCGCCGCGCGTACCTCGCCGATCTCCAGGCCGCGCGTCTCGCCGCGGGCCGCGCGGGCGGTCCGGCGCACCGCCTCGGCGGCGGCCACCCCGGGCGACGACGCCGGGCCGGCGGGCTCGGCGACGCCCACGCCGGAGGCGTCGCTCCAGCTGTCCCAGGCCTGCGCGGGCGAGGAGACCTCCACGCCCTGCACGACGGTGACGAACCCGGCGGTACGCGACAGGGTGTGCCGGGTCGCGCTGAGGTAGAGCAGTTTCGCTCCCGCGCCCAGCTCGCCTGTCGACGGGGCGAACGGTGCGGCGAACGAGCCGAGCAGCGCCGCGCCGACACTGCCCAGCGTGGTGGCCTCGTCCACCGCGGGCGGGTCGAAGAGCACCAGGTCGCCGGGCTTCAGGTCGGGGCGACCCTTGAGCGTCAGCGTCCATGCCCGGCGGCGCGGCGACGCCGTGCCCCCGGCCTCGGTGGCCGCGTACGGGTCGCTGTCCTGGCTGCCGTTCTCGGTGCACTCCAGCAGCCCGGTGGCGAGGGTGAGCGGTTTCGGCTCGCCCTCCGGGTACGGGATGGGGCGCTTGCCGACGTGCACGGTGCCGTCGCGGATCAGCAGCATCCCCCGCCCGTACGCGTTGAGCGACTGCTGCAACGCGCCGCCGAGCCGGTCCAGCGCGGCACGGTAGAGCAGCCCTGCGCCGAAGGCGACGCGCTCGTCGCCGGCCGCCTCGCTGGCGCCTCGGGTCATCGTGCCGTCCGGGTTGGCACCCCAGGTGGTGATGTCCACCCGGGTCCGCTCGGCGATGGCCCGGACGGCGGCGGTGAAGTTCGCCGCCTCGAACCGTTCGGTGACCCGCTGCCCGAGCCGGGCGTACGCCTGCTCGACGAGGGTCAGCTCGGTGTCGTACGTCCGCTCGCCGGTGAGCCGGCGCACCTTCGTCACCCGCAGGACGGCGACGAGCGCCTGGGTCAGCTCGGCCGCCGACGGGCCGGCGTTGACGCCGACCAGGTTGGTGAAGAACGCGCCGACGGAGGTGTTGGCGTCGCGCCAGTACAGGTGCAGTTTCGCCACCAGCGGCGGCTGCCCCTCGGCGGTGCGCAGCGCCGCGAAGTGCTCGTCGATCAGACCCTGCACGGTGATCGTGTACGCGCCGGAGCCCAGCCCGTCGGGCAGCGCCGCGTCGATGGCCGCGTAGTAGTCGGCGCTGGACACTGTGAGCGTGGCGTCCTGGCTGAGCCCGGTCGGGGTCTCCCGATGGAAGGTCAGGGTCCAGCCGGCGTCGTTGCCGACCGCCCCCTGGCGTACCTGGCCGGTCTGGAACGGCGTGAGTGTCATCGCAGGACCCTCCGCATCTTCTTGTCGAGCAGGTAGCGGTAGCGCAGCTTGCCGGGGCCGAGTTCGGATTCGACCCGCTGCGCGGGTGGGCGGCGACGCCAGACGAACTCGTTTATCGGCGGCGGTCCGAACTGGTCCACGGCCCGGTCTGCGGGCCGCCAGGCCAGGGTCAGCGTCGAGCCGTAGTCGCCGGAGCCGCGTACCGTCCCGGCGTGCAGCAGCCAGGCCAGCACAAGCAGCTCCACGGCGGTCGACGGGCCGGTGGACGGGCCGGCGTCGGGGCAGACCCGGCGCAGGCCGGTGGCCAGTGGCACCGAGCCGAGGATCCGGGTGCCCTGGCGGACGACAAGGCGCAGCGGCACCCGACCGACAAGCGCCGGGGCCCGGGGTGTGGCCGGCGGCGCGGGCCGGGGTGCCAGGTCGTCGGCGGAGCTGCTGACCACCGCCAGGGGGTCAGTGTTCAGCCATTGCCGGGCCAGGCCGGTGGGCAGGATCAGCACCGCGTGGACGCCCGCGCCGAGTTCGACGCGGTGCGGCAGGCCGGCGGTGAGGCTCTGCCGCACCTCGGTGAACCCGTCGGGCACCTCGACTGGTGTCTCCGGCAGCAGGTAACTGTCGATCGGGAACGGTGGCATCAGTTTCCCAACCCGTCGGCGAGCGCGCCGACTCCGATGCTTGCCACGTCGAGCAGCTTGCCGAGCAGGCTGGGACGGGGCACGTGGACGAGGGTGATTGTGGTGTCCAGGACGTCGCGGCGGGCGGCCGACGCGTTGAAGGTCAGCGACTGCACCTGCATGTCGGTGCGGATCGTCATGGACGTGACGAGGATGAGCCCGCCGAACTTCCCGCCGGAGTACGCAGCGAGGGCGGTGCCGCGTTTGCTCGCCTCGGCCATCGTCTCCAGCGCGAACTTCCAGGCGTACCGTTCCGCGCCGACGAGCACGCCGGTGAGGGTGATGGTGTCGTCGTGGGTGGCCACGATCGCCTTGTGCGCGGTGGAGCCGATCGGCGGCAGGTGGTACGTCTGCGCGAGGGAGATCGCGGTGACCGCCCACAGCGGGATCGGCAGGACCCCGTCGCTGATGATCGCCGACGGCACCGTGCCGTACCGCATGAAGCTGCTGGTGATGGCCATGCTCAGCGCCCTCCGATCGGTGGCAGCGGCACCGGCGTACCGGTGCGTTCGACGGCGAGGCCCAGGTCGCGCAGCGCCTGGCTGATCTCGCGGACCTCGCCGGCGGCGCTGGTGACCCGCAGCCGCAGCCGGCGCTCCGCCAGCGCCGCGCTGATCCGCGCCGGCCGGGTCGCCGCCGAGCCGCGCCGGTTGATCCGGTCGATCTCGGCGGCGGCGTCCTCCATCCGCAAGATCGCGTCGAGGATCCGCGGGTCCGGGGTGAAGCCTGGGTCGCCGCGTTGCAGCCGTGCGATGCCGTCGCGGAAGTCGGCCGCGTCACGGCGCAGGTTGGTGGCCAGGTTCTCGGTGAGCGCGCTGACTCCACTGACGCTCGTCGACCGGTGCGACTTGTCGTCGATCAGCCACGCCCAGCCGTCATGGCCGATGCCGACCAGGTCGGTGCCGGCGACCTTGACGTTGGCGTCCGGCCCCTTGAGGAACAACTCGATGCTGCTCAGCGAGAACGCCGCGCTGTACTCGCCGAGCACGCCCCGGCCGTAGGTGACCATGTCGTGGCGCAGGTAGGAGCGGAAACCGGGGCCGTCGTCGGCGCGTCCGCCCCGGTCCCGGAAGCGCTGCCACAGGGTGGCCAGGGCCTCCGGGTTGTGCGCGGCGAGCTGCTGGGTGAGCCACACGTCGCCACTGGCCACCACCGCCCGCAGGTCCGGGTCGGCGATGCGGGCCAGGATCTCGGCGAGGCGTGCCTCGCTCATCTGCAGGCCACGCGAGCGGGACCGACCGAGGTCGTCGACGGCGGTCCGCAGCCGAGCCAGCTCGTCGGGTGTGAGCCGGCCACCGAGCCGGGTCTCCAGGTCCGCGACGGCGGCCCGCTTACCGCCCTCGGTCTCGCTGGCCACCGCCCGCCACAGCGCCTGCGGCTCCAGCTCGGCGGCACGGCGCACGGCGGCCTTCCGGTTTGCCGGCATGGCCCGGAACGCGTCGTCGACCACGGCGGCCGGCTCAACGTGCCGGCCGCCGCCGGCCTCGAAATCCCGCAGCAACGACTCGGCGTACGCGGCGGCGTCGTCGGCCAGGCGCAGCGGCGCGTCACCCACGATCCCGTCGCGCGGTCGGCTCAGGTCGCGCATCTCCGTTCTGAGCTGGTCGAAGTACTCCCCCAACGCCGCCACCTGCGTCCCTTCGGGCAGGGGGCGGCCGTCGAGCACGTGGTCGAGGATCGAGGCGATGTTCTCCCGCAGCACGGCGATCCGCTCCAGCCTGCTCACCGCGTTGCCCAGGTGCAGGTCACCGACGTCGTCGACGATGCGGCGGATGAGGTGCTCCAGCAGCCGGCGGGACCGCACCTCGCCGGCCTCGCTGTGCCCGGCAACCGTACGCATGAACCGGCGCAGCCGCGGGTTGGCGTCGGCCGCTGCGTGTACCGCCGCGGAGTCCAGGAAGCGGCCCGCGCGGAACCGGCGGGGCGGGGTCACGGCCGCACCACCGGGACGCGGGGACCGGCGGCTGTGGGCTGGGAGTCGAGCACCATGAGGAGGAACCGGGCGCCCTCCGGGCCGCCGACAGCGCTGCGCAGCATCGCCTCCCGCTCCACGTACGCGAGGATCGGCTCCATGAGCTTCTGCACGACGCGCTCCAACACCTCGTTGAGGAGGATCTCGGTGACGAACGCCTGCAGCAGGTCCCGGGAAGCCGCCTCGATCACCTGCCGGGCGACCCGGCGCGCCACGTACCGACCACCGGACCGCAGTCCGGCACGCAGCCCGTACCGCAGGGCGACCCGGCCGCCGCGCACGGCCGCGCCGCCGATGGTGCCGACCTCCGGGATCAAAGACAGCGCCAGACCGAGGTACGCGGCGAAGAGCTCCACCTCCACCTCGGCGCGGGTGAGCACCAACTCCGGGTCGATCAACGCGCCGTACAGCCGCTCGCGCTGGTGCGCGTGCACCACGTCGCCCACCGCGACGGCCACCCCGACCGCGAAGCCCAGCGGTGGGCAGAGCACCGACAGGGCGATGATGCCGACGGTCAGCGCGAACGCGGACAACGCCTGCCTGCCCAGCTCACTGCTGAACAGGTCGTCGACGCCGAGCGTGTAGAAGCTGCTGCCGCCGAAGAACTCACCGATCTGCTGGTGGGTGACGAGGTGGATGCCCTGGAGGGCGTACCGGCCACCCGGGATGGTGGCCGACGGGATGTGTTCGCTGATCCGGCTGGCCCGGAACGCGAACCCGGCGTCTCCCCGGGCGCGGTCGAGCATCTCGACGTTGTTGCGCCGCATGTCCTGGAGCACCCGCCACAGCTCGTCGCGGATGGCACTGCGGTCACCGGCGAAGCGAGCCAGCACGTCGGGCAGGTCGGTGATTTGCTTGACGAGCGGGTCGATGCCCTCGGCCTCGCCACGCTGGATGACCATCGCCTGTTCGATGTCGGCGACGGTCCAGAGCACCCCGTGGGAGTCCCGGATCCGGGTCACCCCGTCCCGTTCGACGATCTCGCCGGCCGCGCCGGGACTGGCGGTGGCGGCCTCGGCGGCGAGGAACGCGCCGGCGAGCGAGTGCGCCGCGCCGTACCAGGCGGTGGACGGGTTCGCCATGCTCGCGGTGGCGAGCGCCTCTCCCCCGGTGCTTGTGGCGTTCAGGAGGGTCCGGGCCGTCTCGTGCCGGCGCAGCCGGTCCCGCAGGCCCTGCAACTCGACGTAGTCGGTGAGCTGGGAGACGATCAGCCGCTCGAAGATCGGCGCGTACGCGGAAAAGTTGGTGATCCGCGCCTGGATGCCCTGCCGGGAGCTGAGCAGCAACTGCACGAGCATGGCCTTGTTGCCGATCACGAAGATCGTGCCGACAGCGTCCTTCACGGCCGGTGTGAACTCGTGCAGGAAGTGCAGGTTCCAGGAGGCCGGGTGCTCGAACGAGGCGCTGCGGATCCGGGACCAGTGCTCCGGCTTGCGGTAGACGGCCATGATCCGCTGGGCGAGGTGGTCCAGCCCCGGCACCACACCGGCGAGGTGACGCAGGAACTGGATGGCAGGCGAGGCGACCGGCCGGAAGTCCAGTGGTCCGAGCCCACCGGTGCCCTCCGGGACGGGCCGGCTGAATCCCTCCCGCTCCGCCGAGCCGACCATCACGCCGATCGCGGCGGCGCGGGCGCGCAGCACCGCGGCGGCCTGCAGACAGAAGGTCGCCGGGTAGCGGCAGGGCTGGTTCATCTGGAGCCGGAACGCGATGTCGTCCATCAGGCGACGCAGACCGTCGGCGTCCGCGCCCAGCGCGTCGAGGTCGAGTTCACCGTTGAGCGATCCGCACGCCGGTATCTCCGCCCGCTCACCGGTGACAAGCGGAAACCGGCTCGCGGTGGTGCTCGGCGGCGCGCTCGGGGCGCTCGGGTCGAAGACGAACCCGCCTCGTGCCGTATCGCCGGCTCCGGCGCCGGTGCCGCCCCCGTCACCGGTGCCGGCTCCGGCGCCGGTGCCGGTGCCGGTGCCGGTGCCGTCACCCGTGCCGGTTCCCGTGGCTGTGCCGTCGCCCGCGCCGGCCCCGGTGCCCGTGCCGCCGTCGGTACCGGAGTCGGTGCCGCCGTCGGTGCCGCCGCCCGCGTCGGTGCCGGCACCGGGCGGGGCGTTGGGGTCGACCGGTCTGGTCGGGCGCTTTGCGACGGTGATCGGCAGCAGGTTGGCCCGTCCGGTCCAGTGCAGCGTCTTGTCGGTGTCCTCGGTGCCGATCAGCAGCAATGACGTGCCACCCACCTGGACGATGACCAGGCTGGTCGGTGTCGCGCCGCCCAGCGAATCGAGGATCCCTTGGACGCGCCGGTTCACCTCCACCTCGACGGCCCGCTCGATCTGCGCCGCGTACTCCTCGGCGGTGGTGGTGCCACCGCGCGGCTGCGCGGTGCGCAGGCGGGTCCGGATGTCGGCGCCGAGCTCCTCGTCCACCATGGACACCAGCGCGGCCCGTTCGGCGACGAGCCGACGGTCCACCGTTCCCGGTTGCGGGCTTGGCGTACGCGGCACGATCTCGAAGTGCGGTCGGGGGGTGGCCCGGAAGACAGTCTCGCCGAACCGGTCGAAGGTCAGGTAGGACAGCGGGGTGGTGGCGACGATGACCAGCCACACCCGCCGTCCATCCGGGCCGGTAACCCGGGCGATGACGCCAGCCGGGCTGCCCGACGAGAGGGCCCCGTGCTGCCGGACCGCCTCGCGGGCCAGTTCGTCAAAGTGACCGATGAGGTAGGTGACTGGGCGTAACCGCCACTCGTAGCGCATCGGCGGCGGTTCGTCGCCGTCCACCGGCACCTCGGCGGCGTCGCCGGCATCGTCGTAGGACGGCACCCGGTAGACCGCAAGCAGGCTGCGCAGCCGCTGCGGGTCGAACAGCTCGACCGCCGGCCGGCTCAGCGGCGCCGCCACACCGGCCGGCAGCCCCGGATCCAGCCGGGCGGCAGCGACCACCTCGTCGATGCGCTGGCGCAGCCGGGCCTCGAAGGCACGCCTGTCGTCCGGGGACACCCTCTCGCCGCCCGCGCCGGTCCAGCGGAACTCCGGCGCCGAAGGGCGTACCTCCAGGTAACCGCCCCGGGGCGCGACCACCTCGCGACGGGAGCGTTCCAGAGCCCGCGCCAGGGCCGCGCCGAGCGCGTCGGTCACCGCCTCCGGCCGCTCGGTCACCGACCGGGCGTCCAGCCGGATCCGCACCGGCACGTGCACCGAGATCGCCACCGTCAGGACCGCCCGTCCAGGTGCTCGGCTAGCCGGGCCAGCGCGAGGTCGGCGAGGGCGTCGACGTCGACCGCGCCGCCGGCCGAGACCACCTCGATCTCCACCGGGAAGTGGTACGCGATGACGGCGCGATCGTCCTCAGCGACCTGCGCGGCCTCGGCCTCGCTACCGGCCGCCGGCAGCACCAGCTCACCCGCGTGCACCAGGGCCAGCCCGGTACGGGTGACCCGGGCGGCACGGCCAGCACCGGTCGCCATCTGCTACCTCCGGTTGATCGTGGGCGGGTTGTCGTCGACTGTCGGTCGGTCGCGCGTCAGGGCAGCACGGACTGGTCGCCGGTCTTCGGGTCGACGGTGGCGGCCAGGCTGAAGCCGCTGAACGTCGCCGCCGGTGCGCCGGAGATCGTGGCGGTCGTCGGCGTCGCACTGGTGATCAGGCAGTCCTGCAACACGAAGGACGAGAACGCCCAGTCGTCGCCGGTGTGCTCCAGCAGCGCGATGTCGAACAGGTCGCCGTCGAGGGCCAGTTTGGTGAGCCGGCCGGCGACGTCCCCGATCGCCTTGACTGTCATCGTGAAGTTCATCGACACCGGCGCGTGGATGACGCCCAGGTGGGTCACCTCGCACGAGTGCAGCGCCTCGACGTTGAGCGAGAAGGACGGGCTGAACGAGTCGATCGGGCTGATCAGCACCGTCTCGGTGCCCTTTGTGTACTGCACCGCGAGGCGGGTCTTCCACTCCATGGTCTGGTTCCTCCGGTCAGAACTTGGCCACGAGCGTGACCAGCAGGCGGCTCACGGCTGGGCCGTACGTGACGGTGACGACCAGGTCGACAGTGCGGTCGGCCCGGGCGGCGGTGACGATCGAGGTGTCGGTGGCGGTACGGGCGACCTCCGGGATGCTGAGGATGTCCAGCACCGGGATCTCGATGCGGTAGTCGTCGATCACCGCCTGCCGCTTGAGGGGTCCGAGGATGCCGTCGACCTGGGTCTTCAAAAGCGTCATCCCCGGCTTGGTGATCCGCGCGTCGCCCACCAGACCGATCAGGCCCGCGCGGAGCATGAACTCGATCTGGTCGAGGGTGCGGACCAGGTCGACGTGCAGCAGGTTCGCGTCGCTTGTGAACAGTCGCCCGTCGGCGAAGTGCAGGCTCTCCCCGGTGATCAGGGTCGGGTCGATGATCGGCGTGAGGTTCGCCTCGGACAGGCCCTTGATCTCGGCGGGGCTGTACTGCTTGGCCACCGGGATGGCCACCCCGCGGATCTTCTTCAGCACGATGCTGTGGTGCACCGGCAGCCCGGCCACGGCCGCCATCGCGGCGGTGGCCGCGTCGCCGTCGGCGCCCCGGGCCGCGATCATCATCATCCGGCTGGTGCTGCTCTTGAGCGGGTTCGCGGCCGTGGTGATGTCGGCGACGTAGGTGGGCACCTTCTCGGTGGCCGGATTGACCATGGCGAAGCCGATCCGCCGCTGGCCCGCCGCCGACATCGTCTCCACGTGCGCCTTGAGGGCGTGCAGGCCGGTGGGTGCCCCCGCACCGGCCGGGTTGCCGACACTCGTCTCGTTGGCCAGCGACACCATCGTCACGTCGTCGGCGGCCTCCAGCGCGCCGAGGGCCGCCGCGTAGTCGTCGCCGGACACCTTGACCCCGTACACCTTGGCCGGGCGCGGGTCCTGGAGGAACGCCAACTCCAACGAGTTGTAGAGGGCGTTGCGGACGACGTTGCCGGCCTGCCGGCGGGCGAAGTTGGTGACCGCGTCGTCGAGGGTCTCGATCCGGACCGGCGTGTTCGCCGGCGCCGAGCCACCGTCGGCCGTGGACGGCGCCTTGCCGACCACGGCGATGACACCCGGTGAGCGCTGGGCCAGTGGTGCCGGAGGCGGAACGATCCGGACCTCGATGAACGGGAATGCTGCTGTCGGTGCCACGGGTCCTCCCGGACGGAGTTGCTGCTGTGGTCGGTGGGCGGGAGTTTCAGGTCGCCACGGCGGCGAGCCCGATGCCGCTGCGGGCCAGCCACTGGCCGGCGCGGGCGAACCGGGCGGCGCGCTTCTGCGCGTCGGTGCCGGTGTCGCCGCCGGGCCAGCCGTCGTCGTCGAACGTCTCGATGGGCACCACCCAGACGGCGACCACCCGGTGCCGGCGTCGGACGTCGTCCGGTGCCGGCACGTCCAGCCCCAGATCCTCAGCGCGGGCCCGCACGAGTCGGGTTTCGACGAGCAGGTCGGCCAGGGAGAAACCCCGGTCGCGGATCAGCACGGCGGCGGCGAACGGCAGGTGACGCGGGGTGGGCGGTGCGGCCGGCGGGTCCGCGTACCGCAGCTTCACTGTGGCACCGGCGGCCTGCCCGCGCATCCGTGTCACCAGGTCGCCGGCCGTCGCGGCTCCCACACCGGCGAGCAGCCGGTCCAGGTGCGCGTCGGTGAACGCGGCCGGCTGGTGCAGGCCGGCCCGCAGCCGGGCCACCAGCCGGGTCCGGCGCTCGGTCTCCAGCGCCGCCGGATCGGTTGGCAGCGCGCCCAGGTCGGCGACGATCTGCGGGTCGACGTCGAAGGCGGGCACCGCCACGTCAAGGTCCTCGACCCGGTCCCGGGCCACGCTGGTACGCACCACGAGGCTGCCCCGCCACAGCGCGTCGATGCGCAGCGCCGACCCGCCGAGGCCGTGCAGCCGTACGCGCAATTCGGTACGCGCGGTGCCGCCGGAGCCCAGCCATTCTCCCTCGGCCAGGGTCACCGGCGCGGCCGCGAAACCGAGTGTCAGCTCGTCGAACACCGCCGAGTACGGAGGCGCGACAGGCATCGCCTCGGTGTCGTACGCGGCCTCGACCAGGTGGGCCAGCGACTCGTCGTCGAAGACGGCGGCGCGGGTGCCCGGATCGGCCAGCCGCACCAGCACACCGTCGACGAAGTCCACCGCACCGTTCTCCCCACTACCCGTGCCGTGGCGCACCGCCCGGCTCGGCACGACAATCGCGAAGCGGCCGTCACCCAACCGTCACCAACACCGTCACCGCACCCGCGGGCGGCCCCGACTGTCGGGAACTGAGCACCCGCACAGCGACAGCGCCCCGCGCCCAGGCCACCGGAGCGGCCACCGCGGCGCGCGGTACACGGCCCACGGCCAACACGGCGCACGCCCAACGCGCGGTCGGGCGGCATGTCTCTGTTGAGCCTGATGCCACAGCGGCATCTTGATGCCACAGCGGCATCACGCTCGTCAGGGCATGTGCGCCCCGCCACCGTCACGCTCGGTGAGACGCCACCCGAGGTGACTCACGGTGGGCGGATCTGCGTCGGCAGCGCTCAGGAGGGTGAGGCGTCGTGCAGGACGACGCGCAGCGGGTGCGGGGCGGTGGCCGCCAAGTCGCCCAACACGGCGAGCAGGAGTGCGTACTGGCCGGCGGGTTCGTCGGCGAGCAGTTGGCCGGCGTCGTCGACGATCAGGGTGAGCGGGCCGGCGTCCAGCCGGTCGCGAAGCACGTCGGCGAGGGCGTCCCAGGTGCTACCCAGGTGGGCCGGCAGGGACAACGCCGCGGCCAGTGCGGCGAAGAGCGCCGGTCGGGTCCGGGTCGTCGCGCCGGCAAGCACCGACGCGGAGGGCACCTCCGGCATCCCGGTCCGGCACACGGTCAGCCACTCGGGCGGCTCGCCACCGCTCGGGTCGACCATCGCGTACCCCCTGATCTGGCTCGGCCACCGGTGCCGGCCGGGTGGGGACGGCCGGCACCGGGGGCGGTCAGAGCCGGTAGAAGTCGGTGTAGTGGTTCGGCGAGAACCAGGTGACGCCGGTGCTGCGGTTCACGACGATCCGGTACGCGTCCCGGGCGGCGCCCTGGGTGCGCGGGTACACGTCGTACTCGTAGTAGGTGGCGTTTGTGGGCAGTTGACCCTCGTAGTTGTAGAACCGGCCGCCGGCGAAGTTGGACTTGCCGCCACTCCAGGAATACCAGCCGCGGCTGGTCGGGAAACCCTTGGCCGACCATCCGGAGCGGGCGGTGCGGGCGTCCGCGCAGCGACTCATGGTGCAGGAGCTGTAGACCGCCGCCGAGGCGGAGTCGGCCAAGCGGGGGGCCACCACGGACGGGCCGACAAGCGCGGCGGCGACCATGGCGAGGAGCAGGGCGAGGGTGGTGGTACGCCGGCGGATCGCGCCGAGCGTGGCCAGCGGGGACACGAGGGTGGACACAGGCTGCCTCCAGACCATCCGATGCATCGATCCGTGTCGTTGTCGGATCGACACCAGTCTCACCGCTGCCGGCCGATGGCGATACCCCTTCGACGGCGTGGCTACGGGCATATCGGTCACGGGTTGTTAGCGTGAAATGCGGATCCGCGACCGTGGAGGGGTGCCATGACGGACGCTCCCGACGGGAGGCCGCGGCCCGCAGACCAGTGGCGGCAGCGCGGCATCCGTGGGCTGACCATCACCCGGAACGTGAGCGTCGGCGCGTGGCGCTTGTGGGCGCGAACCTGGGACCGGCTGGTCGCCGCGCTTCAGGACGAGGCGCCCGTCGGGGCCAGTGCCGGCCCGTCGCCGTCCGGCCCGCTCGTCGAACAGCGCGACGCGCCCCGGCTGATCGCGGTGCCCGCCCAGGGTTACGTGTACTCGTTCTACATCCGCGCCACGTTCGCCTGGTCGTCGCCGGCGAGCCTGCGCGCCGAGGTGCTGAGCTGGTACGTGCAGTATTTCCAGCCGAACGCCATCCAACGGTTGACCCGGCTCGCCTCCGACGCCGCCCGGGACCTGCCGCCGCACCGGGCGGCGGACCTGGAGGTGGCGTTGCAACGGGCCCTCGCCGACGACCCCGAGTGGTCCTACCGGCGTGGTGACGTGCTGATCACCTGCCGACCCGACGCCGCCGTCCGCCTCGACGAGCGCATCATGCCGGCGCTCCAGCCGCACGTCGACCGGATGGTGAAGCTGGAGTACCAGTTCGACGAGCAACTCCGCAAGGCGACGTACGCCGAGGAGCTGAGCCGCAGGTGGGTGACGATCCTCAGCGAACACCCCGACATGGACGCCGACGAGGAAGTGGCCGACGCCCGCCAGCACATGCTCGCCGCACAGAAGGAGGCCGCCCGCTGGGTAAGCGAACTCGTCCACCGCCGAGACGCCAAATCCTGATCAGGCAGCCTTGTAGACGGTGTCGAGGTGCCACTCGAGAAACTCCGCGCGCGGCCGATCAGCCCGTCGCTCCGGGAGCGCTATCTGCTCTCCCGCCTTGGCGTAGAACTGGTCGCCGTTGCCGAACTCGGTCCGGAGCCGTGGGCTGACCATCAATCGATGCTTCGGATCGACGCCCAGATAACCCCGGTCGAAGAGGATGTGCACGTCAGATTTGAGCAGCAGGCCATTGTCAAGCCGATGCTCGCCGCCCTTCGGAAGCGGCCGGATGTGTGCGGCCTGCAAGACAGGCCGAACCTTGTTTCCCGTGATGGCGCAGCGTCGGCCGTAGGCACCCAGGACGACCGCCTTGAATGACTGCTGTCCGAGGCGCTGGGGCACCAGGCGGGGATCGCCGTACACCGGACCCGGTCGGTGCCAGGGCCCGTCGAGGTCCACCTCGGCGGTCGTCCCGATCAACCGGTGGATCAGCAGATCGAAGTACGCCGCCGACTCAGCGTCGGCCAGGTCGTAGGTCTTGCCCTGCACCACGTTCGACGCGAATTGCGGCGGCGGGTCGACTGTCGACGCCGCGTGGAAGAAGGTGACGTCACGGACGAATATGCAGCCGATGACCGGATCCTCACCGGGGCCAATCGCCTGCTTACGGTAGCGCCCGACACTGAGGCGCATCTCGTCGATGCTCGCAGCGCCATTGGCCTCGCCGAAAAGCTCCCATGCTTCCGAGATCCGGAGCTGCGTGAAGCCGCTGAAGAAACCCCCGCCCACCACCCGGTTCAGCGGGAAGTGCGCCTTGAACAGGAACGGCTCACCCGGAACGAGAGCACGGAACCCTCCGCCGGACGGCCGCCAGAAGTTGACCTCATTCAGCTCGGGTCGCTCCGCCAGGAAGCGATACCACCTCTCGTCCGTCACACCCACGAAGGCCTTCACAGCGGACAGGTTGCCGGAGGATTGATCTCAACACCACCACCCAAGCGGTCAAACCCGCATCCTGGATGCGCTCCCCGCGAAGGTGCTGGCACCGCCGGATATCAGCATGGTCCGAGTTGCCTGGGGCTGGCGGCCACGGCGGCGATTCTTACGGCGTGTCGCTCGACGCGGCCACCCCATGCGGCGCACCGTGGCCAGCGCGCTGCATGGGCGGGTGGCGGCGAAAGCCCGAGCGGCTTCCGGATCCGCTGGTCGGGTGCCCGCCTCTGCATCCCGGTCAGGAACGCGCGGCGCTGGCCTTGAGGCTCCGCAGCTGTTCGACCTTGCGCTCGGCATCCTGCCGTGAGTACGAGCCGAGCGCCGAGAGAGGCATGGCGTCGGCGTCGTCAGCGAGGCGGAGGACGGGACCGTAGAGCGGCAAGCCTCCCCGTACGTCGATCTGCACGCAGTCGACCGACCGGATAGCGCTCCACGGTGTGACCTGGTCACGGCTGTCAAAGCCGCGGACACGGACGCCCTCTCCGCCGATTACCACGCCGAGTCGAAGAGCCCGCCAGATCCCGGCAATGCCGCTCGTGACGAGTAGGCATCCCAGCACAATGCCGAACCAGTCGCGCTCGGCCAGTACGTCCCCGGAGGTGAAGTACGTGACGCCCAGCAGGGTCCATACAGCGAAGATCACGACTAGGACCGGAATCTGGATGCGTGGCCTGATGACGATGCGGCGCATGGCGGAACATGCTACGGAGGGGCCCGTCCGGCCAACGGCGTAGTCCAGTCCGACTGCGGCGTTGGGCCGTCGGACCAACGGACCGCCGTCAAGATCGAGGCGCACGGATCTAGCCGCGAGCCGCGCGTAACGCAACGTGACGCGGCACCGCTGGGCTGCCGCTCGAAACTGTCGATGAGCGGTCATGTGCTCAGTCCTCGTCCCGCCAGAGGCGGAAAACGGCTGGTCCGCCCGCCGTGTCGTAGAGTGCCCGTACACGGCGGCAGCCCAA
>NZ_JBIAZG010000014.1:0-148703 GCF_042898885.1 Micromonospora sp. NPDC000316
AAGTTCGGATCCGATGATTCCTTCCACGTTCGCGTGCGTTGCCAGCTGACCTGGTTATCGCGCAGCAGCTGCCGTAGCCGCTCCCGGCCGATGATCACCCGCCGGCTGGCGTCGGTGGCGAGATAGTCGGCGAGTTTGCGCAGGCTCCAGCGGGTGAACGGACGCTCGAGCTTGCTCGGACGCGTGGTGGCCGTCGCGATGATGAACGCTTCATCGTCGTCATTGATCCGGCGGGGACGGCCTCCCGCCCATCGAGGGTCCAACGCGCGTAGTCCGATCTCGTTGAACAGGTGGATCACGTCGCGGACGGTGTCCTCGTGCGCGGCGACCAGCCGAGCGATCGACGCGACAGGTGTCCCGGACGCCGACGCCATGACGATCAACGCCCGCCGGACCCGCACCGAGTCGTGCTTGCCCCGTCGCACGAGTTGTTGCAGCTTGCGGCCCTCGTCCTGCGTCAACCGCCGTGCCCGTACCGGCTCGGCCAATCCACCCACCTCACTCTCAACGATCTACATCACCGCCGTCGAGAGTGAGCCCTCACCACCTCATCCGAACGCACGCCGCCCGGCGTGTCCCCGACCCGGTGAACGTTCATGGACAACGCACTAGGTGGCGGAGGGGCGCCGAGCGCGAACGCTTCGTCGGCGATGCCGGGAAACCAGCGTTCCAGCTGGACCTGACCGGCGGGCAGCAGGGCGTGCACCTGGCTGCCCTGGGGCACACCCGGACGAGGCCCCGCATCGACATCGGACGGGTCCCGCTCGATGATCAGCACGTCGTCGGCGTGGTCGCTCAGCACCCGGGCCGCCAGCAGCCCTGCCACGCTGCCACCGAGCACCACCGCACGTCGCATGACCACCGCGGTCTCGGCAGGTCGTTCCGCCGTCGCTATCTCGGCGAAGAGCCGGGACGGAGAGGGTGCCATGCGATCGCTCCTCGACTGGTCGGGAATCCTCGGCATCCACGACCGTAACCATCGGAGCGTCCGGAGTCAGCGCTCAACTGGCCCGCCACTTCTGGTTGGCGTTTCCGGTGCACTGCCAGATCTGCAACCGGGCGCCGTTGTCGGGGTTGCCGTCGAGCACGTCGACACATCTGTCCGCGCGGACGTTCACCAGGTCGTGGGCCTTGTTCAGGGTGAACCTCTGGGACGCGGCGCCTGTGCAGTCGGCCAGTTGGACAGCCGCGCCGTCCGCCGTCGAGTGGCCCGCGACGTCCAGGCACTTGCCCATCGACCGGACCGTACCGTCGGCGGGGAAGGTCCACAGTTGCTTGGCGGTCCGGCGGCAGTCCCAGATCTGGAGTCGGGCACCAGCGGTGGCTTTGCCCTCCGGGATGTCGATGCACCGGTCGCTGGCGAAGCTGACGATCTGCTGCCCGGCGGGTGCGCTGCTCTGCGTCGGCGACGGTGGTGGAGGCGCGGCCGGCGCCGACGGTTGCTGCCCCGGGTTCCCCGCGGCGCTCGTCGAACCGCCGCCCGGCCCGGTCGACGGGTGGCCCTCTCCTCCGTCCGGTGGGGCGGATCCCGACGGCGTAGCAGCGCTCACCGGCAGCCCCTGGAAGCCGTCCGTGACCAGCTCGAAGATCCCCCGGCTGACCGACCATTCGGCGTCCGATGTGGTCCAGTCGATGGTGTACGCGTGCCCGTTGCGGTCGACGAAGGCACGGCTCGACGCCCGCATCGGCGTGCCGTCGGCGTCGGTGTACGTCCACTCCCACTCGGCGGCCCGCACGTGGTAGTCGAGCGCGGCGAGCCGGACCCGCTGGTAGTCGGCGTACCGGCGACGTTCCGCCTTCTCCTGGGTGCGCAGCGCGGCGACCAGGTCGGCGGGGATCGGCCGGAGTTCGTCGAGGACGAACTGTCGACTGCCGTCCGGCTCGCGGAATTCGGCCCGCTCGCCGTCGCGCAGCGGCTGCCAGCCGTCCGGCACCGGCACCAGGAAGCGCGGATCGCCCCGGTGGTAGTGCCAGCCGGCGGGCGGTGGCGGCAGCACTCTGGCAACCGGCGCTTCGGCGACCGGAGCGACGCTTGCGGTAGGTGCCGCTGCCCGGCCCGGTTCGCCGGCCGGTCGGCCGGTCACCAGCGACGCGCTCACCAGCAACACGACGAGCACGGCGGCGGCGATCGCGCCGATCAGCCAACGGCGACGCCGACGCGCCGAGGCAACGGCCACATCGTCCGGTGGCAGGGCCGACCCGGGACCTGACGGCATCGGGGCGGTGGCGGCCGTTGTCGTGGAGACAACAGGCGACGACTCGGTCGTGGCTGCGGGAGCCGGTGCGGTGGCGCTCGCCGCCGGGACTGTCGGCGACGACTCGACAGGCCGACCGGACCCGGCGGTGACGAACTCGGGCACGATCGGCTGCGGCGTACCGTCGCCGGTGTTGATCCTCGCCACCGGCATCGCCGGGCCGGACTCGCCCACCTGGCCTCCCCCGCCGACCGGGTCGACCGGGCCGGCGGCGTGCCGCAGGAGGCGGTCGGCCTCCTCGGCGCTGATGCGCTGATCCGGCTCCCGACGCAGCAGCCCCTCCAGGAGCGGGGTCAGCTGGCCGGCGCGCTGGGCCTGCGGTGGCGGCTCGGTGGCGAGCGCGGCCAGCGTCGCCATCGGCGACGAGCGTTGGTACGGGGTGCGCCCCTCGATCGCCGCGTAGAGGGTCGCGCCGAGCGACCACAGGTCGGCAGCCGGACCGACCTCACCATCGGTGGCCCGCTCCGGAGCCAGGTACGCCGGCGAACCGAGCACCATCCCCGTCTGGGTCATCCGCGGATCGCCGGGCAGCGTCGCCAACCCGAAATCGGTAAGCACCACCCGGCCGTCGTCGGCGAGCAGCACGTTTGCGGGCTTGACGTCCCGGTGCAGCACACCGGCCTGGTGCGCGGCCCGCAGCGCACTCAGCACACCCAGCCCGATCCGGGCGGCGCGAGCCACAGGCAGCGGGCCCTCGGCTTCGAGCACCTCGTGCAGGGAACGGGACGGGACAAGCTCCATCACGATCCACGGATCGTCGCCGGAGTGCAGCACGTCGAAGACGCGCACCACGTTCACGTGACCCAGCCGGGCGACGGCCCGCGCCTCGCGCATGGACCGTTCGCGCATCTCCCGGCGCTCGTCGTCACGCAGACCGGGCGGCGCCACCAACTCCTTGATGGCCACGTCCCGGTGAAGCATCTCGTCACGGGCCTGCCACACGCGGCCCATTCCGCCCTGCCCGAGCGGACGTACCAGCCGGTAACGATCGGCGATCAACTGTCGAGGGGCATCAGGCACGTCAGGAAGGTACCGGGCGTTGTTTACACACCCAATTCCTCGCCGCCGCCGGATAAGCGACAGTTGGATAAATCACATGCAAGATCATCGACTGATCGCTCGTTCATTTCCCTATAGCTGCGCTATTGCCGTCACCGCTGTCGCCGAGCGCAATGTTACCGACACGTACATCGGCAAGCCGCTATGAATATCGAATGAATTCGAATTCTGAGATCGGCGACGCGTGGGGCGCTCACGCGCCCTGCGGTGACGAGGTCCGCGAGCGGGCATCCGTCACCTCAGCCGGTTTACGCGCGAGGATCAGCGCGCATCGTGCGCTGCCGTCCCGGCGCCGACCCAGGGCGGTCAGGGCGACTGTCGTCACGGCAAAGCCAGCCGCTGTCAGGTCGTCGCGGACCGCGGGCAGCGGGCTCGTGCGGTAATACATGACGAACGGCGGTCGCCAGATGGCATTGCGTACGCGCATGGTCAGGTCGAAGCCGAGCGTGACCAGGTGCGGGAGCGAGGCCAGCGGCGGTGGTGCGCCGATCGGCAGGGCGAAGAGCCCGCCGGGCCGCAGCGCCCGGTGCACCCCCTCGAAGAGCGCCGGTCGGTCGGTGGGCAGGAAGTGCCCGAGCGCTCCGAAGCTGACGGCGAGGTCGAAGGAGTCGGTGAAGGGCAGGGCCCGAGCGTCGGCCCGCACGAACGTGGCGCCCGGGTGAGCGCTGCGCGCCTGCGCGAGCATCCCGGCGCTGAAGTCGACGCCCGTGATGGGCCCTTCGCACACAGACCTGAGAGCCAGCATGCCCGCGCCGGTGCCGCAGCACACGTCCAGCCCACTGTCGAACGGCCCGAGTTCGGACAGCGCGTCGGCGGTCGCGCCGACAAAGCTGTCCGGCGTGCGAAAGGGCGTGTGGTCGAACTTCGGCGCAAGCATGTCGTAGCCGCGCTCGACCGAGGACAACGCTTGGACGCAGAGTTCACGCAGAGACGGACCCTGAGGCGAGAACACCGACGAAGGGTACCTGCTCTACCCGCGGGACGTGTCGGTGTCGTCGGGGCCGCGGATCGGCGGAGGGGCCCGTTACCGGTTATCCGGTAACGGGCCCCTGACTGCTTATGGTGCTGGTGGATCGTAAACGGATCTAACTAGTGGCCTCGTCGGCCCGAACTCTCCCGTGCGCCGACGGAACTCCGGTTCACACGATGGAGATCGACCGCACCTGGGTGTTGCCCTTGGTGTCGACGTACACCTTGTAATCGCCGACGGTGTACGTGCCAGCCGCGTTGTTGTTGATGGTGAACGTACGCGTCACAGCAGACTCACTGCCGTCGATACGGGTCTGCTTCACCGTGATGGTCAACTCGTTGGTGTTGCCCTTCAACTTCTTCACCACCGCCGACGGCTTCGCATCGACTGCCGCGTTGGCGACCGTCACGTAGACCGCGTCGGGTGACGAGAACTCCGCGTTCTTCTGCCCGTCGCCGAACTGGAAGAAGCCCCGCTGTTCGGTGGCCCCGCGCCCCGGGAACGGATCCGGGTTCGACGCCAGGTACGTCGGGTTGACCTTGTACAGGTCCTTCTTGGAATCCGCGAGCTTGGCCTGCACCCCGGCGTACGGCGCGTCGGTGATCGCGAGGTTCACCGCCAGGTAGATGGCGTTGGGGTTGGTTGCCGAGATGCGTGAGGAGAAGTACTTGTCCGCACTCTGCCCCGCGGGAACGGCAAGCGGCACGACCTGGCCGCCGACGAGAATGTTGAACCGGAAGTCGCCGTAACCGCCGGCGACGAACTTCGCCCACGCCGCGTCCGACATGTGGCCGGGGCGCTCGACCTTGAACTCCAGACGCATCGGCGCCACGTAGGTGCTGGTCTGGAATTCGGGGTCGGTCAGGGGCAGGTAGACCCCTCCCGGTTCGTGGCCCAGCGCGAAGGCCGCCGCCGTCGGGGCCGAGTTGCCGCGCCCGTTCCACATCGGGATGTTGAACGAGGTGGCGCCGAGCAGAGCCTGGCCACCCAGCTGGTTCGCGCCGACAGCGCCCGACGCGTCCTTGTAGGTTCCGATCGTCACGTCGAGCAGGTCGAGGTCCGACCGGTCGGCGTTGAGCCCTGGCATGTCCGCCCACATGAAGTTGGCGCCAGCGGGCCCGGTGTACCGGGCCATCTCCGCCATGCCATCGGCCATGATCTTGGTCATCTGCACAGCCGAGTCGACCTTCATCCGCTCGTTGGCCGTGTGCCACCAGCGCTCGTTACCCGGGATGACGGCGCCGAAGGCTGTCATCTTGTTGCGGAAGTTGCTGGCCAGGGTGCCACCGGTCGTGCCCTGCGGATAGGTGACGTCCATGAGGGAGTACGGATCCGGGAACTGCTGCGGGCTGCGGTTGATCGAGGCCTGGTAGCTCCCGAACTGAAGGGCCGTCAGCGGGTTGTCGTGAGTGACGTACAACCCGGCGCCAATGGGCGAGCCGAGGTTGCCGATGGCGAACCCCTTCGCCTGGAAGGCGGCAGTGGCCGCTGCCGTTGCCTGGCTGGAGTCAGCCGCGGTGAGGTGCATGCTGCGCACGTACATCGGCATGCTGAGGTTTCCGGAGGAGTCCGTGTAGAAGCTCGTCGGGGTTTCCGAGTTGATGTTCGCCATGAGGGCGAAGGTCAGGTTCGGCGTGCCGTTGCTCGGGTTGCGCAACAGGTTCGCGGGGATGCCCATGTACTTACCGATATAGGCTTCGCCCTCGACACCGTCGCGGAAGAACAGGTCGCTGATGCCGTCGGCGGCCTTCTTCAGTTGCAGGTCGGCGGTCGTGCCTCCCACGGCGCCGAGTCCCTGGGAGATGAGGGACATCCCCCACACGACGGCGTTCTTGCCGTACTGCGGGGTCGGCATCTCCATCGCCACATCAGTGTTGATCTCCAGCGTGAGCGAGTCGCCGGTGATCGTGGCCTGCACCTTGGGCGTGGTGCCGGGAGCAGCCGGGAGCCAACCCTTCGTGGTCGCGGCAGCGGTGACCGCCGACACGAACCTGTCGCGCTCGGCGGAGCTGGCGCCCGCCACGTCGAGGGTGAAGATGGCCCGTGAGGCGATCTGCGTGGTGCTGCCGTAGGCGATGTCCTTGAGGGTCGGGTCGCCTTCGCGCAGGGTGACGCCGGCCGTGGCAGCCGTCAGCCGGAAGGCCTTGGCGCTGTCCGCCGCCAGGCTCATCGACACCGCCGGGGTCACCGAGCCGGAGTTACCAACGATGACCGGGAACCGCGAGTCGGAAGTGTACGCCGCAATCGGCATCTCCTCCCGGTTGAGGTTCTTGTACGCCCAGTTGTCGTAGAAGCTCGGGTTCGCGTTGTACGGGATGGACTGGAAGGCGGCGGTGTTCGCCGCCGTGGGCGTGCCGGGACCGCCGTCCTCGTAGATTCCCATCACGATGCGGACGCGACGGTCGAGAGGCAGCCCCGCCTGGAGAAGCGCCTTGGCCGCGAGCAGCGTCGCGAGCGTCGGGCCGCTGTCGTCCTGGATGCCCGCCCCGTAGACCCAGCCGTCCTTGATGTAGGGCGAGTGGTAGGCGCCAGGAGTGCCGAGGTTGCCATCGGCGTCCCGCCAGCGCGCCAGCTGGGCGGCCGAGACGGACGACGTCGGCGAGTCCAGGTGACTCAACGCCATGATCATTTCTGGGGCGTCCGGGTCACCGATCTCGGCGTAGACGTACTTGTCGGCCTGACGTTGCACGACAACCGGGAAACCCAGGTCGGTGGCCAGCTTGACCACCCAGGCGAGCTTGGCGACCTTGCGGTCGTACTCGTTCTGGTTGGCCGCGGTGTTGCTGACCGGGAAGGGGTACGTCGTCGCGGCCGTGCCGCCCCGGGAGATGGAGTCGTAGCTCGACCCGTCCAGCATCGCCCCGACCAGAGTGAGCGGGTTGTAGGTGCCGTCTCCCGCCCGCGCGCTGCTGACGCGTCCCGCCAACGCCTCGACTTCGGCGTGGATGGCGTCGCGCTCGGCGTCGGTCACCGACAGGTCGTAGGTGACGCCCGGCTGGAAGCGCTCCTGGCCGACGCTTGCCGCTCCCGCGCCGGCGGCGCCCGCAGCGGAACCGTTAGCCGCCAACCCGGCGGACAGGATCAATGACATGCCAAGCGTCAGGGCAATAGGTTTTTGCCGCATAAATGTGGTCTCCCGGAATGGTCGAAGCCAAAGAACATCAGATGATCTTCGTTGTATACAGACCCTGTCAAGCTTTTTCCGGCTTGTCAACGCGCCGTTCGCAACGGGTTCGTGGCGCTGGGTGACCAGGTGGTGCCGGTCGTGTAACCGGAAGAGAAGACTGGAATTTCCTATTCCTGATCACAATTCGCCCGCGTCGCCCTTTATCCGGGTGCACACAGCTGCTTTATGACAGCAAAATGGCCACCTCCCCGCATTGGAGAGGCGGCCATTAACCCGCCGGGTGCTACCGAGCCCGACCAACCCGACACTTCTTCTGCGCCGGATGTCGCGCCAACGCGACCCCCGGAAGGTTGCTGATCGCCACTCAGGCCGGTGCGCCTACCGGCGCCGCCGGCTCGTCGGTGGCCCGCCGGGCGCCCGACTCCGCCTCGTCGTCGTGCTCGTCGAGCATTGTGGCCTCGTCAAACGGGTCGTCGCCGCGCAGCACGGCGGTCGCGCGCTCCCTGTCGAACTCGCCGGTCCAGGTCCCCACAAGCACCGTCGCCACGGCGTTGCCGGCGAAGTTGGTCAACGCCCGCGCCTCGGACATGAACCGGTCGATGCCGACGATCAGCCCGACCCCGTCGACGAGATCCGGGCGGTGCGACTGAAGCCCACCGGCGAGCGTGGCGAGCCCGGCGCCGGTGACCCCGGCGGCACCCTTGGACGCGATGATCATGAACAGCAGCAGCGAGATCTGTTCGCCTACCGACAGCGGCTTGCCGAGCGCGTCGGCGATGAACAGCGACGCCATGGTCAGATAGATCGCCGTGCCGTCCAGGTTGAACGAGTACCCGGTGGGCACTGTGATGCCGACGACAGGCTTGCTCACCCCGAAGTGCTCCATCTTGGCGATGAGCCGCGGCAGCGCCGACTCCGACGAGGAGGTGGACAGGATCAGCAGGAACTCCCGGCCCAGGTAGCGCAGCAGCGAGAAGATCGAGATCCGGGCGATGAACCAGAGCAGCGCACCGAGGACCACCAGCACGAAGATCAGGCAGGTCGCGTAGAAGCCCAGCATGATCTGCGCGAGGCTCTTGAGGGCGTCCACGCCGGTGGCACCGACCACTGCCGCCATGGCGCCGAACGCGCCGACCGGCGCCAGCCACATAATCATGGCGAGCACCTTGAACACGACCCGCTGGATGACGGTGATGGCGCTGAGCACCGGCTCGCCACGACGGCCCATGGCCTGCACGGCGAAGCCGACAAGCAGGGCGACAAGCAAGGTCTGGAGCACCTCGCCCTCGGTGAGCGCGGAGAGCAGCGTGGTCGGGATGATCCCGAGCAGGAAGTCCGCCGTACCGCCGGCCTCGTCACCGGCGGCGGCCTTGCCCGCACCGGCGAGGTCCGCACCGAGGTCCAGGCCGGAGCCGGGGTGGATGAGGTTGCCGACCACCAGGCCGATGGCGAGGGCGACTGTCGACATGGTGAGGAAGTAGCCGAGGGCGAGGCCGCCGACCTTGCCGACCTTCGCGGCCTGCCGAACGGAGCCGACACCCAGCACGATTGTGCAGAAGATGACCGGGCTGATCATCATCTTGATCAGGTTGACGAAGCCGGTGCCGATCGGCTTGAGTTCCTTGCCGAATTCGGGCGCGACCAGGCCGACAACGATGCCGGCGAGCACGGCCACGATGACGGCCAGGTAGAGATACCGGGTACGGTCCCGGCGGACCGGCGGCGCCGGTGTGGTGGTGGAGTCGGTGGTGTCCATGTCGACAATGTGAAGCGCATCTCACCCGTTGACAGCCTTGCGGTCATTCTGTTCACCGCGAAAATTCAGGAGGTGGTGGGGGTGGCCCGACGCCAGTGGAGCATCGCGGGGCAACTCTTCGCCCTCCAGGCGATGGTGGTGACGCTTCTGGTGCTGGCCGGCGCGGCGGGCGCGTTCTGGCTGGCCCGCAGCGACTCCCGCCAGGCCGCGCAGGAGGAGGTCCTCGCGGTGGCGCAGACCGTGGCCCGCTCCCCCGACGTCCGCGCGGCCCTCACGACCGCCGACCCGGCAAGCATCCTCCAGCCGTACGCCGAGTCGACGCGGCTGGCGACGGGCACCGACTTCGTGGTGGTGATGGCCCCCGACCGGACCCGCTTCTCGCACCCCACCCGGGAGTTGATCGGCCAGCCGTTCGTCGGGGAGATCGGGCCCGCCCTGACGGGCCACCCCTTCACCACAGTCAACGTCGGCACGCTCGGCGAGTCGGTGCGCGCTGTCGTTCCGGTGTACGACGGGCAGCGGGGCATCGTCGGTCTGGTCTCGGTGGGCATCACCACCCGTGCGATCAACCGCAAGCTGCTCGGCCAGTTGCCGGTGCTGCTCGGTGTGGCCGCACCGGCGCTCGCCCTCGCCGCGACCGGCTCGTGGCTGCTCAGCCGCCGGCTGCGCCGCCAGACGCACGGCCTCGGCCCGGCCCAGATGACAAGGATGTACGAGTACTACGACGCGGTCCTGCACTCGGTGCGCGAAGGTCTCGTGGTGCTGACCACCGACCGGCGGGTGGCCCTGATCAATGACGAGGGGCGCCGGCTGCTGGGCCTCGACGCGAACACGCCCGTGACCGACAAGCCGGTCGCCGGGATCGACCTGCCGCCGGCGGTCGCCGAGCTGCTCGGCTCCCAGCGGGACGCCCGCGACGAGCCCGTCCTCGCCGGTGACCGGGTGCTCGTGGCCAACCAGCGGACCACCCGCTTCGAGGGCGCGACCCTCGGCACCGTGCTGACCCTGCGCGACCAGACCGAGCTGCGCACCCTGGCCAGCGAGCTGGACTCGGTCCGCGCGCTTACCGAGGCGTTGCAGGCACAGACCCACGAGTCGGCCAACCGGCTGCACACAGTGCTCACCCTTGTGGAGTTGGGGCGTACCGAGGAGGCCGTCCGGCTCGGCACCCGGGACCTGGCCCTCGCCCAGCAACTGACCGACCGGGTGGTCGGCGCGGTGACCGAGCCGGCGTTGGCCGCGCTGCTGCTCGGCAAGTCGGCGCAGGCCGGCGAACGCGGCGTGGACCTGGTGATCGAGCCGGACTGCCGCCTCGACGACAGCCCTCTGCCCACCGGAGACCTGCTCACAGTGGTCGGCAACCTCGTCGACAACGCCCTGGAGGCGGTGGCCGGCACGCCCGCGCCGCGCCGGGTGCGGGTCTTCGTCGGCGAGGTCGACGACGAGCTTGTCGTACGGGTCGCCGACAGCGGCCCCGGGCTGGCCCCCGAGCGGGTGGCGGACGCCTTCCGGCGCGGCTGGTCCACCAAGAAGAGCGCCGGCCGGGGCCTCGGTCTGGCCCTGATCGGGCAGGTGGTCCGTCGCCACGGAGGCAGCTCCGATGTGGGCCGCTCGGACGACGGCGGCAGCGTGTTCACCGTCCGCCTACCGATCGTCGGGGCACGCCGATGACCGACATCCGGGTCCTTGTCGTCGAGGACGAGCCACTGCTGGCCGAGGCGCACACCGCGTACACCGAGAGGGTTCCCGGTTTCGTGGTGGTCGGGGTGGCGCACACCGCGCGGGCGGCGATGGCGGCGCTGCGCGCGGGCGGCGGCGACGACGTGGACCTCGTACTCCTCGATTTTCGGCTGCCCGACCTGCACGGCCTGGACGTCTGCCGGGCGCTGCGCGCGGCCGGCAGCAGCGTCGACGTGCTTGCGGTGACGTCCGCGCGGGACCTCGCGGTGGTGCGGACGGCGGTGTCCCTCGGGGTGACGCACTATCTGCTCAAGCCGTTCACGTTCGCCGCGTTCCGGGACAAGCTGGAACGCTACGCCGACTACCGCGCCCAGGCGCTCGCCGACGGTGAGGTGGCTGCCCAGCACGAGGTGGACCAGATGTTCGCCACCCTGCGCGGCACCGCCGGGCACAGCCTGCCCAAGGGCCTCGACGCACAGACCCTCGATCGGGTACGCGCCGCGCTGGCCGACGTGACCCGCGGGGCAGGGCTGTCGGCGACCGAGGTCAGCGCGTCGACAGGCATCTCCCGGGTGACCGCCCGCCGCTACCTGGAATATCTGGCGACCGTCGGCCGGGTGGTCCGCAGCCCTCGCTACGGCACCCCCGGCCGCCCCGAGGTCGAATACCGACCCCGCTGATCGGCGTCCTGGTTGCCGGCCGGCACCTTGCTGCCGAGGTCGCCGACAGGTCAGGCGATCTGACGAAGGTCGTCTCCGTAGTCGAAGATGATCCGCATGCGGGCGCCGAGCGCTCGTGCATATCGGCTCAGCGTCGCGACCTCGTTGGCCTCCAGATCGCCGTTTTCGATCTGGCTGATTCGGCCGGGAGTGACACCCATCAGCTCGGCCACCTGCCGCTGGGTCAGGCCCAGCCGCTTCCGCTCTTCGGCAAGGTGGAACGCGCTGATCCACGCCTCGGTACGGGCACGTTCTCCGTCGAGCGCTTCATCGTCCCCGTCGTGCAACTCAGCCCGGATGTCATTCCAGTCGTGGAAGTCGCTCATCAGCCCTCCCTCCGTTTCCTCTCGAAGGCAAGCCAGCCCTCGTACGCGATCTCAGCGACCGGAATCGCGTTCTCGTACCAGCGATTCCAATCTCCTGCCTTGTTACCGGCCACCAGCAGCACGGCCTGGGACCATGGATCGAAGACGAACAGCACACGAACCGCGACGTCCCTTCCCGACCTCGGTCGCAGTTCCTTGAGATTGCTGATTGTCGAACCCCTGAGGGTGTCAACCAGCGGGCGCCCCAGTCCCGGACCGGTTTCCGCGAGCATGTCGATCGCCACGTTGACAGACCGGTATGTCGCGGGGTCGGCCTGACGCAGGGATCGCAACCAGTCGCGGACATCCGTTGTCGTCCTGATCGCCCAGCGACGTGGCGGCTCATTCGACATGGAACCAACTATAGTCTGACCTATACACGGAGCGCTGCAACCTAAAGCGGTGGCGGGGCGAAGATCCGTTGTTAGACTTCGCGGAGTTGGGTTAGCGGTACGACCAGGGAGACCAGACATGGCGGGTGACGACGACATCTCCGGGTGAGACCGGACGTGTTCGGCCACCGTTCGGCGCGTACGCGCAGCCGCCGTGGCCATGTCGTCGTTCCATCGGTCCCGGTTGTCGTCGGGCGGCTCTGGCGCGCCCACCCCACCCTCTGAGGTCACTCGCATGTCTGACGCTTTCATCGTCTGCTCCAACCTGTCCTTCTCCTGGCCGGACGACACCCCTGTCTTCTCGGACCTGTCCTTCACCGTGCCCGGCGGTCGTACCGGCCTGGTCGCGCCCAACGGCGCCGGCAAGAGCACGCTGCTGCGGCTGATCGCCGGGGAACTGCCCCCCGGCGGCGGCAGCGTCACCGTCGACGGCGTGCTCGGCTACCTCCCGCAGACCCTGCCCCTGGCCGGTGACCTGGCCGTGGCCGAAGTGCTCGGCGTCGCCGAGCGGATCGCCGCGCTGCACGCCATCGAGGCCGGCGACGCCAGCGAAAACCACTTCGCCACCATCGGCGACGACTGGGACATCGAGGAGCGCACCCGCGCCGAGCTGGACCGCCTCGGCCTGGGCGAGCTGTCGCTCGACCGGCGGCTGCACACCCTCTCCGGTGGCCAGGTCGTCTCCCTCGGCCTGGCGGCGCAACTGCTTCGACGCCCGGACGTGCTGCTGCTCGACGAACCCACCAACAACCTGGATCTGGAGGCCCGGCACACGCTCTACGACGTGCTGACCGACTGGACCGGGTGTCTGCTGCTGGTCAGCCACGACCGGGAACTGCTGGACCGGATGGACCGCATCGCCGAACTGGACCGGGGCGAGATCCACTGGTACGGGGGCAACTTCACCGCGTACACGGAGGCGGTGCAGGCGGCGCGGGAGGTGGCCGAGAGCAACCTGCGCAACGCCGAGCAGGAGGTCAAGCGGGAAAAGCGCGAGATGCAGCAGGCCCGGGAGCGCGCCGACCGGCGGGCCAGCAACGCCGCCAAGAACCTGAAGAACGCCGGCCTGGCCCGGATCGTGGCCGGCGGGCTCAAGCGCAGTGCGCAGGAGTCAGCGGGCAAGGCGCAGGAGACGCACTCGGCCCGACTCGGCCAGGCCAAGTCCCGGCTCGACGAGGCCGGCCGGGCGCTCCGCGAGGACGACCAGATCGTCGTAGACCTGTCGGACACCACAGTCCCGGGCGGACGCACCCTCTTCTCCGGTACAGGGATGCGGGCCCGCTTCGACGACCGGGACCTGTTCGGAGGCGACGGCGCCGACCTGGTGATCCGGGGGCCCGAGCGGATCGCGCTGACCGGCGCGAACGGCGTCGGCAAGTCGACACTGCTGCGCCTCGTCAACGGTGACCTCGAAGCGGCAGGAGGCGACATCCGCCGGGCCGACGGGCGGATCGCGTACCTGTCGCAGCGGCTGGACCTGCTGGACCTCGACCGTACGGTGGCGGAGAACTTCGCCGCGTACGCGCCGAGCCTGCCGGACGCCAAGCGGATGAACCTGCTCGCCCGGTTCCTGTTCCGGGGCACCCGGGTGAACCTGCCCGTTGGGGTGCTCTCCGGCGGTGAGCGGCTGCGCGCCACCCTGGCCTGTGTGCTCTGCGCCGAACCGGCGCCGCAACTGCTGCTGCTCGACGAGCCGACGAACAACCTGGACCTGGTAAGCGTCGCCCAACTGGAGAGCGCGCTTAGCGCGTACCAGGGGGCGTTTGTCGTGGTCAGCCACGACGAACGGTTCCTCGCCGAGATCGGCGTGCAGCGCTGGCTGCGGCTGGCCGACGGCCAGCTGCGCGAGATCGCGGCCCCCGACCGGGGATGAACCAGACGGCCGTGCGCGGCCCGGCCGAACGTCGGCCGGGCCGCAGCGCGGTCAGGTCACGTTGGCCGGGCCGAGGACACTCTTCAGGTCACCCATCAGCGCGGTGGTCGCCGCCACCCGGAACGGCCCCAGCCGCAGCGTGGTGGTGCGACCGCCGTTGAGCAGCTTGACGTGCACCTCGGTGTCCCCGGGGTGCAGCACAAGGGTCTCCCTGAGTTTCTCCACAAGCGGCGGCGTGCAGCGGTGCACCGGGATGGTGAGGGTGACGGGCTTGTTGGTGGCGCTTGTGCTGACGTCCGGCATGGACATGTCCATCGCCATGATCCGTGGGGTGTCGTCGCGGCGGTCCACACGACCCTTGACCACCACGATGGCGTCCTCGGCGATGTACTGCCCGATCACCTCGTAGGTGTTGGGGAAGAACAGCGTCTCCACCCCACCGGCCAGGTCCTCCAGAGTCGCAGAGGCCCAGGCGCGCCCCTGCTTGGTGACCCGCCGCTGCACTCCGGAGAGGATGCCGGCGAGGGTGACCACCGCCCCGTCGGGCACCGCGCCGTCCTCGGCGAGGGACGCGATCGTCGTGTCGGCCGCCGCGCCGAGGATGTGCTCCAAGCCGAACAGCGGGTGGTCGGAGACGTACAGGCCGAGCATCTCGCGCTCGAAGGCCAGCTTGTCGCGCTTGTCCCACTCGCTGTCACCGATGACAGGCATCACAGTCGTGCTGCCGGTGTCGGCGTCACCGAAGCCGGCGCCGAAGAGGTCGTACTGGCCGACCGCCTCCTTGCGCTTCACGTCGGCGTACGCGTCGATGGCGTCCGCGTGGACCGCGAGCAGGCCCTTGCGCGGGTGCTCCATCGAGTCGAACGCGCCCGCCTTGATCAGCGATTCGATCGTCTTCTTGTTGCAGACCACCGCGTCCACCTTGGACAGGAAGTCGTAGAAGTCGGTGTAGTCGCCCTTCTCCTGGCGGCACCGCATGATCGAGGCGACCACGTTCGCGCCGACGTTGCGCACCGCCGCCAGGCCGAAGCGGATGTCCTTGCCGACCGGGGTGAACGGCCCCGCCGACGTGTTCACATCCGGCGGAAGCACCTGGATGCGCATCCGGCGACACTCGGACAGATAGAGCGCCATCTTGTCCTTGTCGTCGCCGACGGAGGTCAACAACCCTGCCATGTACTCGGCCGGGTAGTGCGCCTTGAGGTACGCCGTCCAGTAGGACACCAGACCGTACGCGGCGGAGTGTGCCTTGTTGAAGGCGTACCCGGCGAACGGCACCAGGACGTCCCACACCGCCTGGATCGCCTCGTCGGAGTAGCCGCGCTCGCGGCAGCCGTCCCGGAACGGGATGAACTCCTTGTCGAGGATCTCCTTCTTCTTCTTACCCATCGCCCGGCGCAGCAGGTCCGCCTGGCCGAGCGTGTAGCCGGCGAGGATCTGCGCGGCGCGCTGCACCTGCTCCTGATAGACGATCAGGCCGTGGGTGGGCGCCAGGATCTCCCGCAGCGGCTCCTCCAGCTCCGGGTGGATCGGGGTGATCTCCTGGAGGCCGTTCTTGCGCAGCGCGTAGTTGGTGTGCGAGTCGACGCCCATCGGACCGGGCCGGTACAGCGCCAGGACGGCGGAGATGTCCTCGAAGTTGTCAGGCTTCATCAACCGCAGCAGCGACCGCATCGGCCCACCGTCGAGCTGGAACACGCCGAGGGTGTCGCCACGGGCCAGCAGGTCGTACGCGGCCGGGTCGTCCAACGGCAACCCCAGCAGGTCGAGCTTCGTGCCGTGGTTGAGCTCGATGTTCTTGACCGCGTCGTCGATGATCGTCAGGTTGCGCAGGCCGAGGAAGTCCATCTTCAGCAGCCCGAGCGACTCGCAGGTCGGGTAGTCGAACTGCGTGATGATCGCCCCGTCGGCGTCGCGGCGCATCAACGGGATGTGCTCGATGATCGGCTCGGCGGACATGATGACGCCGGCCGCGTGCACACCCGTCTGCCGGATCAGCCCCTCGATGCCCTTGGCGGTGTCGATGACCTTGCGGACGTCGGGGTCCGACTCGTACAGGCCACGGATCTCGCCGGCCTCGGCGTAGCGGGGGTGCTTCGGGTCGAAGATGCCGGTGAGCGGGATGTCCTTGCCCATCACGGCTGGCGGCATCGCCTTGGTGATCCGGTCGCCCACCGCGTACGGGAACCCGAGGACCCGGGCCGAGTCCTTGATCGCGGCCTTCGCCTTGATCGTGCCAAAGGTGGCGATCTGGGCGACCTTGTCCTCACCCCACTTGTCGGTGACGTACTTGATCACCTCGCCGCGCCGACGCTCGTCGAAGTCGATGTCGACATCCGGCATCGAGACGCGCTCGGGGTTGAGGAACCGCTCGAAGATCAGGCCATGCTGGATCGGGTCCAGGTCGGTGATGCCCAACGCGTACGCGACAAGCGAGCCGGCGGCGGAACCACGGCCCGGACCCACCGCGATGCCCTGGTTCTTCGCCCACTGGATGAAGTCGGCGACCACGAGGAAGTACGACGGGAAGCCCATCTGGTTGATGACGCCCAGCTCGTACTCGGCCTGGACGACGTGCCCCTCCGGGATGCCGTTCGGGTAGCGGCGAGCCAGGCCGGCGAAGGTCTCCTTGCGGAACCAGGACTCCTCGGTCTCGCCGTCGGGCACCGGGAAGCGCGGCATCAGGTTGTGGAACTCGAACATGCCCTTCGGGTCGACCTTCTCGGCGACCAGCAGGGTGTTGCGGCAGCCCTGCTGCCACAGCTCCGACGAGTCGACCGCGCGCATCTGGTCGGCACTCTTGACGAAGTAGCCGCCGCCCTCGAAGCGGAACCGGTTCGGGTCGTCGATGTTGCTGCCGGTCTGCACGCAGAGCAGCACGTCGTGCGCCGTGGCCTGCGCCTCGTGCGTGTAGTGCGAGTCGTTGGTGACCACCGGCGGGATGTCGAGCTTGCGGGCGATCTCGGTGAGCCCTTCACGGACCCGGCTCTCGATGGAGAGGCCGTGATCCATGATCTCCAGGAAGTAGTTGTCCTTGCCGAAGATGTCCTGGTAGCTCGCGGCGACCTTGAGCGCCTCGTCGAACTGACCCAGCCGAAGCCGGGTCTGCACGGCGCCGGACGGGCAGCCGGTGGTGGCCATGATGCCCTCGGCGTGCTCGGCGATCAGCTCCATGTCCATCCGGGGCCACTTGACGTAGTGCCCCTCCATGGACGCCCGCGAGTTGAGGGTGAACAGGTTCTTGAGCCCCTGGGCGTTCTTCGCCCACATCGTCTTGTGGGTGATCGCGCCGTTACCGGAGACGTCGTCGCTCTTCTGCTCCGGCCGACCCCACTTGACCCGCGCCTTGTGATAGCGCGACTCCGGCGCCACGTACGCCTCGACGCCCAGGATCGGGGTGATCCCGGCGGCCATCGCCTGGTTGTAGAAGTCGTTCGCGCCGTGCATGTTGCCGTGGTCGGTGATCGCCACCGCTGGCATGCCCAGCCGGTTGGCCTCGGCGAACAGGTCCTTGAGTCGGGCCGCCCCGTCGAGCATCGAATACTCGGTGTGCACGTGCAGATGCGCGAACGAATCAGCCATGCCTGGCGCCCCCCGGCGGTGTGGATCTAGGTGGTCGGAGCCGACCGGCACCTACCCTACCGAGGTGATCTCGGCGGCTCCACCGTCCGCGCCGAGGGTGGTCCGCGTCTCCTCGTCGCCAACTCCCACTGCCCCTCATCGCCCCGGGTGGGCCTAGGCTCGGAGGATGGCGAGGTACTACGACGTACACCCGGAAAACCCGCAGCCCCGCATCATCGGCCAGGTTGCCGACCTGATCCGCGGCGGCGGGCTGATCGCCTACCCGACGGACTCCTGCTATGCGCTCGGCATCCAGCTGGGCAACCAGGACGGGCTTGACCGGATCCGGCAGATCCGTCACCTCGACGACCGGCACCACTTCACTCTCGTCTGCCGGGACTTCGCGCAGCTCGGCCAGTTCGTGCAGATCAGCAACTCGGTCTTTCGCCTGGTGAAGGCGTCCACCCCGGGCAGCTACACGTTCATCCTGCCGGCCACCCGGGAGGTGCCGCGCCGGATGATGCATCCCCGCAAGCGCACCGTCGGTGTTCGCGTACCCCGGCACACGGTGACCCAGGCGCTGCTGGCCGAGCTGGGTGAGCCGCTGGTGTCGAGCACCCTGACCCTGCCCGGCGACGAGGAGCCGATGACCCAGGGCTGGGAGATCAAGGAACGGCTCGACCACCAGGTCGACGCGGTCCTCGACGCCGGCGAGTGCGGCAAGGACCCGACGACGGTGATCGACCTGTCCGGGCCCGAGCCGGAGATCCTGCGCCGGGGCGCGGGAGACGTGTCCCGCTTCGAGTAGCGCGCCCGCGCACACACCTCCACCAACCCGCTCCCGGCACCGGCCGGAGCCGGGTCACTGCCGCGCGCCCTTTGCTCTGCTTCACCCGGCGCACCAGGGACGGCGCTTACCTGTTGCGTGGGTTGAAGCAGAGCAAAGGGCGACCATCACACCAGCCGACCAGGGATCCCCCGCGAGCCGCCGAGCCGGCACAACGTTATGGGCGTAGACAACAGTGTGTGGCACACAGTATGGTGTGACGCATGGTTAGCGAGGACGTTCTACGGACGCACCTACAGGAGTTGCGTCGAGGCACCGTCGTGGTGGCCAGCCTGGTGGCGTTGCGCCAGCCGGACTACGGCTACGCACTGCTGCAACGGCTCACCGACCACGGCTTCCCGGTGGACGCCAACACGCTCTACCCGCTGCTGCGCCGGCTGGAAGACCAGGGCCTGCTGACCAGCGAGTGGAACACCGAGGAGAGCCGGCCGCGCAAGTTCTACCGGACCAGCGACGAGGGCGAGTCGATGCTGAACCGGCTCCTGGACGACCTCGCCGCCGTACAGACCTCCATCACCGGGCTGATCCAAGGAGTGGACCGATGAACACCCTGACCGACCGCTATCTCGCCGCCACCCTGCGATCGGTGCCCGCCCAGCGCCGCGACGAGATCGCCACAGAGCTGCGCGCCTCGATCCAGGACATGATCGAGGACCGGACCGACGGCGGCCAGGACGCCACCACCGCCGAGCGGGCGGTGCTCACCGAGCTGGGCAACCCGGACCTGCTGGCCGCCCAGTACGCCGACCGTCGGCTGCAACTCATCGGCCCGACCTACTACCTGGTCTGGCTGCGGCTGCTGAAGCTGCTGCTCAGCTTCATCCCGGCGCTCGTCGGCGCGATCGTCGCCATCGTCGAGGTGGCCGAAGGCAAGGGTTTCGGGGCCATCGGGAGCGGCATCGGCACCGCCATACAGGTTGCCGTGCAGATCGCCTTCTGGCTCACCCTGACCTTCGCGCTCATCGACCGCTCCCAACCCGCCGCCGACCTGCCCGACTGGAACGTCGACAAACTGCCCGACGTCCCCGCACACAAGGACGTCTCCCTCGCCGACACCATCGCCTCGGTTGTCATGCTGGTGGTGACAATCGGCTACCTGCCCATCCAGCACTACCGGTCCTGGGTGAACGAGCCCGATGGCCGCAACATCCCGATCCTCGACCCGGCGCTCTGGTCGTTCTGGCTGCCGGCGCTGATCGCGGTGCTGGTCGCCAGCCTGGTGTTCGAGATCGTCAAGTACCGGATCGGGCGCTGGAACTGGGCCCTGTTCGGGGTGAAGGCCCTGCTCAACTTTGCGTTCACGGTGCCGGTGATCTGGTTGGCGCTCTCCGACCGGCTGCTCAACCCGGCCCTGGCCGACCGCCTGAGCTGGCTGGCCGAGCCGGAGAACACGAACATCCTCGGGGCTGTCATCGCGGTGGGCTCGGCGGTGGTGCTGGTCTCGGACCTGATCGACACCGCCATCAAGGCCCGCCGCCAGACGGCGTGAGCTGATCCGGACACGGCGGCCCGGCGCGGACTCCGCGCCGGGCCGCCGCGCGCCGACGCGAAGGAGCCACAGCACACAGGCCTGACCAGGTCACCTTCGCCCTGTCCGGTTAGCGGACGCGGCGGGTGACGTGGCATCGTTCCCGGATGACCGTGGCACAGCGTGACGGATGGCGCCGCCCGGGTCCGACGCCGGAGCAGGGCCGGATCGACCTCTGGATCGGACTGGGCGTGACCCTGCTGGCCCTGGTGAGTCTCACCCTGGCCCGCAGCACCGGTGCGTTCCTGCTCGGCCCGCCACCGTCCGGGCCGGAGCAGCTGCTCTGGACCGTAGCGGTGACCCTGCCGCTGATCTGGCGACGACGCTGGCCGGCCGCCACCCTGCTTGTCGTCTCGGCGGCGTTCATCGCCGCGCAGGCCCGGTCGGCGCCGGAGACGCAGCTCTCCTCGTGGGCGCTGTTCTGCGCTCTCTACACCGTCGGCGCCTGGGGACAGGATCGCCGGCTGGCCCGCCGGCTGCGCATCGGCGTGATCGTCACGATGTTCGCCTGGCTGGGCGTCTACTACGCGGTGAGCATCGAGCACATCCCGCCCGGCGCCTTCGCCAACGCCGTCGGGCCGGTGCCGCCGCTGCTCGCCGCGATGGTCACCGGCGTCCTGATCAACGGCCTGTACTTCGGTTTCGCGTACTTCTTCGGTGAGACCTCCTGGGTGGCCGCGCGGCGCGAACACGAGTTGCGTACCCAGGCCGAGGAGCTGCGCCGGTCGCAGGCCGAGTCCCGCGAGCGGGCGGTGTTCGGCGAACGGGTGCGCATCGCCCGGGAGCTGCACGACGTGGTCGCGCACCACGTGTCGGTGATGGGGGTGCAGGCATCCGCCTGCCGCCGGGTGTTCGACCGCGACCCGGGCAAGGCCCGCACGGCGCTCACCGCCATCGAGCAGAGCGCCCGCACCGCCGTCGACGAGCTACGCCGGATGCTCGGCGTGCTGCGCGCCCCCGACGGAGCCACCGATTCCCCACCGCCGTCCGCCGGGACCATCGAGCGCATCGACGAGCTGATCGAACGGGCCCGCGCCGCCGGCCTCACGGCCACCATCGGGGTGTACGGCGAGCCGGTTCCGCTTCCCGCGTCGGTGTCCCAGACCGCGTACCGGGTGGTGCAGGAGGCGGTGACCAACACGCTGAAGCACGCCGGCGCCAGCCTGCTCGACGTACGCATCCGTTACCTGGCACGGGAGGTCGAGTTGGACGTGAGCGACGACGGACACGGCGGGAAGCACCTCCCCGTCACCGACGGGCTCGGCCTGATCGGCATGCGGGAACGCGTCGCCGCCCAGGACGGCGTCCTGGAGGCCGGCCGGCGCTCCAGCGGTGGCTGGCGGGTCCGCGCCCGACTTCCCCTGCCCGCGGGCAACGAGCCGGACGTGACGCGAACCGACGCCGGGTCCACACCTTACGAGGACGTGCCGAGCCGGGGCGAGAACCCGCATGCCCGGGCAGACGCGGGCCGCAGCGAGGCGACGCCGACCCAGCGCGGGAAGGCACCGACCCGGGACGGGGCGGCTGCCGGTGCGGGATGGTCGGCGTGAGCACCTCGGTGGCGGGTGACGCCGTGCCGGGCGCCGACGAGAGGATCCGGGTGCTGCTCGCCGACGACCAGCACCTCGTACGCACCGGCTTCCGGGTCATCCTCGAGGTGGAGGACGACATCGAGGTGGTCGGCGAGGCTGCCGACGGCGGCCGTGCCGTCACCATGGCCCGCGCCACCCGCCCCGACGTGGTGCTGATGGACGTGGAGATGCCCGTCATGGACGGGCTGGAGGCCACCGCACGGATCACCGGCGCCGGGCCCGGCGCGCCAGCGGTGCTCATCCTCACCACCTTCGACCGCGACGACTACCTCTTCGCGGCGCTGCGCGCCGGGGCCAGTGGCTTCCTGCTCAAGAACGGCACACCTGAGGAGTTGGTCGACGCGATCCGGGTGCTCGCCCGGGGCGACGCCCTGCTCGCTCCGGAGATCACCCGGCGGGTGATCTCGACATTCGCCCGTCCCGGCGATCCGGCCGGCACCGCCCACCTCGGACCGGGCGCCGAGGCCGCGCTGGGCGAGCTGACGCCGCGCGAGCGGGAGGTGCTGGTGCTGCTCGCCGCCGGGTCGAGCAACGCGGAGATCGCCGCGAGCATGCAACTGGGCGAGGCGACGGTGAAGACACATGTGAGCCGCGTGCTTGCCAAACTCGGCCTACGCGACCGGGTCCAGGCGGTGGTGTTCGCGTACGAGAACGGGGTGGTCCGGCCCGGCGGGTGACCGGCATCCGTCGCAAGGGGGACCAACAGGTTCCGCCGCCGGGTGGACGGCGTGCCGACGTACTGGATCTAGCGTGGATGGGTGACCAGATCGCTCCGCCTGGACGGCGTCGACCGCAGCTTCGGCGACCGGCAGGTACTGAGAAACGTGTCCTTCGAGGTTGCCGCCGGCCGGATGACCGGCTTCGTCGGCGCCAACGGCGCCGGTAAGACCACCACTATGCGGATCATCCTGGGTGTGCTCGCCCCGGACGCCGGCGAGGTGAGCTGGGGCGGCGGGCGGCTCACCCGGCAGGACCGCGCACGCTTCGGGTACATGCCGGAGGAGCGTGGCCTCTATCCCAAGATGACCGCGCGGGAGCAGGTGACGTACCTGGGCCGGCTGCACGGCCTGGACGCCCCCGCCGCCCGGCGCTCCACCGACGCGCTGCTGGAGCGGGTCGGGCTCGGCGAGCGCGGCGACGACCTGCTGGAGACGCTGTCGCTCGGCAACCAGCAGCGAGCCCAGATCGCCGCCGCGCTTGTGCACGACCCCGACGTGCTGGTGCTCGACGAGCCGTTCTCCGGCCTCGACCCCCTCGCCGTCGACACGGTGCTGGGCGTGCTGCGCGAACGTGCCGCCGCCGGAGCGCCGGTGCTCTTCTCCAGCCACCAGCTCGACGTGGTGGAACGGCTCTGCGACGACCTGGTGATCATCGGCGACGGGGTGATCCGGGCCGCCGGCAGCCGCAAGGAGCTGCGCGACTCGTACACCTCGCCTCGTTTCGAACTGGTGGTGGAGACCGACGCCGGCTGGGTCCGCGACCAGCCCGGCGTCACGATGGTCGAGCTGGACGGCCCGCGGGCGGTCTTCGACCTGCCGGCCGGTGCCGACGAGCAGCCGGTGCTGCGCGCGGCCCTCGCCCGCGGCCCGGTGCGCGCCTTCCGTCCGGTCAGCCCCTCGCTCACCGAGATCTTCCGAGAGGTCACCCAGTGAACGTCACCCAGGCCACCCGGCTGGTCGCCGAACGCGAGATCCGGGTCAAACTGCGCGACCGCACATTCCTGTTCGGCACGCTCTTCTTCCTGCTGATCGCGGCGGCCGGCACGATCCTGCCGCCGCTGTTCGCCGGCGGCCCGGAGAGCGTCGCCGTCACCCAGGAGGCCGCAGGTCCGCTGCGGGACGCCGGCCTCGACGTCCGCGTGGTGGCCGACGACCGTGCCGCCGAACAGGCCGTCCGCGACGGTGACGTGGACGCCGCGGTGGTGGCCGGCCCGAAGGTGCTCGCCATGGACGAGGCCCCCACCGGCGTGGTCCAGGCGCTGAGCAGCTCACCGCCGGTGCAGCTGCTCGACCCCGACGCGGTCGACCCGGTGGTGGCGTTCCTGGTGCCGTTCATCTTCGCGTTCGTCTTCTTCCTCACCTCGCAGACCTTCGGCCTGCAGATCGCGCAGAGCGTCACCGAGGAGAAGCAGACTCGGATCGTGGAGATCCTTGTCGCGGCCGTGCCGGTTCGGGCGCTGCTTGCCGGAAAGGTGCTCGCCGGGAGCATCCTGGCGCTCGGGCAGATCGTGCTCATCGCCCTCGTGGCCGTCATCGGCATGCAGATCGGCGACAACGGCGGCCTGCTCACCCTGCTCGCCCCGGCGATCGGCTGGTTCGTGCCGTTCTTCCTGCTCGGCTTCGTGCTGCTGGCCGCGATGTGGGCGGCGGCCGGAGCCCTGGTCAACCGGCAGGAGGACATCGCAGGGGTGTCCACTCCGGTGCAGCTCGCCGTCATGCTGCCGTTCTTCGCCGTGATCTTCCTGAACGACAACACGACAGCGATGCGGGTGTTGTCGTACCTGCCGGTCTCGTCGCCCACGGCGATGCCGCTGCGGCTCTTCACCGGCGACGCGGCCGGCTGGGAGCCGATCGTGTCGCTGGCCATCCTGCTGGTCGCCGCCGGCGTGTTCGTGGTCGCCGGCGCCCGGATCTACGAGGGTTCACTGCTGCGGACCAACGGCCGGACCTCCCTGCGCGCCGCCTGGCGGGAGCGGGAGACGATCGGCTGAGCCGAGGGTTTGGCCCGCGCGGGCGTCGGTGTCCTGATCGGACGCCGACGCCCGGATGTTCCAGCCTTGATCGGCGTGCTGCTCAGCGAGCGGGCGACACATCCCCGCGCTCCCCACTCCCCACTCCCCACTCCCCCGCGGCGATCTTGCACTTTGTGTCGCCGAAATGTCTATCAATGCCCTTTTCGTCGGGGCAGAAAGTGCAAGATCGCGGCGGGACGTGGGGGCGGCGCGGGGTTAGGCGTCTACGGCGGCCATTACGTCGTCGCTGACGTCGAAGTTCGCGTAGACGTTCTGTACGTCGTCGCAGTCTTCGAGGACGTCGATCAGCTTGAAGATCTTGCGGGCGCCGTCCTCGTCCAGCGGCACGTTCATGCTGGGGATGAGGGAGGACTCGGCCGACTCGTACTCGATGCCGGCGTCCTGAAGCGCGGTGCGGACGGCGATCAGGTCGGTCGGCTCGGACACCACCTCGTACGCCTCACCGAGGTCGTTGACCTCCTCGGCACCGGCGTCGAGGACGGCGAGCATGACGTCGTCCTCGCTGGTGCCCTCCTTGGGGACGATCACCACGCCCTTGCGGGAGAACATGTACGACACCGAGCCCGCGTCGGCCAGCGAGCCGCCGTTGCGGGTCAGCGCGGTGCGCACCTCGGTGGCCGCCCGGTTCCGGTTGTCGGTGAGGCACTCGATGAGCATGGCGACGCCGTTCGGGCCGTACCCCTCGTACATGATGGTTTGCCAGTCGGCGCCGCCGGCTTCCAGGCCGGAGCCGCGCTTGACGGCGCGGTCGATGTTGTCGTTCGGCACCGAACTCTTCTTCGCCTTCTGGATGGCGTCGTAGAGCGTCGGGTTACCGGAGGGGTCGCCGCCGCCGATCCGCGCGGCCACCTCGACGTTCTTGATCAGCTTGGCGAACATCTTGCCGCGCTTGGCGTCGATGACGGCCTTCTTGTGCTTGGTCGTCGCCCACTTTGAGTGGCCGGACATCTTCTACCTCCGTCTGTCATTGCACGCCTGCGTCGACTGCCGCACCGATCCGCGCCGCACCCGGTGATCCGGCGGCCGATCGGCCCTGCGGGGAGTTGCCGCGCCGGGCGACGGCCCTGCCGAACCGCGGCAATCTTACCGACGTGACACCCCGGCATGTCACACCCGGGACCTGCCCGGGGCGCCGTCGCGGTGTCGGATCATCCCGGGATCGACAATCGAAGGGCGGAAACCACGCCCGGGGGCACGAGGCCGCCGCTCAGGAGGCGGCGCGCACCAGCTCCACGAAGTACGCGTGCACGCGCAGGTCACCGGTCAGCTCGGGGTGGAACGAGGTGGCCAGCAGGTTGCCCTGGCGGACCGCCACGATCCGGTCGGCGGCCGGGCCCTCGGTCACCGTCCCGAGTACCTCGACGTTCGGGCCGACCCGCTCCACCCAGGGCGCCCGGATGAAGACCGCGTGGAACGGCTGCCCCGGCACGCCGGTGATCTCCACCGGCGCCTCGAACGAGTCGACCTGCCTGCCGAACGCGTTGCGCCGGACTGTCATGTCGATACCGGCGAAGCCCCGCTGGTCGGGTCGACCGTCGAGCACCTCGGTCGCCAGCATGATCATGCCGGCGCAGGAGCCGTACACAGGCATGCCGTCGGCGATCCGCTTGTCGATCGGGTCGCGCAGCTCGAAGATGTCGGCGAGTTTGCTGATGGTGGTGGACTCGCCGCCCGGGATGACAAGGCCATCCACCTCGTCCAGCTCGCGCGCCCGGCGCACCGGGCGGGCGTCCGCGCCGGCCTCGACGAGCGCGGCGACGTGCTCGCGTACGTCGCCCTGGAGGGCGAGCACACCGATGACGGGTACGTCGCTCATGTCACCGCATCCTCTCGTCGACCTGTCACGGACGCCGGGCGGCGCACTCGCGCCGCCCGAGCGTCGGAAACGACTGCCTACTCACCAACCGCGCTCGGCCAGGCGGTGCGGCTGCGGGATCTCGTCGACGTTGATGCCGACCATCGCCTCGCCCAGCCCACGCGAGACCTTCGCCAGCACGTCCGGGTCGTCGTGGAAGGTGGTGGCCTTGACGATCGCGGCGGCCCGCTGCGCCGGGTTGCCCGCCTTGAAGATGCCGGAGCCGACGAAGACACCCTCCGCGCCGAGCTGCATCATCATCGCCGCGTCGGCAGGGGTGGCGATCCCGCCGGCGGTGAACAGCACCACCGGCAGCTTGCCGCTGTCGGCGACCTCCTTGACCAGCTCGTACGGAGCCTGCAACTCCTTGGCCGCGACGAAGAGCTCGTCGGTGGGCAGCGACTGGAGCCGACGGATCTCCTGGCGGATCTTGCGCATGTGGGTGGTGGCGTTGGAGACGTCACCGGTGCCCGCCTCGCCCTTGGAGCGGATCATGGCCGCGCCCTCGGTGATCCGGCGCAGCGCCTCGCCCAGGTTTGTCGCACCACAGACGAAGGGGACCGTGAACGCCCACTTGTCGATGTGGTTCGCGTAGTCCGCCGGGGTCAGCACCTCGGACTCGTCGACGTAGTCGACGCCGAGCGACTGGAGGATCTGCGCCTCCACGAAGTGACCGATGCGGGCCTTGGCCATCACCGGGATGGAGACCGCCGCGATGATCCCGTCGATCATGTCGGGGTCGCTCATCCGGGACACCCCGCCCTGGGCGCGGATGTCGGCGGGTACCCGCTCCAGCGCCATGACGGCTACGGCGCCGGCGTCCTCGGCGATCTTGGCCTGCTCGGCGTTGACCACATCCATGATCACGCCGCCCTTGAGCATTTCGGCCATGCCGCGCTTCACGCGGGCCGTGCCGACGACGGGGGCGGTACCGGTACCTGTGGTCGAGGCGGTGGTGTCGGACACGGGGCATCGCTCCTTGGACGTGCTCTGGGGAGGTGGCAGCGGAAATGCTACGTCCGGTGCAACGCCACTCCGACAGCCAATCCGACCCCCGGTGGCCTGCCCTGTGGCCGTCGTCACCAGCGCGCCGCCGGGCCTGGTCCACCGGCCGTCTCCGGGTGGAGGTCCGGCCGGTCAGGTCGCCGGGACGTCCGCGGGCACGACGAGTGTCGGGTCGTCGATGTCGAAGTAGCGCGGCCACTCCCGACCCCGCCCCATCCGCAACAACCGCACAAGCGGCCGGCTGCGTGCCGACCGGGCGTCCCGCACCAGATCGGTGTGGACCTGCCGGGACAGCGCGAGCCGGCGGCTCGCCGCGATCACCGCCGTGCAGTCCGGGTCGGCCGGGTCCAGCTCCACCGAGCGCAGCTGACGGGTCAGGTCGTTCTCCGCCGCCTCGCGCTCGTCGGGGTGCGCGTCGAGCGCGATCCGGGCCGCCGCGTACAGCTCGACGCCGAAGCGCCGCTCCGCCAACACGGCGGCGGCCGCCGCCCGGCGCAACAGGTGGGCGTCAAGCGCCCGCGCCGCCAGCTCCGCGCGGCCGTGCAGCCGCTCCACTCGGCCGGCGGTCCAGATGAGGTACGCCGCGACCAGCCCCACGACCACACTCGCGGCCACCACCCACCACATGTGCGGCATCGTAGTGCTGCTCCGTTTCTCCTCCGATTGTGCGCGTTCTCGCCGGTCACCCTGTCACCAGCGGCCCCATCCGTCACATCGGCTCAGCGAGCCCCACCCATTCCTGGTCGATGACCCGCCCGTCGGTTGCCTCGATCGCTGCTGCGTATACCTCCACAACACGGCGAGCAACCACCGGCCAGTCAAAATTCACGACCACCTGATCACCGCAGGCGCTCAGCACGGCCCGGCCGTCCGGATCGTCAAGCAGATCGGACAGGGCGTTGCGCAGCCCCACCGCGTCACCTGTGGGAAAGAGCCGCCCGGCCCGTCCGCCGTCGAGCACCCGACGGAACGCGTCCAGGTCACTCGCGACGACAGTGGTCCCCGCCGCCAGCGCCTCGGTCAGGATCATCCCGAACGACTCGCCACCCGTGTTCGGGGCCACATACAGGTGCACACTGCGCAGCATCCGCGCCTTGTCCGGTTCCGACACCAGCCCGAGGAAGGTCACCCGGTCGTGCAGCGCCGACGGAAACTGGTCAAACAGGTCGTCGGGGTCACCCGGCCCCGCGACCAGCAGCCGCAGCCCCGGACGGGTCTCGGCCATCGACACGAAAGCGTCCCGCAGCACCGGGAACCCCTTCCGCGCCTCCGTGAAACGGCCCAGGAAGCCCAACGTGCCACCAGAACCCACAGCGCACTCCCCCGGCCACCCGGGCAGCGGCTCGGCATCGGCGAACTTGGCCACCGCCACCCCGTTGGGGATCTCCACCGCGCCGCCGTCCATGTGCTCGACCTGCACCTTGCGGGCCAACGCGCTCACCGCGATCCGGGCCGTGATCCGCTCCAAGACGATCTGCAGCACACCCTGCGCGGCCGCCAACACCCGTGACCGCGTCATCGCCGTGTGGAACGTGGCCACCACCGGCCCACGGGCGGACAGCACCGCCAACAGCGACAGGCTCAACGTGAGCGGCTCGTGCACGTGCAGCACGTCGAAGTCACCGTTGGTGAGCCACCGCCGGACCCGGGCCGTGGAGACCGGGCCGAACGCGATCCGCGCCACCGACCCGTTGTACGGCAGCGGCACCGCCCGACCGGCGGACACCACGTACCCCGGCAGCGGTGAATCCTCGTCGGCCGGCGCGAGCACGCTGACCTCGTGACCCAGGGCGATCAACGCCTCCGCGAGGTCCATTACGTGGTTCTGCACCCCACCAGGAACATCAAAGGAGTACGGGCAGACGATGCCGATCCGCATACGTCAGCGCCCCTCGTCCGCGACAGCGGGGCTCCGCCGCGCTGCACTCTTCGCGCGCACCGCACCTACCTTGTCCGCGACTGCGGGGCTCCGCTGCGCTGCACTCCTCGCGCGCACCGCACCTACCTTGTCCGCGACTGCGGGGCTCCGCTGCGCTGCACTCCTCGCGCGCACCGAGCCCACCCCCTTCAGGACCGGCCCGAGGCCGGTGCGGGCAGCGCCGCGCCCCCCGACCCTCGCTGGTCGAGCCACATCCGCTGCAACATGTGCCAGTCTTGCGGATGCCGGGCGATACCCGCCGCCAGACGGTCCGCGATCATCTGAGTCAGCGACCGCACCCGCTGGTCCAGGGGCCCCACCTCGGGCACCGGCACCGGCAACGGACCGGCGAGCGACGCGCAGGCGGCGTCCGGTTCGTACCACATCGAGGCCACGTAGAGCGGCGCACCTGTGTGCAGCGCGAGCAGCGCCGGCCCGGCGGGCATCCGGGTCTTCCCGCCGAAGAAGTCCACCTCCACGCCCCGGGCCGACAGGTCCCGGTCGGCAAGCAGCGGCACGATCGCCCCCGCACGCAGCCGGTCCAGCAGCACGTCGAACGCCGGGCGCGGCCCACCGTGGGTCGGCAGGATCTCCATCCCGAGGACCTCACGGAACGCCAGGAAACGCTTGTACACGCCCTCCGGCTTGAGCCGCTCCATGACCGTGGTGATCGGCCAGCCGGTGGCCGCGACCCAGGCGCCCGCGGCGTCCCAGTTACCGGCGTGCGGCAGCGCCACCACGGCACCCCGCCCGGCGGCCACATCGGCGGCGAGCATCTCCGCGCCGCCGAGGCGGAAGCCGTCCAGGATCTGCGCCCGGCTCAACGCGGGCAGCCGGAACGCCTCCATCCAGTACCGGGCGTACGAGCGCAGACCGCGCTTGACCAAGTCGTCCAGCTCTGCCTCGGGCAGCTCCGGGCCGACCACCCGGCGCAGGTTGGCGCGCAGCCGAGCCGTACCCCCGCCGGCCCTGCGGTGCGCGCGGTCCGCGCCCGCCTGGAACGCCGCCGCCACAAGCGGCCGGGGTAGCGCGCGGACCACCCGCCAGCCGGCGACGTAGCCCAGCTCGGTGAGGTTCACGCGGCCCGGCCGCCGGTCGTCCGGCACGGCGTCGCCGGCGCGCGACCCGCGCGCGACGCGCCCTGTCGTCGCGTCTCCGGCCTGGCCCCGCTCACGCCTGGCCGTCCGGCTGGAGCTGCTGGGCCTGCCGGTAGACGTGTGCCATCCGCTGCCCCACCGTGAAGATCGAGACGGCGGCGAGCAGCCAGAGCGCGATCTCCAGCGCCGGCTTCACACCGACGCCCGTGAGGATCCCGCCGACCCCGACGATCAGCAGCCGCTCGGTGCGCTCGGCGATGCCCACGTTGCAGGTCATGCCGAGCCCTTCGGCGCGGGCCTTCACGTAGGAGACCAGCCCACCGGCGGCCAGGCAGACAAGCGCGGCGGCCACGCCTGAGTGGTTACCCTGGGTGGCCAGCCAGTACGCGACCGCGCCGAAGACGGCACTGTCGGCAACCCGGTCCATGCTTGAGTCGAGGAACGCCCCGAACTTGGTGGAGCCACCGCTCATCCGGGCCATCGTCCCGTCGAGCAGGTCGGTGAGCGCGAAAAGGGTGACGATCAACGCGCCCGCGACCAGATGGCCGCGGGCACCGAAGCCGAGCGCGCCGATGAGCACACCAACGGTGCCCGCGACGGTGACGGCATTGGGGGTGACGCCCGCGCGCAGCAGGGCGCGTGCGATCGGCTCGACGACGCGGGTCATCCCCGCGCGGGCCGACACTTGGAAGATCTTCGCCATGGCGGTCCCCACGATAACGGTCCGCCCAGCTCCGGCGGAACGGCCGGTCCCTCCGACCCGCCGGGGGCAGGCTTGTGCCTGTCCGGCAACGGGTGTGAGATCGAGCCGGGAGGTGAGCCAGCTCACCCATCCACCCGTCCCGTTTCCGCTGTGCGGCAGACCACCGGAGGATATCGCCGCGCACTCGCCCCGGGCCGCTTCCACCTCGCGCGGCGGTCGCCACCCACCACCGGCTGAGGGAGGTGCGCCACCATGGCGCAGAAAAGTCACGAAAAGGGTCCCGCCGGCGGCGCGTCGGCGGTGACCGAGCCCGACCGGGTACGCAACGTGGTGCTCGTCGGGCACTCCGGAGCGGGCAAGACGACGCTCGTCGAGGCGCTGCTCGCCGCGACAGGCACGATCGGCCGGGCCGGCAGTGTGGTCGACGGCACCACTGTCAGCGACCACGACCCCGCAGCCGTACGCCAGCAGCGCTCGGTGAGCCTCTCCTGCGCGCCGCTGCTGCACAACGGCATCAAGGTCAACCTGCTGGACACCCCCGGGTACGCCGACTTCGTCGGTGAGCTGCGCGCCGGCCTGCGGGCCGCCGACGCCGCGCTCTTCGTCGTGTCGGCCGCCGGCGGGATGGACGCGGCCACCGTGGCACTGTGGGAGGAGTGCGCGGCTGTCGACATGCCCCGCGCCGTCGCGGTGGCCCGACTGGACCAGCCCCGCGCCGACGTCGACGAGACGGTGGCGCTGTGCCAGCGCCTCTTCGGCGACAACGTGATGCCGCTCTACCTGCCGATGCTCGGCGACGACGGTGTGTCCACCGAAGGCCTGCTCGGCCTGATCACCCGGCGGGTCTTCGACTACAGCGCCGGGCTCCCCGCCGACGTCCGCGATCCCGACCCGGAGCACCAGCGGGCCATCGACGAGTCCCGCGACGAGCTGATCGAGGGGATCATCGCCGAGAGCGAGGACGAGACCCTCATGGACCGCTACCTCGACGGCGAGGAGATCAGCGACGAGGTGCTCATCGAGGACCTGGAGAAGGCTGTCGCCCGAGGTCACTTCTATCCGGTGGTGCCGGTCTGCGCCGAGACCGGCGTCGGCCTGGACGCGCTGCTGGAGGTGCTTACCGCCGCGTTCCCGTCGCCCCTGGAGCACGAACTGCCAGCGGTCACCGGCGTGGACGGATCACCCCGCCCACCGCTTACCTGCGACCCGGACGGGCCGCTCGTCGCCGAGGTCGTCAAGACCACCGTGGATCGGCACGTCGGCCGGGTCTCCCTCGTCCGGGTCTTCTCCGGCACGCTGCGCCCCGACCTGACGATGCACGTCTCCGGGCACGGCATGGCCGAACGCGGGCACCCTGACCACGACGCCGACGAGCGCGTCGGGCACATCTACACCCCGCTGGGCGCCACCCTGCACGAGGTGCCGCTCTGCGTGGCCGGCGACCTCTGCGCGATCACCAAGTCGGGCAGCGCGGAGACCGGCGACACCATCTCGGCCAAGGACAACCCGCTGCTGATCGCCCCCTGGGAGATGCCCGAGCCGCTGCTGCCGGTGGCGATCGTCGCCCACAGCCGCGCCGACGAGGACGCGCTGGCCCGCAACCTGGCCCGGCTCGTCGCCGGCGACCCCACCCTGCGGCTGGAACGCAACCCGGAGACCCACCAACTGGTCCTCTGGTGCATGGGCGAGGCGCACGCCGACGTGGTGCTCGACCGACTGCGCGCCGGTGGTGTCGACCTGGACACCGAGCCGGTCAAGGTGTCGCTGCGCGAGACCCTCACCGCGCCAGCCAACGGTCACGGCCGGCACGTCAAGCAGTCCGGCGGCCACGGCCAGTACGCGGTCTGCGACATCGAGGTCGAGCCCCTGCCACGCGGCAGCGGCTTCGAGTTCGTCGACCGGGTCGTCGGCGGCGCGGTGCCGCACAACTACATCCCGTCGGTGGAGAAGGGCGTACGCGCCCAACTGGACCGCGGCCTGGTCGCCGGGCATCCCGTGGTGGACCTGCGGGTGACCCTCGTCGACGGTAAGGCGCACAGCGTCGACTCCTCCGACGCGGCCTTCCAGACCGCCGGCGCGCTGGCCCTGCGCGACGCCGCCGAACGCGGTCAGCCGACCCTGCTGGAACCCATCGACGAGGTGACCATCCGAGTGCCGGACAGCGCGGTGGGCGCCGTCCTTAGTGACCTGTCCAGCCGGCGCGGCAGGGTGCTCGGCACCGAACCCGACCCGGAGGTCGAGGGCCGCTCTCTCGTGCGCGCCGAAGTGCCCGCCCTGGAACTGCTCCGGTACGCCGTCGAACTGCGCTCGCTGACCGCCGGCACCGGCACCTTCCGCCGCCACTTCGCCCGCCACGACCCCATGCCCACCCACCTAGCCGACCAAGCCCGCAAAGAACAAACCCCGTAAAACCCACGCCCCCGCCCTGGCTCCCTGGCCCCGCCGCCGCCGCCGATCTTGCACTTACTGTCGCGGATATGTCGCTATTGTGGGCATTAGTCGCGGCAGAAAGTGCAAGATCGCGGCAGACCAAAGCGGGCGCTCTTCACGGGTGGGTTGTGGGGTGGGTGGGGCGGGGCCAGTGGGGGCGGTCGGCGTCGCGGAGGGCTGCGGTGCGCAGGGCGGCTAGCTGACGTTCCACCTCGACGAACACCTCCGGTGCCAGCGGACCCCACTGCAACGCGGCGGCGTTCTCCTCGACCTGGGCGACCGTACGGCAGCCGGGGATCGGAATGCTGCGCCCGCTGCGCGCCCAGATCCAGCCCAGCGCGCCCTGCGCGAGGGTACGTCCGTCGGCGGTGAGCGCGGCACGCACCGCGCCGACTCGGCGCAGCCACTCCGGTGCCGGGCGTCCCCCTCGGAACCACTCCAGCCAGCCGGGGGCGAGTCCGCGTACGTCGTCGCGGGGCAGCGTGGAGGCGGCCGTGTACTTGCCGGTGAGCAGCCCCATCCCCAGCGGCCCCTGGTTGATGCTGGCCAGGTCGTACTTGTCGCAGACGGCGAGCAGTTCGGGGGCGTCGCGCAGCACCGACAGGTTGTGCTGCACGGCTGTGGCGCCGGGTGCGGCGTGCCCGAACGCGGCGGCCCGGTCGGGGCGGTCGGTGCTCCACCCGTACGCCCGGATGAGGCCCTCGGTGATCAGTTCCTCGCAGGTGCCGATCAGCGCCTCCGCCCGGGGTACCGGCAGGTCGGCCAGGTGCAGTTGGTAGAGGTCGATCCGGTCGGTGCGCAGCCGGCGTAGCGAGGCGGTCACGGCTCGCCGCAGGTACGCCGGTGACGGGTCGCGCCCGGTCGCCTGACGGGTCGTCTCGTCGAAGGTGTAGCCCCACTTGGTGGCGATCACGACGTCGTCGCGGCGGCCGGCGAGCGCCTGGCCGAGCACCCGTTCGCTGTGCCCGGCCCCGTACGTGTCGGCGGTGTCGAAGAGGGTCACACCCAGGTCGAGGGCCCGGCGTACCGCCCGTACCGACTCGTCGTCGTCGACGGCCCCCCAGCCCAGCGGCTGTGTCCCCTCCGCCCAGGGGCCGCCGATCGCCCAGCACCCCATGCCGAGGGCGCTGACCTCGATGCCGCTGCGCCCCAACGAACGTGTCGTGACTGCCATCGGCCGATCGTGCCACCTCGGCGGTGTCCGGGCGTAGCAGATCGAGGTGCAAATCGCAGGTGCGCGCGCGCCGGTTCGGTACGGCATGATCTGCCGCATGCGGAGGCTGGGTGTGGATATCGGTGGCGTGCTCATCGAGCCGTCCGACGAGGACGCCGACACGTCCTTCTTCGGCGCGAACTACCTGCGGACGCCGATGGTCGACGGGGCGTTCGACGCACTCGCGGCGCTCGGGCCGGCGTTCGACGAGGTGCACCTGGTGTCCAAGTGCGGCGAGGCCACCGAGCGGCGGACCCGCGGCTGGCTGGCCCACCACGACTTCTCGGCGCGCACCGGGATTCCGGCCGACCGGGTGCACTTCTGCCGGACCCGGCGGGCCAAGGCGCCGATCGCCCGGGAACTCGGGCTTACCCACTTCGTGGACGACAGGCTGGAGGTGCTCGGCTACCTCGACTCGGTGCCGTACCGCTTCCTGTTCCGGCCCCGCCCGGCGGAGGTCGCCGCACACGCGGCGCTGCTGCCCCACGTACACCGTGTGGAGAGCTGGCCGGATCTGACGTCGCTGCTGCGCGCCGGCTAGCCGGACCGGCGCGGACGTCGCGCGCCGGTCAGGACGGCCAGGCGCGGGCGAGCAGGTCGCGGGTGTCGCCGAGCAACTGCGGCAGCACCTTTGTCCGGCCGATCACCGGCATGAAGTTGGCGTCGCCGCCCCAGCGCGGAACGACGTGCTGGTGCAGGTGCGCGGCGATGCCGGCGCCGGCCACGCCGCCCTGGTTCATCCCCAGGTTGAAGCCGTGCGCGTTGCTCACCTTGCGGATCACCCGCATCGCCGTCTGGGTGTACGACGCCAGCTCGGTGGTCTCCGGCTCGTCCAGGTCGGTGTAGTCGGCGACGTGCCGGTAGGGGCAGACCAGCAGGTGCCCCGGGTTGTACGGGTAGAGGTTGAGCACCACGAAGACGTGCTCGCCACGGGCCACCACCAGGCTCTCCTCCGGTGGCAGCCCCGGGGCCAGGCAGAACGGACAGCCGGTCGGCTTCTCGTAACCCTCGGCGGGGCGGTCCTCGCCGGAGATGTAGGTCATCCGGTGCGGCGTCCAGAGCCGATCCAGGCCGTCCGCCATGCCACCGCTGTCCGTGTGCCGCTCCGCCCCTGTCACGAGCCGATCCTACGGAGCCACGCGGAGGGGCCGCGACACCCACCGCCCGGGAAACTCCTTGCTGCAAGTTCTTGACGGATAGATGCCGGAACCTGAAAATCGCATGCATCCATACACTTCCATTCATTGATGGAGAGTTACATGATCCGACGGCTCGGCAGAATCCTTGCGGCACTCGCGCTGACCGCCGCCACCACAGTGGCCGGCGTCACCCTCACCGCCAGCGCGGCACAGGCGGACGGCTGCTACACCTGGGGTCGCGCCCTGTCCCAGGGGATGTCCGGCGAGGACGTCCGGCAACTCCAGATCCGGGTCGCCGGCTACCCCGGCTACGCGGCAGTGCTCACCATCGACGGCGCGTTCGGCCCGGCCACCCGCTCCGCGGTGATCCGCTTCCAGCAGGCGTACGGGCTGTCCGCCGACGGGGTGGCCGGCGCGCAGACCTTCAACCGGCTGTACGCCCTGCAGGACGACGACTGCACGCCTGCCAACTTCAGCTATGCCGAGCTGAACAACTGCAACAGCACCTGGTCCGGCGGCGCGGTCGCGGCGAGCACCGCGCGGTTCAACGCGCTCGTCTCGATGTGGAAGCTCCAGGCCCTGCGGCACGCCCTCGGGGACGTGAACATCGTGATCAGCAGCGGCTTCCGCAGCGCCGCCTGCAACAACGCGGTCGGCGGGGCGTCGAACAGCCGGCACATGTACGGCGACGGAGTGGACCTGGTGGGGTCGCCCTCGTTCTGCCGGCTGGCCCAGCAGGCCCGCTACCACGGGTTCGGGCAGATCCTCGGCCCCGGCTATCCGGACCACAACGACCACACCCACGTGGCTGCCGTCGGCGGCTGGTCAGCGCCGAACTGCGGCATCTGACGGATCGGCCCCCACACTCGCGCTCGAACATTGACGTAGTGGCCTCCCTGTTGCCGGGAGGCCACTACGTCATGGATCGAGCACGATCAGGTGCCAGCGCGGGTTACTCCGCGGCGGCGGACGGGCCGATGTTCGTCCGGGAGGACACCACGTCGAGCACGTGGGTCACCGCCTCGGCGATCGGCACCCCGTTGCGCTGGGAGCCGTCGCGGTAGCGGAACGACACCGTGCCGGCGGCTACGTCGTCGTCGCCGGCGATGACCATGAACGGGATCTTCTGCTGCTGCGCGGTGCGAATCTTCTTCTGCATCCGGTCGTCACCCGCGTCCACCTGCGCCCGGATGCCCTCGGCGCGCAGCGCGGCGACGAAGCCGTGCAGATAGTCGGTGTGGTCCTCCCGGATCGGGATGCCGACCACCTGCACCGGGGCCAGCCAGGCCGGGAACGCCCCCGCGTAGTGCTCGGTGAGCACACCGAAGAACCGCTCGATCGAGCCGAACAGCGCACGGTGGATCATCACGGGCCGCTGCCGGGTGCCGTCGGCGGCCTGGTATTCCAGCCCGAACCGCTCCGGCTGGTTGAAGTCGACCTGGATGGTGGACATCTGCCACGTCCGGCCGATCGCGTCGCGGGCCTGCACGGAGATCTTCGGCCCGTAGAACGCCGCGCCGCCCGGGTCCGGCACCAACTCCAGACCGGAGGTCTCGGCGGCGGTCCGCAGCGCCTCGGTCGCCTCCGCCCAGTCCTCGTCGGCGCCGATGAACTTGGGCGAGTCGTCCCGGGTCGACAGCTCCAGGTAGAAGTCGTCCAACCCGTAGTCGCGCAGCAGGTCCAGCACGAAGCTGAGCAGCGTGGACAGCTCGCCGGCCATCTGCTCGCGGGTGCAGTAGATGTGCGAGTCGTCCTGGGTCAGGCCACGGACCCGGGTCAGGCCGTGCACGACGCCGGACTTCTCGTACCGGTAGACCGTGCCGAACTCGAACATCCGCAGCGGCAGCTCACGGTACGACCGCCCACGCGACCTGAAGATCAGGTTGTGCATCGGGCAGTTCATGGCCTTGAGGTAGTAGTCCGCGCCCTCCAACTGCATGGGCGGGAACATCGTGTCCGCGTAGTACGGCAGGTGTCCGGAGGTCTGGAACAGCTGCGCCTTGGAGATGTGCGGGGTGTTGACGAACTCGTACCCCGCCTCCTCGTGCCGCCGCCGCGAGTAGTTCTCCATCTCCCGGCGGATGATCCCGCCCTTGGGGTGGAAGACGGCGAGGCCGGAGCCGATCTCGTCGGGGAAGCTGAACAGGTCCAGGTCCGCGCCGAGCTTGCGGTGGTCGCGCCGGGCGGCCTCCTCCAACAGCTTCAGGTACGCCTTGAGCTCGTCGCGGGTCGGCCACGCGGTGCCGTACACCCGCTGTAGTTGGGGGTTCTTCTCCGACCCGCGCCAGTACGCGGCGGCCGAGCGCATCAGCTTGAACGCGCCGATCAGCCGGGTGGTGGGCAGGTGCGGGCCCCGGCACAGGTCCGACCAGCAGACCTTGCCCTCCTTGGCGTCGACGTTGTCGTAGATGGTCAGCTCGCCGCCGCCGACCTCCATCACCTCGGCCGTGTCCAGGCCCTCGCCCTTGACCTCGATCAGCTCCAGCTTGAACGGCTCGTCGGCCAGCTCGGCGCGGGCCTCATCGAGGCTGCCGAAGCGACGGCGACGGAACCGCTGCCCGGACTTGATGATCTCCTGCATGCGCTTCTCGAGCTTGCTGAGATCGTCGGGCTGGAACGGCTTGTCGACGTCGAAGTCGTAGTAGAAGCCGTTCTCGATGGGCGGGCCGATGCCCAGCTTGGCCTCGGGGAAGACGTCCTGCACTGCCTGGGCGAGCACGTGCGCGGTGGAGTGGCGCAGCACGTTGAGCCCGTCGGGCGAGTCCAGGCTTACCGGCTCGACGACGGTCTCCTCGGCCGGCGTCCAGTCCAGGTCACGCAACTGGCCCTGTGGGTCGCGGACCACGACGATCGCCTTGGGGCCGTTCGCGGGCAGTCCGGCCGCGGCCACCGCGTCGGCCGCCGTCGTCCCGGCGGCGACGACGACAGGGTCGGCCACGGCGGGGGTACGGGGTGCGGACACGGTGACTCCTTCATTTGGTACGAATCGGGGCCGTCCTCGGCTCCTGCCGATGCTATCGGTCCACCCATCCCCGGCAGGGAAGGGCACCTTCCTCACGTCCGCCGTTGAACCTTTCGCGCCTCAAAGCCGAACTACCAGGTGTGGCCGGAACCGGTGCCGGCCGCGCCGACACGGATGGGGGCACGAAATGGCGAGCACGCACGGCGGTGACCGGCGAAGGATCGCGGCGGTGACCGCGCTGACCGCCGCCGGCCTGCTGCTCGGATGGCCCGGCACGGCACACGCGGCGGACGTGACGACCACCCCGACCGAGGCCCGGCAGGGCGACGCGGTACGGCTGGAGTTCAGCGTCCCCGAGGAGCGGGCCGGCACCACGACCCGCCAAATCGAGGTTCGCTTGCCGGCTGACGCGCCGGTGGCGGAGGTCTACCCGATGTCGGTGGACGGATGGGCGCCCAAGATCAGCTCTCGTACCCTGGACAAGCCGGTCGCGGGCATGCACGCCAGCGGTGTGACGACCGTGACCACAGCGGTGACCTGGGTCCGCGTCGGCGAGAGCACGCCCGGCCCGGCCCGCCTGGCGCTGTCAATGGGTCCACTGCCGCAGGCCGAGCGGCTCGCGTTCGAGGTCGTCCAGACGTACGCCGACGGCACTGTGGTCCGCTGGGCGGACGTCGACGGCGCGCATCGGGCTCCGGTGCTGACGCTGCTGCCCGCGGCGGCGGGCACGGGCGGGCCGGGCGGACCCGCCGGGCACGGCGGGCACGGCGCGGCGGTGGCCGGGGCGGGCGGCGCGGGCGAGGAGTCCGGCAACGCCGACGCGATGTTGGCCGCCGGCCTGCTGGCCGGGCTGGGTGGCGGCGCGGCGATCGGGTGGCTGGTCAGCCGGTGGCGCCGGCGCGACCCGGCCGAGCGTGCGGAGCTGGCGGAGCTGGCGGAGGTGGCCGGCGCGACGGACGACGAAACGGTGGTGGCAACTCCGCCGCAGGACGGCAGGGCGGCGTCCACGCCTCCGGCCAACGCCGCAGCACTGACCTCGGCCGCCACCCCGGCCCGCACCACCTGAGGCAACCACGCGCTCAGCGGACCCAAGGACCCCCATGCGTCCTTTGCTCTGCTTCAACCCACGCACCACTCACGCCCTCAAACTGGTGCGTCGGTTGAAGCAGAGCAAAGGAGACGTGACACCCCACCCGGCCCTGAGCCAGCCGGTGACAAGGGCGGTCAGGGGGCGATCAGGGGGCGATCAGGGGGCGATCAGGGCGCCCAGGCGGGCAGCGGCTCACGCGCGGCCAACCACGACTCGGGCACTCCGCCGGGCGTGCCGACACCTGTGTACGCGGCCACGACCGCCCCGGCGATGGCGGCAGTCGTGTCCACGTCCCCGCCGGCCTGCACGCAGACCTGGATCGCCGCCGGATAGTCGTCGAGGTGCGTGGCGGCCACCCAGAGGGTGAACCCGACGGTGTCCTGGGCGGTCACCCGGGAGCCGTTGCCGAGCGCCGCCACCACCTGGGGCAACGGCCGACCGAGCAGCCCTATCGCCCGTTGCACGCAGCGGTGCACAGCGGTGCCGGGATCGATCGCTGCGGCGATCCCGGCGAGCAGCCGTTCCGGGGCCGGCCGGTGGCCGTCGAGACGGGCCCGGGCGGCGAGCGCGGCGGCGACAGCCACGGCGACGGCGCCGGCGATCCCCTCGGGATGCGCGTGGGTCACCTCGGCCGAGGCGCGAGCCTGGGCGGCGGCGCGGGCGGTGGAGTCGGCGAAGTACGCGCCGAGCGGGCCGACGCGCATCGCCGCGCCGTTGCCGCAGGAGCCCTGCCCGTCGAAGGCGAACGCGGCGGCCACCGGCCACGGCGTGCCGGTGCGGATCAACCGGAGGATCAGCATCGCCCCGGGACCGTAGCCCCGCTGCGCCCCGCAGCGCTCGGCGAACGCCAACGCCAGCCGGTCCCTGTCGATGCCGCCGGACGCGGCCAACTCGGCGACGACCGAGCAGGCCATCTCGGTGTCGTCGGTCCACTCCCAGGGCGACGGCGGCAGGGTCCCCTCGGTGAGATGCTCCGGCGCCGGCCCCGACAGGAAGAACTGCGCGCCGAGCGCGTCGCCGGTGGAAAGACCGGCGAGGCTGTCCCGGGCGAGCGCCAGGCGGGCGTCGGCAAAGAGGGTGAAGGACATCGTCGTACCAGCTTGCCCCCTTCCCAGGTACGTCGCAACGCGATCAACTTGCCAGGCCAAGTACGGTCTTGTCGTGGCCTCCGTGCTCCTGGTCGAAGACGATCACGTCGTACGCGGCGCGATGCTGCGGTCCCTCACCGACCGGGGGCACGCGGTGCACGCCGTGGGCACCGCGTTGGACGCGCTGCGCCGGGTCGCCGCGGAGACACCCGACCTGGTGGTGTTGGATCTCGGTCTGCCCGACCTGGACGGCTCGGACGCGCTGCGGATGCTGCGCGGCATCACCGACGTTCCGATCATCATCGCCACCGCCCGGGACGACGAGCAGTCGGTGGTCAAGCTGCTGCGCGCCGGGGCCGACGACTACATGGTCAAACCGTTCACGGGCGCGCACCTGGACGCCCGCATCACCACGGTGCTACGTCGGGCCGGACGAGCCAGCCGGACGGTGCAGCCAGCGGTGCACACCGTCGGCGGGTTGCGTGTGGACGTCGGTGAGCGCAGCGCCGTCCTCGACGGGGAGCCGCTGGCGCTGACCCGCAAGGAATTCGACCTGCTGGCGTATCTCGCCGCACGACCCGGGCGGGTAGTGTCCCGCCGGGAACTCTTGGAGGAGGTATGGCGGCAGCCATCGGTCGGCGAGGATCAGACCATCGACGTTCACCTGTACTGGCTCCGCCGAAAGATGGGCGAGTCCGCGGCGAAGCCGCGCTACCTGCGCACCGTGCGGGGGGTCGGGTTCCGGCTGGTGGCACCGGACTGAGGACGGCGCTGGCCCTGCTCACGGCCGGCATGTGCAGTCTCGTCGCGCTCGCCTTCCTGATCCCACTCGGGCTGAGTCTGCGCGAGCAGACCCGGGACGAGGCGATCGCGGACGCGGCCCGGCGCAGCGCCCTGGTGACCGGAGCGCTGGCGGTGAGCACCGACCCTGCGGTCATCGAGCGGGCAGTGGTCGCCAGCGGTGAGGGCACGCCCACCCGCCCGGTGGTGCACGGGCTCGGGTTGGACGAGTCCGCCGGCCGCGCCAGTGGCGCTGACCTGGCCCAGGCCCGCGCCGACCGCCGCTCGCTCGTCGTCGACGTCGATGGCGGAGTGGTCCGGCTCGACCCGGTGGTGCTGGGCGACCAGACGGCTGTCGTCGAGGTGTTCGTACCGGATTCGAGGCTCGGTGAGGGTGCCGGCGGCACGTGGTTGCTGCTGTTCGCGGTCGGTGCGGCGATGGTCGGCGCGGCGGTGCTTGTGGTCGACCGGGTCGCCGCCCGCGCGGTGGACTCGACACGGGGTCTGGTCAAGGCGGCGTTGTCGATCGGTGACGGCGACCTGGGGGTACGCGTCGAGCCGACCGGTCCCCGCGAGCTGGCCGAGGCCGGGTACGCGTTCAACCGGATGGCCGACCGGCTGGACGCGGCCCGCACCGACGAGCGAGAACTGGTGGCGGACCTGTCGCACCGGCTGCGTACCCCGTTGACAGTGCTCCGGCTGGACGCGGAGGCGTTGGAGTCCGACGACACAAGCGTGGGTTCGTTCAGTCAGGCGGAGCTGGACCGGCTGCGGGGCATCCGGCGGATCCGGCAGGCGATCGTCACCCTGGAGGGTGAGATCGACGTGCTGATCAAGACCACCCGCAAGACGGTGGCGCACGAGGCCGGGCCGGCCATGTGTGATGTCAGCGAGGTGGTCCGGGACCGGATGGTCTTCTGGGCCGCCCTGGCCGGCGACCAGAACCGGCCGCACCGGGTGACCGGCGCGCAACTGCGCATCCCCGCTCCGGTGCCACGCGCCGAACTGGCCGCCGCGCTGGACGCGGTGATCGGCAACGTCTTCCGCTACACCCCGCAGGGGACGGCGTTCGAGGTGGCCGTGTCCCGCCGCGACGGGTACGTGGCGATCCGGGTCGACGACGCCGGCCCCGGCATCACCAACCCGGATCGGGCGCTGCGCCGGGGCACCAGTGACCAGGGCTCGACAGGGCTCGGCCTGGACATCGCCAAGCGCGTGTCGTTGCAGGCGAACGGGTCGGTGAGCATCGACCGGGCGCGGCTGGGCGGCGCCAGCGTGGTGATGCTGCTCGCCGACCCGGAGGCGGCGCCCCGGCAGGTCAGCCGGTTCGGGCTGGTGGGTCGGATGGCACGCGACGCCCGGGACCAGAAGACAAGCGGTAGGCGCTGGCCCCGCCAGCGCCCCACCGACAACTGAACGGTTGAGCCGTCCACAAGGGCGGCCTCCGGGGCGCGGGCTGTGGGCCGGCGCAAGTCTTCCTTAGATCGCGGTTAACGAGCGCGCTGGAGCAGCAGCGGGCTGCCAGGATCAGTAAACGAACCCACCAGTTCCGCCGGCCAGCGCATCGCGCATCCACCGGCCGGTGGAGTCACGCGCGCGGCGGGAGCCCAGGTCCCCCCACACCCACACTCCCGCCGCGCGCCCCGCTCCCCCACCCCGATCCCGCCGCCCGGGCTCAGCCAGCGGCGACGAGGTGGGCGTCGATCTCGGCGATGATCCGCTGCTTGCCGGCGGGGTCGAGGAACGACGCCGTGACCGCGTTGCGGGCCAGCCCGGCCAGCTCCCGGGGGCCGGCCCCGAGCAGTCGGGCCGCCACCGCGTACTCGTCGTTGAGGGTGGTGCCGAACATCGGCGGGTCGTCGGAGTTGATGGTGACCAGCAGTCCGGCCTCGACAAGTCGGGGCAGCGGGTGCTCGTCGAGGGTCGCCACGGCCCGGGTCCGCACGTTCGACGTTGGGCAGATCTCCATCCCGATCTGCCGCTCGGCCAGGTACGCGAGCAGTTCCGGGTCCTTTGCGGCGGAGATGCCGTGCCCGATCCGCTCGGCGCCCAGCTCGCGCAGCGCGTCCCAGACCGTCTGCGGTCCGGTGGTCTCGCCGGCGTGCGGCACCGAGCGGAGGCCTGCCGCGCGGGCCTGGTCGAAGTAGGGCCGGAACTGCGGCCGGGGTACGCCGATCTCCGGGCCGCCCAGCCCGAAGCTGATCAACCCGTCCGGGCGCTCGTCGAGCGCGATCCGCAGCGTCTCCTCGGCCGCCGGCAGACCGGCCTCACCGGGAATGTCGAAGCACCAGCGCAGGTCGAGGCCGAAGTCGGCCGCGGCGCGCTTGCGGGCGTCCTCGATCGCCTCGCAGAACGCCGGCGCGGGGATGCCCCTGCTCACGTGCGAGTAGGGGGTGATGGTCAGCTCGGCGTAGCGGACCTGCTGGCGGGCCAACTCCCGCGCCACCTCGTGGGTGAGGATCCAGACGTCCTCCGGGTCGCGGATGAGGTCGACGACGCTCAGGTAGACCTCGATGAAGTGCGCGAAGTCGCGGAACTCGAAGTAGTCGGCGAGCGCGTCCGGGTCGGCCGGCACCGGGGAGCGGCCCTCGTGCCGGGCGGCCAGCTCGGCGACGATCCGGGGTGAGGCGGAGCCGACGTGGTGCACGTGCAGCTCCACCTTGGGCAGGCCGGCGATGAAGGTGGACAGGTCGGTCACGAATTCTCCTCGGCGCGGTCGCCGGTGCGGGCGACGACGAAGACACGACGGAACGGGAAGTACACCTGACCCTGCCGCACCGGGTACGCGGCGGCGAGGCGTACCCCCAACTCGGCCCGGAAGGCCGACCAGCCGGCGGCGTCGAGCGCGGCCCGGACCGGGCGCAGCGCGGTGCCTTCCATCCAGGCAAGCACCGGGTGGTCGGCGGCGGGCGTGGCCGGCAGCAGATGCACGTAGGTAGTTTCCCAGGCGTCCACGGCGCAGCCGGCGGCGGTCAGCAGCCGCGCGTAGTCGACCGGGTCGTCGACGGGGTCGGCGCGCAGCAGCGGGGCCAGCTCGGCCTGCCACGCCTGCCGGTTGGCGACCTCGCGCAGCGCCCGGTGCGATGGCGCGTCGAAGTTGCCGGGCACCTGCATGGCGAACCAGGCGCCGGCGGGCAGGTCGGTGGCCCAACGCCGCAGCAGCTCCTGGTGGCCGGGCACCCACTGCAACGCCGCGTTGGTGACGACCACGTCCTCGTCACCGGCGGGCCGCCAGTCGCGCAGGTCGGCGACGGCGAACTCGACGCGCGTCGGCAGGGCCCTGGCCTGGTCGATCATCTCGGGCGACGAGTCGACGCCGAGGACCCGGGCGGCGGGCCAGCGCTCGGCGAGGGTGGCGGTGAGCTGGCCGGGGCCGCAGCCGAGGTCGACCACCGCGCGGGGTCGGCCCGCCCCGACCCGGGCCACCAGGTCGTGAAACGGCCGGGAGCGTTCGTCGTCATAGCGCAGATACGTCGTCGGGTCCCACATCGTCGCCTCCAAACCGTACGTCCGTCTTGTTTGACGATATGGCTCCCGTGGCAGGCCGGCAACCCCATCACTAGGCTCAGGGCATGGAACAGCGCAGCTTCAACCGGCTCGACCGGACCGTCGGAGTGGTAGGCCTGGGCGCCTGGCAGCTCGGCGCCGACTGGGGCACCGTCAGCGAGGCCGACGCCATGGCGGTGCTGACAGCCGCCGTCGACGCCGGGGTCACCTTCCTGGACACCGCCGACGTGTACGGCGACGGCCGCAGCGAGCAGCTGATCGGCCGCTTCCTGCGCTCCCGCCCCGACGCCGGCCTGACCGTGGCCACCAAGATGGGCCGGCGGGTCGAGCAGCGGCCCGAGGCGTACACCCTCGCCAACTTCCGGCAGTGGACCGACAGGTCCCGGGCCAACCTCGGCATGGACACCCTGGACCTGGTCCAGCTGCACTGCCCGCCCACCGCCGTCTTCGCCGACGACGCGGTCTTCGACGCCCTGGACACCCTCGTCGCCGAGAAGGCGATCGCCGGGTACGGCGTCAGCGTGGAGACCTGCGACCAGGCGCTCACCGCCATCGCCCGGCCCGGCGTGGCGAGCGTCCAAATCATCCTCAACGCGGTCCGGCACAAGCCACTGGAGCAGGTGCTGCCGGCCGCCGCGCAGGCAGGGGTCGGCATCATCGCCCGGGTGCCACTGGCCAGCGGCCTGCTCTCCGGCCGCTACGACGAGAACACCGAGTTCCCCGCCGACGACCACCGCACCTTCAACAGGCACGGCGAGGCGTTCGACGTCGGCGAGACGTTCTCCGGCGTCGACTACACGCAGGGCCTGGCCGCCGTGCGCCGGCTCGCGCCGCTTGTCGACAACGACCGCACGATGGCGCAGTTCGCGCTGCGCTGGGTGCTCGACCAGGCCGGCGTCACAGTCGTCATCCCCGGCGCCCGCGGCGCCGAGCAGGCCCGCCGCAACGCCGCCGCCGCCGACCTGCCGCCCCTCACGGCCGCGCAACTGGCCGGGGTACGCGAGGTCTACGACGAGCTGATCCGCCCGCAGGTGCACGACCGGTGGTGACCTGCGCACCCGCGATGCTCACTGCCCGATCCGGCCCGAAGGAGGCGCGATGAGGGGTTGGCTGACACTCACCCTCGGCCTGCTCGCACTTGTGGTCGGTGCGGTGTGGACGGTGCAGGGCCTCGGGTACGTCAGCGGCAGCGTGATGACCGACGAGTCGTTCTGGGCGGTGCTCGGGCCGATCGTGGCAGTGGTCGGGCTGGTGACGCTCTGGCTGGGCCTGCGCTCCCGGCGTCGCTGACCGCACCGCCGTCCACAGTGACGCGTGACGCCTGCCCGGCCGTGGTCGACAGGTCGCCGCTGGAGTGAGAAGCCCCGCATCCCGGGCGGGATGCGGGGCTGCACAACAACCCTGAACGGATCGTCACGGTTGCCGGTGGGGGCCGGCCACCTTGGTCAGAGCGGCCGGACCTGCTCCGCCTGCGGGCCCTTCTGACCCTGAGCGATCTCGAACTCCACCCGCTGGTTCTCCTCCAGCGTGCGGTAGCCGCTGGACTGGATGGCCGAGAAGTGGACGAACACGTCAGCACCCCCGCCGTCGACGGTGATGAAGCCGAAGCCCTTGTCAGCGTTGAACCACTTCACGGTTCCCTGCGCCATGTGTATCTCCTTCTAAAACTGGCGGCCGTGCACGCCGTGCGGCCGATTGGCCGTTTTCGAGCAGCGGCGTCTGAGGCGGCCCCCGCGAAGGAGACTTCTCTCAACCCACGCCATCTCGCAACAGCGTGGAACAGCAAATCACGTACGCAAAAAGTCTGCACGACCTGTCCGACGAATTTCTCCGACATGTGACCTGACGGATGCCTCACATCGCTGGGCGGTCCGCAAAGGCATGCGAAAGGCCCCCTTCCCACGGTTGCGGAAAGAGGGCCCTGGAGTCGTTGTCGGTCAGTCCGGCCAGTGGCCGGTCATCCGGCGGACGCCCACCGCCCCGCCCCGGTCCACTGCGGCCCGGACGACAGCGAAGATGGCCCCCTGCAACGCCGCGGCGGCCAGGATCTCGCCCCAGCCACGGTCTTCGTCGGTCGCGTTGGGCGCCTCACCGTCGCCTGCGGTGATCTTCCAGACCTGCCGGAAGATCGAGCCGGCCACCGCACCCGCGGCGAACCCCAACAGCACGCCGACCGGCCGGTACGCGGTCCTGCCGATGCTCCTGCTCACCTACGCCTCCCCCGCACGATCATCAGCACAACCACCGTCGCCACCGCGCCGGCGGCGATCGCCGCCCACGGCACCGGGTTGCGTCGCATCATCTCGCCCTTCTGCTGCGCCTGTGCGCGCACCAGACCACCCTTGTCGTACGCCTGCTCGCGGGCCTTCCCCACGCCGCGTGCGGCCTGCCCCCGGACCCGGGCCACGGTCTGCGCCGCCTGCTCACGCATGCGCTCCCGCGCCTGCTCGGCGGACTCCTTCAGACGGGCCTTGACGTCGGCCCTGGCGGCCAACGCCTCCATCGTCTCGCCCAACTCGACCCGGGTGCGGCGGATCTCCTCGCGGAGCGCCTCCGTGTCACCCGTCCCGTTACCCGTCATGCCCGACCCCTGTCCGTCACCACGGCTGCCTTGTCCCGCGCCGCGGCTCGTCCGTCCTTCACAGCGGCGGCGACGGTGTCCACGTCAGCCCGGAGGCTGCGGACCGTTGCCGCCGGCATCGGTGGGACGGCACGGCTGATCTGCTTCTTGCCCACCAGGGCGAGGATGCCGGCCACCAGGAAGAGCGCCACCGCCACGATCAGCGCGGCGGCCCAGGCGGGCAGCACCAGGTCGAGCAGCAGAATCACCGTGACGACCATCGCGCCCAGGCCGTAGAACGCCAGTGCGCCGCCGCCGCCGAACAAGCCGATCCCGATGCCGGCGTGCTTGCCCTTTTGGGTCAACTCCGCCCGGGCCAGCGTCAGTTCGTCCCGCACCAGTCGGGAAACCTGCTCTGCGGCCCGCTGCACCAACTCGGCGGTGGAGGGCTCGCTCCCGTTCCGGGATGTGCGGGCATTCGTCACGTCAGCCATGCTGTCCTCCTTTCCTCATCACCGCGCTGTATGCCCGGAGTCGTCGCTCGTCAATCCTAGAGCGCTCTGACCCGGTCACCGTTCCGGTTGTCCGGCTCGCCGCGCCGCCAATCTGCAGCCACCCGACCGCGCAAAAGACACCCGGCAGCAGATCCCCACCCCAAGCCCAACCAAACCTCCCATCTACTACCGGGGCAGGCCCGGGGGGACGGGGCTTAGAGTCGGGTTTCTTCTGGGCCTACGAAGGCTTCGCTGCGGGCGTCGCCGTCGTCGCTGCCGCCGAAGACGCGCGCGTCGTCGGGCGCCTCGGTGTCGGTGGCACGGCGGGCCGGGCGGCGCGGCTGCACCCACTGCCAGGGCAGGTCGCTGTTGGCGTCGCCCAGTTCGGTGCGCATCCGGGGCATCGCGGTGGGTCGGTTGTCGCGGATCCAGGCCACCAGGTGCTCGCGGACCAGGCAGCGCAGGTCCCACAGGCTGCCCGCGTCGGCGGCGCTCACCAACGCCCGCAGTTTCACCATCCCGCCGGTGGCGTCGGTGACCTGCAGGACGCAGACCCGACCGTCCCACAGCTCGGTGCCCTCGACCATGCGGCGCAACTCCTCCCGCATGACCTGCACGGGCACCGCCCAGTCGACGTCGAGCTCGGCGGTACCGAGCACCGCCGCCTCGGTCCGGGTCCAGTTCTGGAAGGGCTTGCTGGTGAAGTAGGAGGTGGGCAGGATCAACCGCCGGTCGTCCCAGATCTGGACCACCACGTAGCTGAGGGTCAGTTCCTCGATCCGACCCCACTCCCCCTCCACGACCACCACGTCGTCGAGGCGCACCGCATCGCTGAAGGCGAGTTGCAGCCCGGCGAAGACGTTGCCGAGAAGGCTCTGGGCGGCCAGTGCGGCGACCACACCGACCACACCGGCGGAGGTCAGCACACCGGCGCCGATGCCGCGCACGCTGGGGAAGGTCATCAGCATGACGCCGACGGTCAGGATGACGATCACCGCGATGGTCAGCCGCCGCAGCATCACCACCTGGGTACGCACCCGTCGGGCGTGCCGGTTGTCCGGCACGTCGACCCGGAACCGGGCCAGCGCGGTGTCCTCCACGACCACAAGCAGCGACGCCACAAGCCAGGCCACGCTGGCGATCACGCACAGCACCAGCAGGTGCAGCAGGATCTTGCGCCAGGGGGTGCCGACCGCGTACCCGGTGCTGTATCGAACGCCGAGCTGGACCGCGAAGACCGTCGCCGCGACCTGGAACGGGCGGTGCGCGTGGTCGGTCAGCTCGCTCAGCAGCAGCGACCGGCGGCCGAACTGACGGATGAGCCGGTGGGTGACCACGGCCAGAAAGAGGGCGACCGCCGCCGCGGCGAGCGCGGCGACGGCCGTTGCGACATAGCTCTGCACGACTTCGGTGCTTCCCTTCGACAAGGCGTCGGGCACTTTGGGCAAAAGCCCAATAGTGCCCGACGTCCTTGAGATCGACCAGCTCAGACCTTGCGGTACCGGGCCTGGAGGAAGCAGAAGAAGCCGAACGCGGCGATGCCGAGTGCGACAAGGGTCAGCAGGAGCGTGCCGTAGGACTGCTCGCGCAGCGTGTGCAGCGCGGCGTCCAGACCGCGGGCCTTCTCCGGGTCGTATTTGACCGCTGCCACGATGATCAGCAGACCGGAGATCCCGAACGCGACGCCCTTGGCGACGTAGCCGGCCATGCCGAGGCGACGGGCCAACTGGCGGGTCTTCGGGCTCATCTCGCCGGTCTTCAGGCGCTTCTCGAACTTCTTGAGGGCGCCGTAGATCACGAGGCCGACACCGAGCGCGGCGAGCCCCAGCCCGGCCAGGCCGACAAGCCAGCGGCCACCGGTGGAGGTCATCAGCTGGCCGGTGAGCGCCTCCTGCTTGTCGGCGCTGTTCGAGTCGGCGTCGGAGAAGACCTTGAAAGCGGTCCAGGCGAAGTAGAGGTAGACGATGGTCCGGCCGGCCGAGGCGACCCGCTCCATGATCCGTTCCTTGCCCCGCTCGGCGGTGTGCCCGACCGCGGCCTCCAGTGCCTGCCAGATCGCCATCGCGAGCAGCCCGACCGCGACGGCGATGACCAGGAACTTGCCAAGCGGCTGCTGGGAGAGCGTGCGCAGCGCACCGGACTGGTCGCCGTCCTCGGAGGGCAAGCCGAACGCGATCTGCAGCGCCAGCCAGGCGAAGAGCAGGTGCACGATGCCGTAGCCGATGAAACCGGCCCGGGCGAGAAGTTCCAGCCACCTGCTGTCCGCCGTGCGGGAGGCGGTGGCTTCGGCGTTACGAGTAAGTGACATGGCGCCACAATCTCCGGTTCCGGAGATCCTCAAACGTCGGCCACCGCCGCCCGCCCGGTCAGCTGCCCGGGTTGCGCGAAACGCGGATCTTGACCTGCTGGTCGGTGACGCTGTCGAGGGTGACTGCGAAACCCCCGGCCTCGGTGGCCTGCTGGCCGGTGGTGAGGGTGAGCTGCTCGCCGGCGACTTCGACTGTCACCTGATCCCCCTCCGCGCCGACCAGTTTGGCCTCGACGCCCAGGATCGTGGTGCGCGCGTCGACCCCTCGCTCAAAGGTGACAGTGCACGCGTCCAGCCCGCAGTCGGTGGAGGCGCCCTGGGAACTGCAGCCGGCGAGCACGGCGAGGCCGAGCGCCAGACCGGCGAACAGACCGGCGGCGCGGCGGACGGGGGGCAGCGAGATGGTGGCGGGTCGGTTTGTCACCTCGCCAAGAGTACGAGACGTAGGCGACCCTTCGCCCAACGCCGATCACCTCGGCACGAGGGCACCGGCTAGGGTCCGGGACATGCCGTTCGACATCGCCCGCACCCGGGCCGCCTACCCCGCCCTGACCGAGGGCTTCGTCCACTTCGACGGTGCCGGCGGCACCCAGACCGCGGCCGGTGTGATCGACGCGGTCACCGACGCCATGCGCGCGGCGGTCGGCAACCGTAGCGCCGCATTCGTACCCGGCCGCCGCTCCCTGGAGATGGTGGCCGCCGCCCGCTCGGCGGTGGCCGACCTGCTCGGGGCGGACCCGGCCGGTGTGGTGCTCGGCCCGAGCGCGACGGCGTTGACGTACACCCTGGCCCGCACGCTCGGGGCGAGCTGGCGCCCCGGCGACGAGGTGGTGGTCTCCCGGCTCGACCACGACTCGAACGTGCGCCCGTGGGTGCAGGCCGCCGAGGCGGCCGGCGCGACTGTGCGCTGGGCCGAGTTCGACAGGCACAGCGGCGAGTTGCCCGCTGGGCAGTACGCCGACCTGGTCAGCGAGCGGACCCGGCTGGTGGCGGTGACCGCCGGCAGCAACGCCATCGGCACCGTGCCGGACGTGCCGGCGATCGCCAAGACGGCGCACGCGGTCGGTGCGCTTGTCTACGTCGACGGCGTGCACTCGGTGCCGCACGAGCCGACCGACCTGGCGTCGCTCGGCGCCGACGTGCTTGTCACGAGCGCGTACAAGTGGTCCGGCCCGCACCTGGCGGCGATGGTGGCGGCCGACCCGGCACGGTGGGCGGCGCTGCGTCCGGCGAAGCTGATCCCGTCATCCGACGCGGCACCGGACCGCTTCGAGTACGGCACCCCGAGCTTCCCGCTGCTGGCCGGCGTGACCGCCGCGGTGGACCACCTGGCCGGGCTGGACCCGGATGCGGTCGGGGACCGGCGGGCGCGGCTGCGGGCCGGGCTGGCCGCCGCGCAGGCGCACGAGACGGCGCTGCTGGACCGGCTGCTGGCCGGGCTCGCCGAGCGGCAGGCGATCACCGTCTACGGCTCACCGGCCCGGCGCTGCCCGACGGTCTCCTTCCGGGTCACCGGGATGTCGCCGCAGGCCACCCAGGAGGCGCTGGGCGCCGCCGGGTTCTGCCTCTCGTCCGGCGACTACTACGCCTACGAGTACTTCCAGACGATGGGGCTGCGCGACAGCGGTGGCGCGGTGCGGGCCAGCATCTACCACTACAACACCGCGGACGAGGTGGACCGGTTGCTCGCCGAACTGGACGCGGTGGCCGACCGCGGGGAGAGAATGGCCAGGTGAGCACCCTCGTCGAGGACAACCCCGCCAAGAACCGCTTCGAGATCCTTGTCGACGACGCGCTGGCCGGTTTCACCGCGTACGTGCCCCGCGGGGAGGTGCTGGTCTTCACGCACACCGAGGTGGACCGGAGCTTCCAGGGCAAGGGCGTCGGCGCCGCGCTGATCCAGGGCACCCTGGACCAGGTCCGCGCCCGTGGCGGCCGGGTCGTGCCGCAGTGCCCGTTCGTGGCCGCGTTCATCGACAAGCATCCCGAGTACGCGGATCTGGTCGCCGAGCAACTGTGACGCGCGACTGACCGGCCGTGAGGGCTGACCGGCCCGGAGCCGAGCGGGTCAGCGGGCGCGGCCGGTCAGCACCTCGGCGGCGGCCTGTCCGCTGGCCCGCGTCCCGCTGTGGGTGGCCAGGTGCACCGCTCCGGTGACCAGCTCGGGCACGCCAAGCTCGACCACTATCGCGTCCGGTCGGGCGGCAAGCGCTCGTTGCACGGCAGCGCGCATCCAGTGGTGCCGGTGCAGGTCGCGGACCACGAGCACAAGCGGGCGGTCGCCGGCCGCGGCACCCGGATCCGCCGGCACGTCGGGCTCGGCGTAGCGGACCGTCGTCGTGCCGGGCAGCAGCCCGCCGAGCGGCGCGCCGATGCCCCAGGGCGTCTCCGCACCGATGGCGATGTTGCGCGGCGGCTCGAACTCGACCACGTACGCCGAGTGGGTCAGCGGCAGCGTGGCCCGGCCGCCCGGGGTTGTGGTGACGCGTACGGCTCGGCGGGCGGCGACCAGCCCGACGTCGGAGCCGCCGTGCGGGGTGCCGGCGCGAGAGCCGCGTGCGGCGACGGTCCAGGCCGCGAGTTGCCCGACCCGCTTGGCGGCTTCGGCGAGGCGCTCCTCGGGCAGTTCGCCGGAGACGACAGCGGCGACGATGGCGTCGCGCAGCTCGCGGGCGGACTGCTCGTCGGCCCGTTCGCCGCCGATGCATATCGCGTCGGCGCCGGCGGCGAGCGCGCGAACCGCCGCGCCGGCGAAGCCGTACCGGTCGGCGACGGCACGCATCTCCACCGCGTCGGTCACCACCACGCCGGAGAAGCCCATCTCGTCGCGGAGCAGCCCGCCCAGGATGCGCTGGCTCAGGGTGGCCGGCAGGTGCGGGTCGAGGGCGGGCACCAGCAGGTGGCCGGTCATCACCGCCTGCACCCCGGCGGCCACGGCGGCGCGGAACGGGGCCAGCTCGCAGGCGTCCAGCCTGTCCCGGTCGGCGATGATCCGGGGCAGGTCGTGGTGCGAGTCGACGCGGGTGTCGCCGTGCCCGGGGAAGTGCTTGGCGCAGGCGGCCACGCCACCGGCCTGGAGGCCGCGGACCCAGGCGACGGTGTGCCGCGCGACAAGCGCCGGGTCGGCACCGAACGAGCGGACGCCGATCACCGGGTTCTCCGGGTTGGAGTTGACGTCGGCGTCCGGGGCGTAGTTGAGGGTGACCCCCGCCTCGGCCAGCTCGACGCCGAGGTCCCGCGCGACAGCCTCGGTCAGCGTCGGGTCGTCGACCGCCCCGAGGGCGAAGTTGCCCGGCCGGGAGCTGCCGTGGACCGACTCGATCCGTGTGACGTCGCCGGCCTCCTCGTCGATCGCCACGATGACGTCCGGCCGCTCGGCGCGCAGCGTCGCGGTCAGCGCCGCCACCTGAGCGGGGTCGACGACGTTGCGGGCGAAGAGCACCACCGCGCCGAGCCCTTCGCCGAGCCAGCGGCACACCCACGGTGGCGGGGTCGTGCCGACGAAGCCGGGTTGCAGGACGGCGGCGGCCAGCTCCGGAAGGTGCCCGGTCGGCGCGGTCACGCCGCGACCTCCTGGCGCTTCGCGTCGGTCGCCGGTGCCGGCGCGGTTGCGTCGGCCCGCTGGTTGCGCTCGCTCATGCGGCTCCCGTACCCCATCTCTCGCGCGCCCTCGGCGCACCGCCCCGGCAGGCGGTGCTGCCATGGTCACACCGAGCGATGAAATAGTCAATAAACCTTACAGTTGCCTCGCGGCGCGGTCCCCGGGAGAGTGCGGGAATGGAACCCGCCCTGCTCGCCGACGCGACGAGCCCTGCCGACATCCCCGGCGTACGCCTGCTCGGCCTGGTCGTCGGCGCCCTGCTGCTGCTCGCCGCGATCCGGGCGATGTTCGGCAGGCGCTGAACTCGGGCCGCCGACCGGAGGCGGGTGTGGCCGACGGCGACCGGGGTACGGCTCTCCCCATCAGCAGATCCGCGTGCCGGAGGGAAAGCCATGAAGATCGGTTACTTTTTGTCCAGTGAGGAGTACACGCCAGCCGAGCTGGTGGAGCAGGCACGCGGCGCCGAACGGGCCGGCTTCGAGGCGCTGTGGATCTCCGACCACTACCACCCGTGGGTGGACGCCCAGGGCCAGAGCCCGTTCGTCTGGTCGATGATCGGCGCGCTCAGCCAGGTCTGTTCGCTGCCGGTCACCACGGCGGTGACGTGCCCGACCGTGCGGATCCACCCGGCCGTGATCGCCCAGGCGGCGGCGACGAGCGCGGTGCTGCACGGCGGGCGGTTCGTGCTCGGCGTCGGCACCGGCGAGGCGCTCAATGAGCACATCTTCGGCGACGCCTGGCCGCAGGCCGACGTCCGGCTGGAGATGTTGGAGGAGTCCGTCGAGGTGCTGCGCAAGCTGTGGGAGGGCGGCTTCGTCAACCACCGCGGCACGCACTACACAGTCGAGCACGCCCGCATCTACACGCTGCCCGACACTCCCCCGCCGATCTACGTCTCCGGGTTCGGCCCGAAGGCCATCGACCTGGCCGCCCGCATCGGCGACGGCTACGTGAGCACCATGCCCGACGGCGACATGGTCCGACGCTTCCGCGAGAACGGCGGCGGCGACAAGCCGTGCCAGGGCGGGTTCAAGGCGGCGTACGCGGCCAGCGAGGAGGAGGGCCAGCGGATCGCGTACGAGCGGTGGCCCAACGCTGGGGTCCCCGGTGAGCTGTCCCAGGTGCTGCCCTCACCACGCCACTTCGAGCAGGCCTCGGAGCTTGTCACGCCGGAGATGGTCAAGGACGCGTTCGTCTGCGGCAACAAGGCCGAGGCGCACCTGGAGATGATCGACAAGTACGCCAAGGCCGGCTTCGACGAGGTGTACGTCGCCAACACCGGCCCGCACTACCAGGGCCTGTTCGACCTGTACCAGCGCGAGGTCCTGCCCCGCCTGCGCTGAGTCCCGCACCAGCGAGCCCATGATCGTCGAACGGGTTTCGGCGGTCATGGGCTCGGGTACCTCCGGCCCTCGATGAAACTGTCCACGCACTCGATGACGTTGCGCCGCGCGGCCCGGAGCCTCTTCGGCTGGAAGGCGCTGCGGCCCAACCAACTGGCCGCCATGCGCGCGGTCATGAAGCGACGCGACGCCCTGGTGGTGTTGCCCACCGGCGCCGGCAAGTCGGCGATCTACCAGATCCCGGCCAGCCTGATCCCCGGGCCGACAGTCGTGATCTCCCCGCTGCTGGCCCTGCAACAGGATCAGATCGCGGCCCTCAACGAACGCCAGCGCCCCGAGCTGCGGGCGGTACGGATCAGCTCGAACGAATCGCCAAGCCAGCAGGCCGAGGCGATCGAGGAGATCCGGTCGGGCCGGGCGGAGTTCCTGTTCATCACCCCGGAGCAGCTGAGCAACCCGGACCGGATGGCCGAGGTGAAGTCGCTCAAGCCCGCGCTGGTGGCGATCGACGAGGCGCACTGCATCTCGGCGTGGGGGCACGACTTCCGCCCCGACTACCTGGCGCTCGGGCACCTCATCGAGGGCATCGGCCGGCCGCCTGTCGTCGCGTTGACAGCCACGGCCTCCCCGCCGGTACGCGACGACATCATCGCCCGACTACGGCTGCGCGAGCCGGAGGTCGTGGTGTCCGGGTTGGACCGGACGAACCTGTTCCTGGAGGTGGCGCACTGCCCCACCGAGGACTACCGGTGGCGGCGGCTGATCGCGCTGCTCCAAGACGACGAGCGGCCGGGCATCATTTACGTGCCGACACGGCGCTCGGCCGAGGATCTGGCCTCCCGGTTGACCGACGCGGGTTTCCCGGCGCAGTTCTACCACGGTGGAATGGCGGCCGGCGCGCGTAACGAGCTGCACGAGGCGTTCCTCGCCGACCAGGTGCCGATCATGGTCGCGACCTCGGCGTTCGGCATGGGCATCGACAAGCCGAACATCGCCTGGGTGGTGCACATGGCGCTGCCCGACTCGCCGGACAGCTACTTCCAGGAGATCGGCCGCGCCGGGCGCGACGGGCAGCCGGCCCGGGTGCTGCTGCTCTGGCAGGCCGAGGACGTGGGTCTGCAACGGTTCTTCAGCGGCGGCCTGCCAGACGAGACCGAGCTGCGGGACCTGGCCGCGCTGCTGCGCCGCGAGCCGGCCACCAAGACCGAGCTGCGTGAGACCTCCGGCCTCGGGCCGCGCAAGCTGGGCCAGTACATTTCGCTGCTGGAGCAGGTCGGCGCGGCCGAGCCACGCGCACGCCAGCGCATCGGCGTACCCCGCTACGCCCCCACCCCGACCGACGCCGCCGCGGCGGCGCTTGCCGAGGCGGAGCGGCAGCAGACCGTCACCCGTTCCCGTACCGACATGATGCGCGCCTTCGCCGAGACCACCGCCTGCCGAGGGCAGACCCTGCTTGCCTACTTCGGCGAGCAGATGACGAAGGTCTGTGCGCACTGCGACAACTGCCACAACGGCACAAGCGCTGCCGACCAGGGCGCTGTCGGGCCGTTCGCGGTGCACAGCCAGGTGCGCCACCCCGAATGGGGACCCGGCATGGTGCTCTCCTACGAGGACGACAAGATGACGGTTCTCTTCGACGAGGTCGGGTACAAGACGCTGTCGGTGCGCGTGGTGTCCGAGCAGGGCCTGCTGACGCTGGACTAGCCTGACCGGGCACCGGGCCAACCGATTGACCAGAGCAGAGCAGTGTGGAAGGGGCGTTGCCGTGATCGAGCAACCGGCGTACACCGGTTTCGGTTTCTCCGACGAGGAGTGGGGGCTGCTTGTCGGCCTGCCGCAGTCGGTGCTGACCGCGGCCAGCGCCGCCGAGTCCGACGGCACCCGCCGGACCATGGCGGAGAACGCGGCCGGGCTGGAGACGATCGCCGCCGGCCGGGAGTCGGCCAGCCCGCTTGTCGCCGCCGTGGCCGGCGAGATCGTGACCCGTGTCGGCGACCCGGAGAGCGGCGAGGAGCTGCCGGTCATCGCGCCCGCCGACCCGCGCGCGATGATCGACGACGTCCTGGTGCGCGCCGGTGAGGCGTCCGTGCTGCTGGCCGCCCGGGTCGACGAGGGTGAGGCCGGGGCGTACAAGCACTGGCTGGTGCAGATCGCCGAGCAGGTGGTGGGCGCGGCGTCCAGCGGCGGGCTGCTCGGCCTCGGCGGCGAGGCGGTAAGCGACTCGGAGCGGCGCTTCCGCGACCGGCTCGCGCAGGTGCTCAACGACTGACCGACGCGTCCGGCGACGACGTGCCGGCCGGCACGGCCGGTACGTCGTCGGGCATCGTTGCGGGCTCCGCCGGTCGGATGCCCCGCAACGCCACCAGGGCGGTCACGGCGCCCAGCAGCATCGCCGCCAGGGCGACGACCGCGGCGAGATGCAGGCCGTCGGTGAACGCGAACCGGGCCGCGTGCCGCACCGCCTCGCCCAGCTCCGCCGGCAGCCCTCGGGCCACCGCCAGCGCACCGGCCAACGTCTCCCCGGCCGTGTCCCGGGCGTCCGCCGGCAGCCCGGCCGGCAGGTCGTCGAGGACCTCCCGGCGGTAGATCGCCGCGCCCGCGCTGCCCAGGACCGCCATTCCCAGCGCGCCGCCCAGCTCGCTGCTGGACTCGGTCAGCGCGGAGGCGATGCCGGCCTGCTCGGGCGGCGCCGCGCCCAGAACCAGCTCGGTGACCAGTGACATCACCATCACCAGGCCGCCGGCGTAGACGCTGGCGCCGAGCAGCAGCAGCCACAGCGGTGTCTCCGGGGTGACCTGGGTCAGCACCACGAAGCCGAGCATCGCGATGCCGAAACCGGCCCCGATCAGGTGCGCCCGCTCGACGCGCCGGGCGAGCACGGCGGCGGCCGGGGCGATTCCGCCCACGGCGAGCGACGGCACGAGGCTCCACAGCGCCGCCCGCAGCGGGCTGAGGCCGAGCACCAGTTGCAGGTGCTGGGTGGTGAAGATGGCGAAGCCCACGATGGCGAACATCGCCAGCAGGTTGACCGCGAGCGACCCGGCGAAGCCGGGCCGGCGGAACAGGGCCAGATCGATCATCGGGTACGCGCGGTGCGCTGGCGGTGCACGAAGAGCGCCCCGACGAGCAGCCCGGCGACGATGGACAGTGCCCTTGCCGCTGTGACACCGTCGCGGGCCATCTCCTTGATGCCGTAGACCACCGGCAGCAGCGCGGCGAGCGACAGCAACGCGCTGACCAGGTCGAACCGCCCGGCGCCCGGGTTTCGGGACTCGGGCACCAGGGCCGGGGCGAACGCCAGCAGCAGGAGCATCGCCGGAATGTTGATCAGGAATACGGAGCCCCACCAGAAGTGCTCCAGCAGGACGCCGCTGAGCACCGGGCCGACGGCGATGCCGCCGGTGAGCGTGGCGGTCCAGATGCCGATCGCGGTGCCGCGCTGGCGTGCGTCGTGGAACATGTTGCGCACCAGGGCGAGCGTGGACGGCATCAGGGTGGCCCCGCCCACGCCGAGCACGGCACGGGCGGCGATCAGGGTGGTGGCGCTGTCGGCGTACGCGGCCAGCAGGGACGCGGCGCCAAACGCGGTGGCGCCGATCAGCAGCAGTCGGCGCCGGCCGATCCGGTCGCCGAGGGCGCCCATGGTGATCAGCAGCCCGGCCAGCACGAAGCCGTAGATATCGAAGATCCAGAGCTGCTGGGTGGCGGTGGGGCGCAGTTCCTCGCTGATGAACGGGACGGCGAAGTAGAGCACCGACACGTCCATCGAGACCAGGAGCAACGGCAGCATCAGCACCGTGAACCCGATCCATTCCCTTTGTCCGGCGCGGGGTGCCGGGGTGGTCGTCGTCATGAGAGAACCTTTCTGCGTATGCCGTACGCTGTTATGCGTAGACCATACGCAGAACTAGGATGGCGGGGCAAGGAGGACATGTGACGGCGAAGGACGTTGACAGCGGCCCGGCGATTCCGCCGGCCGTCGAGAGCGCCTGGGGGCTGCGCGAGCGGCCACCCAGAGGCCCCCGGCCGGGGCTGAACGCCCCCGCCATCGTGGAGGCCGCCGTGCGGGTGGCCGACGCCGACGGATTGGCGGCCGTCTCGATGAGCCGGGTGGCCAAGGAACTCGGCGCCGCCACCATGGCCCTCTACCGGCACATCGCCTCGAAGGACGATCTGCTCCTGCTCATGGTCGACCTCGGGTACGGCCCGTCACCCGAGCCGGCCGCGCCCGAGCACGACTGGCGCGCCGGCCTGACCCGCTGGGCCTGGGCCGAACACGCCGTCCTGCGACGGCGTCCCTGGCTGCTGCACGTGCCGATCACCGGCCCACCGATCACGCCGCGACAACTCGGCTGGCTGGAGGCCGGGTTGCGCTGCCTCGACGACACCCCGCTGCCCGAGGGCGAGAAGATGTCGGTGCTCCTGCTGATCACCGGGTACGTCCGCAACGAGGCCACCCTCACCAACCAGATCGCCGAGGGCAGCCGGGCGGCCGGTGTCGAGCCGGACGAGATGATGCCGGCGTACGGCCAGATGGTGGGCCGCCTCATCGACCCGGCCCGCTTCCCCGCGCTGCACCGGGTGCTGCGCAGCGGCGCTCTCGGCCAGTCCGACGATCCGGAGGACGAGTTCGCCTTCGGCCTGGACCGGATCCTCGACGGCATCGAGGCTCTGATCCGCCGGCGGGCGGCATGAGGGGAGCCAGATGCTGCACCGGGACACCGTCGACACCACCGTGCTGCCGCCGAGCGAGCGGTTCGGGATGTGGCTCGACCTGGTCGCGCGCACGGCGGTGCCACTGCGAATCCGGTCCGCGCACAGTGCCGACTTCGCCGCCCGCGCCGATTTCATCGACCTCGGTCCGATCCAACTGATCGGGTTCGAGTACCCGTCACTGGCCGCCACCCGCACCCGCAAGCTGATCCGGCGCTCCGACCCGGATTTTCACATCCTCGCCCTCACCACCGGCGGCGTCGGCACCTCCAGCCAGGACGGTCGCCACAGCGAGACCCGGCCCGGCGAGTTCACCTTCTACGACGCCTCCCGCCCGCACGACGTCTACCACCACGCGTCCGATCAGGACCGGGCGCAGGCCACCTCGGTCATCATGCGGATTCCGCACTCCGTACTGCCGCTGCCGCCACAGCGGATGGCCGCGCTGTACGGCGGCTGGATGTCCGGCACCGAAGGGATCGGGGCACTGCTGGCACAGTTCCTGCACCAGATCAGCGGGCATCCCGAGCAGTACCACGCCGCCGACGCCAACCGGCTCGGCGCGGTGGGGCTGGACCTGGCCACCACAATGCTCGGGCGGCACCTGGTCGCCGAGGACGAAATACCCACCGAAGTACGCCGACGCGCGCTGGTCACCCAGGTGCAGGCGTACGTCCACCGCCACCTCGGCGACCCGGCGCTCACCCCACAGGCCGTGGCGGACGCGCACCACATCTCGCTGCGCTCACTGCACCGGCTGTTCGAGGCTGAGGAGTCCACCGTGGCGTCGTACATCCGGGACCTGCGGCTGGAGCGGTGCCGGCGCGACCTCACCGACCCGGCGCTGCGCACCCAGCCCGTGCAGACCATCGGCGCCCGTTGGGGGTTCCCCGACAAGGCCCACTTCAGCCGGGCGTTCCGGGCCGCCCAAGGGATGAGCCCGCAGGCGTACCGGGAGGGCAACTCCGATCCGGCGCGGATCGTCAATCGCCCGGCATCCACGGACAACCTGCCGCTGGCAGACTGACGACCACAGCGGGCGACCGCCGCCCACCCCAACGGGCTCGCGGCCCCCGCTAACGGGGGGGGCCGTGGCGAGGCGCCCGCCGCCAGTCGGCGGCGGGCGGCCGCCCGGTGTCACCCCAGGCGGCACAAGCCGAAACGCCGGCCCCGTCGCGTTCTCCCCCCGGATCCTCGGCGGGGCCGGTCAGGCCTTCTCCAGCAACTCCAACACGACGCGTTCGGCCTCCTCGCGCGGCGCCTGCGGATCCAGCGACGCCACCACCCCGTCGTGGTAGAGGTCGACCACGCGGGGGTCCACGTAGGAGGTGCGCGCCACAGTCGGGGTGTTGCCCAACAGTTCGGCCACCTCGCGCATCACCGCCACGACGGCCTTTCGCCGGGCGGTCATCGAACGCGCCGGGCCGACCGTGGCCAACTCGGTGGCGGCCAGCACTGTGGCGTGCCAGGTGCGGAAGTCCTTGGCCGTCATCTCCCCGCCGCTGGCGTCGCGCAGGTAGCCGTTGACCTCGTCGCTGCGCACGTCACGCCACGCCCGGCCGTCCCAGTAGCCGAACAGCCGGTCGGCCTTGCGCCGCCGACGGCGCAGATTGGTGAGCACCCGGCACAGCTCCGGATCCTCGATCCGGCGCACCTGCTCGATGCCGCCCTTCGCGGGGAACTCGAAGACCACACAGCCCTTGCGGGAACGGGCGTGCTCGGGCCGCAGGGTGGACACGCCGAAGGTCGGCTCGTCGCCGGCCGCGTACTGGTCGCTGCCGACCCGGAACATCCCCATGTCCAGCAGCCGGGCCACAGTGGCCAGCACCCGGTCCCGGCCCAGCCCTCGACCGTCCAGGTCGCGCCCCACCCGCTCGCGCAGCACCGGCAGCCGGCGGGCCACCTCCAGCATGTGGTCGAACTTCGCCTCGTCCTGCTTCTCCCGCCACTGCGGGTGGTACACGTACTGCTTGCGGCCGGCGGCGTCGACGCCAGTCGCCTGGATGTGCCCGTTCGGGTACGGCGAGATCCAGACGTCCTGCCAGGCCGGCGGGATGACCAGCTCACGCAGCCGGGCCAGGACGTCGGGGTCCTTGACCGGAGCACCCGCCGGATCGACGAAGAGCCAACCCTTGCCCCGCCGGCGACGGCCGTACCCCGGCCGACCCGGATCGCTACGCCGCAACCGCACCGGAGACCCGCACCACCCGTTCCACCTCGTCCACGGCGGCCAACACCTGGTCGAGGTGCACGGCCGCCAACGTCGGATGGCTTCCTACCCCGTCCCACCTGGTCTTATCCTCGTCGCCGGCCCAGAGCACGCGGTGTCGGGGCCGGTCCGGAGGCGGACCCCACCGCGCCGGCGGCACCGGCCCGAAGAGCACCACCGACGGCGTGTCGTAGCCGGTGGCCAGGTGCGCCACGCCGGTGTCCCCGCTGACCACCAGCCGGGCGTCGGCGACGAGCGCGGCGAGCGCGCCGAGGTCGGTGCGGCCGGCCAACACCGAGTCGGGTGGCAGGCCTGCCTCGTCGGCCACCCGGGCGGTAAGCGGCCACTCGTCGGCCGAGCCGGTGAGCAGCACCCGGTGCCCCCGGTCGGTGAGCGCCCGCGCCAGCGCGGCGAACCGCTCGGCGGGCCAGCGCTTGGCGGGGATCTTGCTGCCGGGATGCAGCACTGTGGCCCCGGCGGGCAGTCCGGTCGGCGCGGGTCGGCGCAGCGCGAGGTCGGTGCGGTCGGCCGGGATCCCGTACCAGGACAGCAGCCGGCACCACCGGTCCACCTCGTGCTCGTCGTCGACCCAGCGCGGGCCGTCGGCGAACCCGGCGTCGGCGTTGGCGAAGGCCAGCAGCCGCGCGGGACCGGCGGCGGCCAGCAGCCGGTGTGACTGTGGGCCGCGACCGTGCAGGTTGACCGCGACAAGCGGGGCCGGCCCCGGCCATACCGGCCCGTCCAGCCCGGCGGTGTCCACCAGCCGGTCGACGCCGCCCACCAGGCGGACAAGCGGCGCCAGCGCGGCGGGCGCGGCGAGCGCCACCTCCCGACCGGGGTACGCGGCCCGCAGCGCCCGCAGCGCGGGCGCCGCGGTGACCAGGTCGCCGACGCCGAGGGCGCGCAGCACGAGGATCACGGGTACGACGTCTCCTGCTCGGCGCAGACCACAAGCTCGCGGACCGCGCAGCCGGGCGGCTGGTTGAGCGCGAACATGACCGCCGCCGCCGTGTCCACGGGATCGTTGAGGTTGGCGTCCGGTCCCGGCTTGTACTGCGGGTCGCGCTCGTCGAAGAACGCGGTCCGCATCCCACCGGGAATGAGCAGGGTGACCCCGACCTGGCCGGCCAGTTCGGCGGCGAGGGCCCGAGTGAAGCCGACCACGCCGAACTTCGCCGCGCAGTACGCCGTGGCGTCGCTCACCGCCTTGACGCCAAGGGTGGACGCGACAGTGACGATGCGCCCCCGCGAGGTCTGGAGGAACGGCAGGGCGGCCCGGATCACCGCGGCGGTGGCCAGCAGGTCGACGGCGACGATCCGGTCCCAGGTCTCGCCCGGCACGTCGGCGAGACGGCCCGGCACGTCCATGCCGGCGGCGGTGACCACGGCGTCCAGACCACCGGCCTGCTCGGCGAGGTGCTGGGTGGCCACCTCGGCGGCCCGCGTGTCGGCCAGGTCGCACTCCGTCCAGGACACCCCGTCGACAGGCGGCTGCCGGTCCAGCACCAGCGGGCGGCCACCCGACGCGGCCACCGCGGCGACCACCGCCGCACCGAGCCCGCTGGAGCCGCCGGTGACAAGTACGGTGGGCCCGGCACCAGGGCTCATGGCGGTCATCGGGTCCCCTCCCGCGTCATCGACACCTGCTGCTCTGGTGCGCCGAAGGCGGCGGCGACTCCGGAGCCCTGCCCGCCGGAGCGGGCGATCATGTCGGTGGTGGACCGACCGTCCAGGTAGGGCACCACAACTGTGTTCCCGCCCCAGCGGCGCAGGACCTCCGCCTCGGGAAGCGTGATGGCGTCCCCGCCGCCTGTCGCGTAGTCCCCACCCTTGACCCAGATGTCAGGTCGCAGCCACGACAGCACCGCGTCCGGCGTCGGCTCGTCGAAGATCATCACCGCGTCCACGCAACCAAGCGCGGCCAGCAACCGGGCACGGTCACCCTCGGCCATCACCGGCCGGTCCGGACCCTTGAGCCCGGCGACACTGGCATCGGAGTTCACGCACACGATCAGGCAGTCACCCAACTGCCGAGCGGCCTGCAGCGTGGCCACATGCCCGGCGTGCAGCAGGTCGAAGCAGCCTCCGGTCGCCACCACCGTGCCGCCGGCGGCCCGTACCCCGGCGAGCAGCCCCGCGACCGCCGCGACGCCCACGCGGTCCCCGGCGAACCCGGACAGGCTCGTTCCCGACCGGGGTGCCCGCGAGGCCGGCTCGCCGGCCGGTCGCACCGGCGGCGGCAGGGCCGCGGCCACTCCCCCACCTGCCACGTACGCGGACGCCTCGGCGACCGCCGCCTGCACCGCCTCGGAGACCAGCGCGCCCTCGGCCAGGGCGAGGCTGGCGGCGGCGGCGAACCGGTCGCCGGCCCCGCAGGTGTCCCCCTCGGCGTTGCCCGGGGTCGGCACCACGAGCGGTGTCGACCCGGCGTGACAGAGCAACGCGCCGTCCCCGCCCAGGGTCACCGCCACCGCGCCTGCCCGCCACCGCCGCCGCAGCCCCTGCGCGCCCCGCGAGGCGGTGGCCAGGCGGGACGCCCCGGGCAACGCGGGCACCAGCTCGCGTACCTCCGACTCGTTTGGGGTGGCCAGGTGGACGCCGGGCACGGCGGCCGGACCGCGCGGATGCGGATCCCACACCACAGGCGCGCGGGTGGCGGCCAGCGCGGCGCGCAACGCAGGCTGGCGGGCCACCCCCCGGCCGTAATCGCTGACCAGCACCGCCGATGCCGCACCGATCACCCGCAGCACCTCGTCGGAGGGCTCGCCCGGCTCACCGGACGCACCGCCCCGGTCGTGGCGCAGCAGCACCCGACCCCGAGCCCGCAGCCGGATCTTCTCCGGGGTCGCGCCCCGCAATGCCAGCGGATACACCCGCACCCCGGCGGCGGCGAGCAGCGCGCTGAGCCGCGCGCCGCCGGCGTCGTCCGCGAGCGCGGTAACCAGCACCACGTCGGCGCCCTGCGCCGCGGCGAACACCGCGGCCAGGCCGGCGCCGCCGGGCCTGTCGACAGCCGAGGTCTCGTCGAGCACCGGCACCGGGGAGTCCGGGCAGAGGCGGTTGACCACCCCCTCCACGTCCCGGTCGAGCAGGGTGTCCCCGACCACCACCACGGGTCCCCTCACGCTTTCCTCCTCATCCTCACGCGTCGACCTGCTGCTCCGCACCGCCGTCGAGCACCACCTCGACCCCGGTGCGCACCGGCCTACCGGACGGAAGCCGACCGGCCGGCGCGGGCTCGGCGGGCACGGTAGGCACCGGCCCGGCGGGCTCGACCGACACCGGCCGGGCGGCGGCGGACGCGGCCAGCGCGGCGGGCAGTTCCCGTTCGAGGTACTCGCACAGCAGGTGGCTGGTGACGAGGTGCAGCTCCTGCACGACCTGGGTGTCGACCGACGACACGGCGAGCACCTCGTCGCAGGCGTCGGCGAGCGGGTTGGGGGCGGGCCCGGTGAGCGCCCAGGTGGTGAGGCCGGCCTCGCGGGCGGCGTGCGCGGCGGTGAGCAGGTTGGGGCTGGCGCCGCTCGTGCTGAGCAGCAGCAGGACATCGCCGGGGCGGCCGTGGGCGCGCACCTGGCGCGCATAGGCCTCGTCGTAGCCGTAGTCGTTGGCGATGGCGGTCAGCGCGCTGGTCTCGGCGTGCAGGGCGATGGCCGACAACGGCTGACGGTCGTCGTGCAGCCTGCCGACAAGCTCGGCGGTGAGGTGCTGGGCCTCGGCCGCGCTGCCACCGTTGCCGCCGACAAGCAGCCGGGCGCCGCCGACCAGCCGGTACGCCAGATCCGCGCCCCAGCGCGCCAGCTGCGGCTCACACCGCCGGTAGTGCGGCAGCGCCGCCACGAGGTTGTTCAGGTGGGTGTCGAGCAGGCTGCCCGCCGGCATCAAGCCACCACCCGCGTCGGCCGGCGCACAGTGGCGACCTCGCCGTAGATCTCGGCCAGGCGCTCGGCGGTGGCCGCCCACGAATACCGCGACCGGGCCCGCTCGCCCGCCGCCGTGGCGTACCGGAAGCGCCGGATCCGATCGTCGAGCAGACGCTGGATCGCGGTGGCCAGGGCGTGCGGGTCGCGCGCCGGCACGAGGTCACCAGTCGTCCCGTCGACCACCGTGTCGCGGATGCCGCCCACCGCGGTGCCGACGACAGGCACGCCGCAGGCCATCGCCTCCAGCGGGGTCAACCCGAACGGCTCGTACCAGGGTGCGGCGACAAGCAGGTCCGCCGAGCGGTACCAGCGGCCCATCTCCTCCCGGGGCACCGCGCCGACCAGGTGCACCCGGTCGGCGACCCCGCACGACTCGGCGAGCGCCCGCAGCCGCCGGGCGTACGGGTCGGTCTCCAACAGCCCCTCGGGCGGCCCGCCGACCACCACGCACTCGGCGTCGGGGACAAGCGCCATGGCGCGTACCACGGTCTGGAAGCCCTTGCGTTCGACGAGCCGGCCCACGGTCAGGATCCGGGCCCGACCGGGCTCGCGGTCGGCGACAGGCCCGAGCGGGGTGAAGGAGGCGAGGTTGACCCCGGAGGGGACGACTGTCATCCGCGATCGGGGCACCCCCATCCGCACCAACTCCCCTACCTCGTCGCGGCACTGCGCGACGACCCGGTCCACCGATCGGCCCAACTCCCGCTCGTAGGAGATGCGCCGGGCCGGGCTGGTGTCCTGTACGCCCTGGTAGCGGCGCTTGACGGTGCCCAGCGCGTGGTACGTCTGCACGACCGGCACCCCGGTCTGCCGGCCGGCCGTCAGCGCTGCCAGGCCGCTCATCCAGAAGTGCGCGTGGATCACCTCGGGCACCCAGTCCCCACCCCGCCAGCGCTCGACCAGCCACCTGCTGAACTCCCGCATGTGCGGCAGCAGCGCGTCCTTGGCGACCGGCTCGGCCGGGCCGGCCGGCACGTGCACCACGTGGTACCCGTCGGGGGTGCGCACCGTCACCGGCAGGTCGGGGGCGTCCCGGCGGGTGTAGACCCGCACGTCGTGCCCGGCGGCGACGAGCGCGGCGGACAGTTCCGCGACGTGGGTGTTCTGGCCGCCGGCGTCCTCGCCTCCGAGGATGGCGAGCGGGCTGGCGTGCTCCGAGATCATCGCGATCCGCATACTTCCTCCTCCAGCAGCCGGTCCCAGTCAGCGAGGAAACGGTCGAGGCCGTACCTGTCGCGCGCGGCGGTCCGCGCCGCCGCGCCGGCCTGACGTGCGGCGGCCGGTTCGGCGATGAACCGGCTGGCGGCGTCGAGCAGGGTGTCCATCCGGGTGGCGAGGGCCCCCGCCTCGGGGGGCACCGCGGTCACCGCCTCGGTGGTGGCGAGCGCGACGACGGGCATGCCGATCGCCATCGCCTCGATAAGGCTGAGCCCGAGCGAGGTCCAGCGGCACAGGTGCAGGTACGCGCGCCGCCGGGCCAGCTCGGCGTGCATCCGGTCCTGGGGTACGTCATCGTGGCTGGTGAGCCGGTCGGCGGGCAGCCCGAGGTGGTCGGCGAGGCCGGCGACGCCCATGCCGTACACGTCCAGGGGCGCGATCTCGGCGAAGCGGGGAAGCAGGTCGGTGCCGGTGACCCGTCCCCGTCGTACCGGCTCGTTGATCACCACGGCGAGCCGGTCCAGCTCCCCGGTGTACGACACGGCGGGTGCGACGATGCCGTGGTCGACGACTGTGGTGCGGGCGCCGCCCGTGTCCCAGAAGATCTGGTTGAACCCGGTGACGTGGGCGACGAGCAGGTCGCTCCGGTCGGCCATCGGGTGGCGGGTGTTGGGCACGTCGCCCTTGGGGGTGTTGTGCTCCACGTAGATGGCGGGGATGTCGCGGCCGGGCCGGCGGCCGAGCCACTGTTCGGCCAGGTCGACCTCTTCGGGGCGTTGCAGGATGACCAGGTCGACGTCGCTGCCCGGCAGGTCGTCGGGGGCCACCTCGACGGCGCTGTCCGGCCAGGGATAGGTGCGTGCCCGGCCGAGCCCGTACGGGCCACGGTCGGGTGTGGTGGGGATCAGGTAGCGGTGTTTGCCGTGCACGAACGACGTGGTCCAGGAGCCGTGCACGTGCCAGAGCAGGATGTTCATCGGTCGCCACCACCGCTGAGCATGCGCACCGCGTCGACGACCTCGGCCGGGTCGACGCCGCTGAGGCACGGATGCCCCGGGACCGGGCAGGTGGCCGCCCGGGTGTCGCGGCACGGCGCACCGGCGTCGCCGAGCCGGACGGTGGGCACCCGGTAGGGCCCCCACTGCCCGAAGGGGACTGTCGGCGCGAAGAGGCTCACGACGGGCACTCCGGCCGCCGCCGCCAGGTGCGCGGGGCCGGTGTTGCCGACCACCACCGCAGCGGCGTCGACCACTATCGCGGCCAGTCCGGCGAGGTCGGTTCGGCCGCCCAGGTCGGTGCCGCCTGCCGCCGCCACGGTCGCGGTGACCGCGCGCTCGTCGGGTCCTCCGGTGACGAGCACCCGGTGCCCGGCGGCGGTGAGCGCTCCGGCGATCCGCGCCGCCAGCTCGGTCGGGCAGGCCCGGCTCGACGCGGCGGACCCGGGATGCAGCACCACGTAGCCGGGCTCGCCGACGTCGACCGGGCGGGGTGGCACGGTGTCGGAGCGCAGCCGGAGCACTGGTTCGTCGCCGGCGGGCAACAGGTGTCCGGCGGCGGCGGCGAGGGAGAGCGCCCGTTCGGGTTCGGGTACGCCGACCGGCACCCGGTGCCGGATGTCCACCAGGGATCCGGGGTAGTCGTCGCTTATCGCGGCGATCCGGGAGATCCCGGCCATCCGCAGCAGCAGCGCCAGCGGCAGGGCGGACTGGTGGAACGACGTGAACACGACCGCCTCGTCCGCGCCGACGGCGGCGAGGCGGGCGGTAAGGGTCCGCATGGCCTCCGGGTCGACAGGCCCCGGCGCGGGGTCGATCCACGGCAACGGATGCTCGATGATCTCGTCGACGCCCGGCAGCAGGTCGGCCGCGGCCCGCCCGCGTGGCCCGCACAGCAGCACCACCCGCAGGGCGCCGGCCGCGACGGCGCGGATCGCCGGCCCGGTGACCAGCACGTCCCCGGCCGAGTCCGAGCGCACCACAAGAGCAGTCCCCACCGGCTCACTTACCTGCGCGGGGCGCGCCGCCTCCTGGCGGCGCAGGATCTCCCGTACCGCCGAGGGCAGGTCGCTTGCCACCCAGCCGGCGGCGGCGACCTCCTCCGGTCGGGTCACCGGCGTGGGCACCAGCACACCGGCGGCGCCGGCCGCCAGCGCTGCGGCCACGTCGCGGCCGATGTCGCCCACCACCACGCACCGCGCCGCGCTCGTGCCCAACTCCCGGGCGGCGGCGTACACGAGCCCGGGCGCCGGTTTGCGGCAGTCGCACCCGTCGGCGTCGTCGTGCGGGCAGACCAACCACGCGTCGAAGCGGCCCAGCAGCTCCTCGACGCGGGCGTGCACGGCCCGCATCTGGTCCTCGTCGAAGAAGCCCCTTGCCAGGCCCGACTGGTTGGTCACCACGGCCAGTCGCAGCCCGGCGGCCCGCAACTCGTCAAGCGCCGCACGCGCTCCCTCGACCGGCCGCACCTTCTCCGGGTCGCCGTTGTACGGCACGTCCTCGATCAGCGTGCCGTCGCGGTCCAGCAGCACCGCGTCGTACAGGACACCTCGGAAAGACCCGACAGACCCGGAAACGGCCCGGTCAGCACCGGCATAAACCCGGGCTGACCTGCGCTGATACGGATCCTCCTGGTCCTGTCGCACAGCCGGCGGGTTCCCTGCGCCCCGAGGAGTAAACGTCGTCGTCGGCGCGGTGGGCCAACGCCGTCGGCGGTGCCCCGCGTCGGCCTTACCCGCAGCCGTTGAGAAGCTAACCCGACGCCCTGTTAGCCCTCGCCACGGCGCGGGTATGGGAGCCCAGTGGCGATAGTGGAGAAAGTGATCGCGGCCTCCCCGCAGCAGGTGTTCGACGTGCTGGCCGACGGGTGGACGTACAGCGACTGGGTGGTCGGGACGGCGCACGTCCGCGACGTGGACGACGCCTGGCCACGGGTGGGCAGTCAACTGCACCACCGGGCCGGGCCATGGCCGTTCTCGCTGCAGGACGCCTCGACGGTGCTGGCCTGCGAGCCACCGCACCGCCTCGTCCTGCGGGCCGGGCTCTGGCCAGCCGGCGAGGCGATCGTGGCGTTCACCCTGGAACCGGTCGACGGTGGCGCCGCCACCCGCGTTCGCATCGGGGAGGATTTCGCCGCCGGCCCGCTGCGCTGGATCCGCACCAAGGTCAACGACCTGGTGCTGCACCTGCGCAACCGGGAGACGCTCAACCGGCTCTCCGACATCGCCACCCGGCAGAAGGGGCAGCGGTGACGCGGACCGTGGTAGCAGGCCCCGCGGCCAGCCCTGCGACCTCCGGACGGGGAGCCTTTTCAATCCCGGTCGGGCAACTGGCTACCCTCTGAGGTAGCCGTGTCCGCAAACCGAGGATGTCCGACATGATCGAGCCCGTCCAGCTGCCGTCGCCGTGGCGAGACGCACACCTGACCGTCGTGGTGCCCACCTACAACGAGGCGGGCAACCTCCCGGCGCTGGTCGAGCGGCTGCTCGCACTGCCGCTGCCGGGCCTGCGCATCCTCGTCGCCGACGACAACTCCCCCGACGGCACCGGCGACGTGGCCGACAAGCTGGCCATCGAGCACCCGGAGCGGATCGAGGTGATGCACCGGGCCGGCAAGGAGGGCCTGGGCCGGGCGTACGTGGACGGGATGACCCGGGCACTGGAGAGCGGCGCCGAGTACGTGGCGCAGATGGACGCGGACCTGTCGCACCCGCCGGAGGCGCTGCCGGGAATGCTCGGCGCGCTGCTGTCCACCCAGTCGGGCGTGGTGATCGGCTCCCGGTACGTGCCCGGTGGCGAGCTGGATGAGAACTGGCCGCTGTACCGCCGGGCGCTCAGCGGTTGGGCCAACCTCTACGTGCACACGCTGCTGCGTGTGCGGATCCGGGACCTGACCGCCGGCTTCAAGATCTGGCGTGCCGACGCGTTGAAGGACATCGGCCTGCACCGGGTGCAGTCCAACGGCTACAGCTTCCAGGTGGAGATGCACTACCTGGCCACCAAGCTCGGGCACACCATCCTGGAGGTGCCGATCCGCTTCGAGGAGCGGCGCGACGGCGTCTCGAAGATGACCACCGCCACCAAGGTCGAGAGCGCGCTGATGCCGTTCAAGCTGCGCAGCAAGCACCGCAACATCACCGGCTGACCGACGCCCGTTCGGCCCGTCCCGCAAGGCGGGCCGGTCGGGTCAGTCGGGGTAGACGGCGCGGTGGGCAGTGGCGATGGCGGCGGCGTACGCCCGCCCGGTAAGGGCACGGTCGCGCGCCAGAGCCGCGCAGGCGGCGTTGGCGCCCGGCGCGCCGTGCACACCGCCGCCGGGGTGCGCCGACGCGCTGGCCAGGAAGAGCCTGTCCACCGGGGTGTCCGCGCGGCCCAGGCCGGGGATCGGGCGCAGGAACAGCTGCTGGTACGCGGCGGCGGTGCCGCCGCCGAGCGCGCCGCCGACAAGGCTCGGGTTGCCCTTCTCCAGGTCGGCGGGGCCGGCCACGTGCCGGCCGACGACGAGCTTCCGGAAGCCCGGGGCCGCCGCCTCCAGGACGTCCTCCATCCGCTGCACGTGCCCGGCGATGTCCTCGGCCCGCCAGTCCCTGCGGAACGGCAGGTGGGTGTACGCCCAGAGCGACTCGGTGCCCGGCGGGGAGTGGCTGGGGTCGGCCACGGACATCTGCCCGACCAGCAGGAACGGGTCCCGGGGCAGTTCGCCACGGGCCAGCTCCCCGGCGTAGGAGGTCAACCCGTCGAGGTCCGCGCCGAGGTGCACGGTGCCCGCGCCGGCAATCTGCCGGTTGGTCCAGGGCACCGGGGCGGAGAGCGCCCAGTCCACCTTCAGCGTCGACCCGTCCCACCGGAAGTGCGCCAGGTCCTCCACAAGCCGCGACGGCAGCACGGCCGCCCCGACGAGGTCGAGGTAGAGCGCCGGTGCCGGCACGTCGGCGAGGACGGCCCGACGGGCCCGCCACAGCGTGCCGCCGTCGGTGCGTACGCCCATGGCCCGGCCTCGGGCGGTGAGCACCCGGTCGACGCGGGCGCCGTAGAGGATGCGGCCGCCGCGCTGCTGTAGCCGGGCCACAAGCGCATTGGTGATCTGCCGCGCGCCGCCGTCGGGCACCGGCCAGCCGACCTGCTGGCCGAGCATGGCCAGCAGCCAGCCGTACACGCCGGAACCGGCCTCCTCGGGGGACAGGTCGGTGTGCAGGGCGCAGCCGGCGAGCAGCGCCGGCCCGCCGGGGCCGTCGAAGAGTTCGTCGCCGAGCTTGCGGACCGGCACCACCAGGCGCCGGGCCAGCCGCAGGGCGCCCGCGATCCGCAGTTGGCGCAGCAGGCCGAGCCCGCCTCGCACGGGCGGGAACGGCGTGGTGATGGCGGTCAGCATCGGCTCGGCCACGTCGAGCCAGTCGGTGTACGCGGTGAGCCAGCGCTTACCGTCGCCGGGGGCGAACTGCTCCAGCGAGGCGGCTGTGACGTCCGGATCACGGTTGATCACGGCGGCCCGGCCGTCGGGCAGCAGGTGCGCCAGCACGTCCGGGGCGTGCCGCCAGCGCAGCCCGTGCCGGTCCAGGTCGAGCCCACGCAGAACGGGCGAGGCATACCCGAGGGGGTAGAACGAGCTGTAGAGGTCGCTGAGGTAGCCGGGCGCGGTCACCTCGGCGGACTGGACCGCGCCGCCGGGGACCGCTGTCGCCTCCAGCACCACCACGTCCCAGCCGGCGTCGGCGAGCAGGTTTGCCGCGACGAGGCCGTTGTGCCCGGCTCCGACGACGACGGCGTCCGCGTGCTGCGCGCCGGTGGTTGTCATCGGATCCGCCTACCCGGCGCGCAACCGGGCGAAACGCGTTTGCCGGGCCGGGGCCGGGGCATGCAGCGCCGCATGTACACGGTTGCGCAGTTGGTGGGCGGGGTGTGGGGCGCGGGCGGTGCGGGCGGCGAGTTCGTCGTCCACGATCCGGCGGACGGCTCGCCGGTCAGCTCGGTGCCGGTGGCCACTGCCGACGAGGTGGGTAAGGCGGCGCAGGCGGCGCGGGAGACGGCCGCCGAGTGGGCGGCGACCGCTCCGGCCGCGCGGGCGGCGGCCCTGCACCGGGCGGCGGACGCGGTGGCGGCGGCCATCGACGAGCTGGCGGCGGCGGTGACCGCGGAGATGGGCAAACCCCTCGCGGACGCCCGGGGCGGGGTCGAGGCGGGCATCGCCACCTTGCGACAGTACGCGGAGCTGGCCCCGCTGCGCGGCGGGCGAACCCTCAACGGCGCGGGGGACGCGGTGGACTTCATGACCCCGCAGCCGCGGGGTGTGGTGGCCGCGATGACTCCCTGGAACGACCCGGTGGCGGTGTCCTGCGGGCTGCTCGGCGCGGCAGTGGTCACCGGCAACGTGGTGCTCTACAAACCCAGTGAGCGGACGCCCGCGACCGGTTGGCTGCTGGCCCGCGCCCTGGACGAGGCGCTGCCGGCGGGTGTGCTGTCGCTGCTCACCGGCGGCCCGGAGGTCGGCGCGGCACTTGCCGCCCAGGACGTGGACGTGGTCGCGCACGTCGGCTCCACAGCCACCGGGCGCTCGATCGCCGCCGCGGCGGCCCGCACCGGCGCGAAGGTGCTGCTGGAGAACGGCGGCAGCGACCCGTTGATCGTCGACGCGGGCGTCGACCCGCGGTGGGCGGCCGGACAGGCGGCGCTCGGTGCGTTCGCCAACGCCGGGCAGATCTGCGTGGCGGTGGAGCGGATCTACGTACACCGGGACGTGGCCGACGAGTTCGTGACGGCGCTCGTGAGCCGGGCCGAGGCGCTGCGGGTCGGGCCGGGCCGGGACCCGGGCACCGACCTGGGGCCGCTTGTCGACCGGCGGCACCGCGACCACGTGCACGGTCAGGTGGCGGCGGCCGTGGCGGACGGCGCACGGGTGCTTGTCGGCGGCGAGGTGCCGGACGGGCCGGGCGCGTTCTATCCGGCGACAGTGGTCACCGACTGCCGGCACGACATGCCGCTGGTGCGGGAGGAGACCTTCGGGCCGGTCGCCCCGGTGGTTGTCGTCGACTCGTTCGACGAGGCGCTGCGGTGCGCCGCGGACTCCCCGTACGGGCTGGCCGCCACCGTGTTGACCGGGTCGATGAGTCACGCACAGCGTGCGTGGCGGGAGCTGCCGGTGGGCACCGTCAAGGTCAACGCGGTGTTCGGGGGCGCACCGGGCGGTGCCGCGCATCCGCGCCGAGCCAGTGGGCAGGGCTTCGGGTACGGCCCGGAGCTGCTTGACGAGTTCACCGCCACGAAGGCGGTACACATCGAGGCGCCCGGCGGTGGGCACTGGTGAGCGGATGCGGGCGGACGCCGCGGCGTCCGCCCGTACCACTGATGGTTCTGCCAGGTCAGTCGCCGCGAGCCTTGCGGGTGGCGCGGTCGTTGGCCTTCTCGATGGCCGTGACCAGTTCCGGTTTGGTCATGCTGGACCGGCCGGGTACGTCGAGCTTGCGGGCGACCGACATCAGGTGGTCCTTTGTGGCGTTGGCGTCCACCCCACCGGCGGTCGATGCCCGCCGCTCCGGTCCGCCGCCGGCGGCCTGCTCGTCGCTCGGGCCCTTGCGGCCCTTGGGCTCCCAGTGGTCGCCCACCTTCTCGAACTGGTGCTTCACCGCGGCGAAGGCGGTGCGGTGCGACCGCTCCCCCTCGCCGTAGGTCTCCACCGCCGAGTCGTGCGTCTTCTCCCAGGTGCGTTGCGCCTTATCCGGGGAGCGTCGCAGCGTGCTGGGCATGTCCTCGCGCCCGGGCATCTCGTCCTCCTCCGCGTCGACAGGGTCACTGTGACCGTTCCCCGCTGGCCGGGCGGCAAACCGTAGACGCCGACGGTGCGGCGCGTGCGGGTTTGTCGATTTCCCGCCGTGGGTACCGGCCGGGCCAGGCTCGACCCGATGATCGGTCATCCGGCGGCCGGGGGCACAGGGAGCGGGCATGACGACAACGGAGCCCGGTACGGCGATCGGCGGCGGCCGGGTGCCCCGGCGGGTACGGCAGCTGAGCTGGCGGACCTGGCGAGGGGTGCTGGTCCGCAGCGTGCGCAACTTCGTCACCGACAACTGCTCGGACTGGGCCGCCGCGCTCACCTACTACGGAGTGCTGGCGCTCTTTCCGTCCGCCATCGTGGTGGTGGCCCTGGTCGGCCTGGTGTCCAGCGGCGAGCAGACCGTCGACACGGTGGTCGACCTGGCACAGCAGGTGGGTGCCGGGTCGGTGGTGGCCGACGACGGTGTGGTCGGGGTGATCCGGGCCGTGGTGGTGAAGCAGAGCAACGCCAAGGTGCTGTTGAGCTTCGGTCTGCTGGGCGCGCTCTGGTCGGCGTCGGGTTTCATCGGCGCGTTCACCCGCGCCTCGAACGCGATCTACGGGGTGACCGAGGGCCGGCCGGTCTGGCGGCTGCGGCCGTTGCAGATCGGGCTGGCCGCGATCACGCTTGTGCTGCTCGCGGTGGTCGCGCTCGGGCTGATCGTCAGCGGTCCGGTCACCGACGCGGTCGGCGACCTGGTCAACGCCGGTGGCCTGGCCCGCACGGTGTGGAGCGTGGCAAAGTGGCCCGTGCTCGCCATGATCATGATGGCGTTGCTGTCCCTGCTGTTCTGGATCGCCCCGAACGTGCGCCAGCCCCGGTTCCGCTGGCTCACCCCCGGCGGGGCAGTCGCCCTGCTCTCCTGGGCGGCGGTGTCCGTCGGCTTCGGCCTCTACGTGGCCAACTTCGGCTCGTACGACACGACATACGGCAGCCTCGGCGCGGCAATCGCGTTCCTGGTGTGGCTCTACCTGTCCAACTCGGCCCTGATGCTGGGCGTGCAGATCAACGCCGAGGTGCAGCGGGGCCGGCAGTTGCAGGCGGGCGACCCCGATCCGGAGGAGCCGGTGCTGCCGCCGCGACGGCCGGCCGACTCCTGACAGCAGCAGATTCGAGCGGAATGTCCGGCCCCGGGGACGCTTCGTGGCCCGGTGCCGGTTTACCCGCCGGGGTGCCGGGTAGCGCAGAAGGCATGGAGCGTGGCAACAGCAAGCACGGACCGAGGATCGACGAGCAGATGAGCCAGGAGGTCAGCGGCCTCGTTCAGGGGCCGGGGACCGGTGGCTCTCGGGTCGACGAGTCCCGGGTGCCGGAACCGGCAGGCGAAGACCAGCCGGAGACCACCACGGCCCCGGCCGGCGACCTGCGCACCGGCACCCCGCAGGGGATGAGTTCCACGGACGTCGAGCAGCGCAGCCGGCTCGGCCGGTTCATCTCGATGAGCGCGCTGCCGGGCGACCGCCTGGTGCTCATCGCCAGCGCCCGGGAGAACGAGGCGCCGGACGACATCGTGGCGGCGCTGGAGCGGCTGCCCGACGGCACCGAGTACCAGACGGTCTCCGAGGTCTGGGCCGCGCTCGGCAACCGCAACGAGACAACTCGCTGGTGAGAGGGATCGCCCCCCCGATCCTGACGACAATCGGCGACCGAAGGAGGTTCCAGATGAGTGGCGTTACCGAGCACGTCGAGGTTTCCGTACCCGTCCGCACCGCCTACGACCAGTGGACGCAGTTCGAGGAGTTCCCCCACTTCATGGAGGGTGTGCGGGAGGTCCGGCAGCTCTCCGACACGATGACCCACTGGACTGTGGACATCGCCGGTGTGAAGCGCGAGTTCGACGCCGAGATCACCGAGCAGCTCCCCGACGAGCGGGTCGCGTGGCGTTCCACAGGCGGCACGCAGCAGGCCGGTGTGGTGACCTTCCACCGGCTCGACGAGGACAAGACCCGTGTCACCCTGCAGCTCGAGTTCGAGCCGCACGGGGTGGTCGAGCAGGCCGGCGACAAGCTCGGCATCGTCGACCGGCGGGCCAAGGGCGACCTGGAGCGGTTCAAGACGTACATCGAGCGGCGCGGTCACGAGACCGGCGCCTGGCGCGGAACCGTGGACCGACCGCAGCCGTGATCGTTGAGCTGCGTTCGCGCGGTGGCCGCCGGGGTTCCCGGCGGCCACCGCCGTCTCTCCGGACGGTCCCGGCCGTTTGCGATCATCGCGCCCGGGTACGGCTGATGTCATGACGGACGACAGGGTGTGGCGGGACGAGGAACGACTCCCGCTTGAGGAGTTGGAGCGCGCCGTGGCGGGCTCCAGCATCGACGGGCAGGCCGACGATGTGACAGGCAACGACGCCGGCGAGGAGGCCGCGTTCGGGCACGGACCCGCGGCGGCGGATCGGGGCGGTCAGGCCGAGGGCGCCGGGCGCGTGCCGACCGACCCGGAGCGCGCCTACCGTCCGTCGACCACCGGCCGCACCGGCCCCGACGCCGGATAGTCCCCGCCGGGCACACCGGCCCTGGACCGGGCGGGCGCACCGGCCCCGGGCGTACCCGGACCGGTGTGCTCTCCGCCGACCCCCGCGTCGGGTCGACGGGTGCCCAGCTCGTAGATCACCACAAGCGCCAGCGCGAGCACCACAAGCGCCGGGCCGAGGATCTGCACCGACGCGGCGCCGATCAGCATGCCCAGCCCGGCCGGGACGAGCGCCCCACCCAGGCCGGCGGCGCCGATCTGGAGGCCGATAGCACGGTCGGCGTGCGCCGCGCCGACCCGCTCGGCGGTGGTGAGGGTGAGCAGCGGAAACACCGGCGCGGCGGCGAAGCCGACCACGACCAGGCCGAGCACGGCGAGCACGGCCGGCCCCGGTACGGCGATCAGCGCCGCGCCCACGGCCATGCCGGCCAGGCTGGCGCGCAACACCAACCGGGACCCCAACCGCTCGGCCACCACACCCTGCACCACACGCCCGACGAACAGGCTGCCCCAGTACGCGGAGACGCAGCCGCCGGCCACTGCCGCGCTCAGGCCACGCCCCTCGGTCAGCAGCAGGAACGCCCACAGTCCGGCGGACACCTCGATGGCCACGTACAGCGTGATGGCGAGCGTTCCCGACCAGACCGCCGGCAGACGCAGCGTGGCCAGGATCGGGACCGGAGCCACATGCGCTGACGTCCCGTCGCCGGACGAGGGAGCCGGGCCGCCACGCTGCCAGGCTCGCACGGTGAGCGCGAACGCGGCGGCGAGGACGAGTTGGGCGGCGGCAACGATGCCGTACCCCCACCGCCAGCTCAGCCCGGCGCTCAGCACACCGGTCATGACAAGCGGTCCGATCGCCACGCCCAGTCCGAAGAAGGCGTGCAGCCAGTTCATGTGGCGCGGGCCGAAGGCGCCGGCGGCGTACGCGTTGAGCCCGGAGTCGATCGCCCCGGAGCCCAGCCCGAGCACAAGCGCGCAGCCCACGATCACCGCGAAGGCGGGGCTCAGGGCGTAGCCGGTAAGCGCCAGGCTGGCCAGCAGGGTGCTGCCGGCCAGCAGCGCGCCAACGCCGAGTCGGGCCAACGTGAACCCGGCGAGCACGCTGGAGGTGAGATAACCCACGGTGCCCGCGGTGAGCAACAGCCCGACCGCCCCGGTCGACACGCCGAACTCCGTGCGGATCGACGGCCAGCCGACGCCGAGCAGCCCGTCGGGCAGCCCGAGGCTGACGAACCCGAGGTAGGCGAGCAGGAGCAGCGAGGCGCGGGGTGGCGTGGGCGCGGTGGACACGAGACGCCATCCTGCCGCAGCGGCAGTTTAGTGCCGATGGCAGGTGGCCACCGGGTGTGACGGTAAGTGCGGTCCGATCGGTCGAGAAAGCGGACAGCTCATCCAGAATCGGCCGATCGGGTGACGGCAATCCGGTTGGTTCGCGTCAGACTTTCGGGATGCATCAAGGCACCGGAATCCTCTCCACGCGTCAGCGCCGCCTCGCCTGGCTCGGCTTCCTGCTCGCCGCGCTGCAGGCGCCCGTGTCGGCCTGGCTGGTCTCCGACGAGTCATGGCTGTTCAGCGTCTGTGTCGCGCTCATGGTGGCGACCGTGATCATCGCCGACGACGCGGCCCGCCGCCGGCCGGCCGGCGCGACAACAGGCGACTAGCCCTCGCCGGCCGGTCGGGCCTCGTGCCCCGGCCGGCCCCGGCTACGGCGGTGCTCCTTCATCTCCGCCTCGTACAGGTGCCGCCGCCCGCCCACCAGCTCGTCGCGGGCCTGCCGATCCAGCTCCCGGAACAGCGCGTGGTAGCCGTCGTCGAAGTCCTCGACGATCTGGAACGTCCACCTGCCGGCGATCACGTTGCGGCCGAGCAGTTCGGTGTCGATCCGCTCGGCGATGTGCGGGTGACCTGCGGCACGGAACCGCTCCACCGCGTCGTCGAGCATCAGGTCGGCGTGCCCGATCAACTGGTGCAACGAGTACAGGTGCCCCCGGGCCCGTTCCACGCACTCCAGCGCCTCGCTGAGCTTGCCGAGCGCGGCCACCGTCTCGTCGCTCACCCCCGCCGGCCGCCGGTGCTGCTCGTCCGGCCCGTCCACCTGCTCCCCCATTGCCACCTCCGGTGCTCTGTGCCCTGCTGCGCGGTGTCTCTCCTGCTGCCCTCTCTGTGCCGGATCAACCCTCGCGGCCAGCCCCGAGTCGTCCGGTGGCACCAACCACACCCGCCGCCTGGCCGAGGCGGATCCGGTCACCTGTCGGTTAGCCTCGGTCACCATGCGTGTGTCCTTCAAGCGGGTCGCTTCCCGTACCGCCGTCGACTCGGCGCGGTCCACCCTGGCCGCCCTCACGGTCGCCGTGGGCACCGCCGGGCTGGCCGCCGCAGCCGCGCGGCCCGGCCTGCTCGCCCTTGTCGACCAGCACGCGGCAGCCGTTCGGGACAGCCTGGACGGAGACCGCCGTCCCCTGACCGCCGCCGCCCTCGCCGGCTACGCCGAAGGGGTCCGCGTCGCCGCACTGGAGCACGGGTGGGTGCCGCCGAGCGGCCCGGTGGACTGGAGCGAGCCGGAGTGGCCGCTCGCCCGACTGATCGCCGTCTGCGCGCTGGCCCGTTCCCTCAGCGACGCCTGAGCGCAAGGGACACCTGAGCGCACGCGCGAGAGGGCGCCCGCGCCACAACGCGGACACCCTCCCGTGACGATCCGTACGTGTCGCCCCGCTACGGGCGGTACTGCTGGGTTTCGTCGGCCGCACCGGACTGGTACGTGCCGCGCCCACCGGACATCGTCGACTGCTCGTCGACCCGGGGCATGTTCTGCGTGCGCTCGCCGCCACGGTCGGCCATCTGCCGCTCCATGTCGCCGCGCCCGGCAGCGTTTGCCCGCCGGTTCTCCTGCACCGCTCGGGCTTCCTCGGCGGCCCGGTGCAGCCAGCCGTCCCAGCGGTTCTGCATCGGTTTCACCAGACCGCCACCGACACCGACGATCAGGATGCCGGCCACCGTGGCGAGCACCGCGATCAGCACAGGTGTGGTGACCGTGGTGGCGATACCCACCTGGTTCAGCGCGGCGATCACGCCGAGCGCGATGATGAAGATCGCCGTCAGGTCGGCCAGGACCTTGCCGTACGACAGACCGCCCAGCGCCCCGGTGACCAGATCCCGGACAGCGTTGGCGATCGCGGCCGCCACCACCACGACGATGATCGCGACGAACGCCCGTGGCAGCCAGGCCACCACGCCCCTGATCAGGTCACTGATCGCGTTGGGCCCCCAGACGCCGAAGGCGAACTGCAGTGTGAACAGCAGGACGGCGTAGTAGGCCAGTCTGGCCAGGATGTCGCTGGCGTCGTACTTCGTTCTCTCCAGTGCTCGTTTGATGCCTCCGCGTTCGACCGCCTCGTCGAACCGCAACCGTTCCAGCACCGTGTCCACGATCTTGAGAACCGCTCGAGCGATGAGCCAACCGACCACGAGGATGACGATGAAGGCCACTGCCTTCGGGATGAAGAGCAGCACCGATCTCCACGTGTCGGCGACGGCATCGCCGATGTCGGCCTGCCGAACCGCGAGGGTTTTCAGCATGATGTCCCTCCTGTCGCATGGACTGCGCCGGGCGCATACCCGGCCACAGGTGCGGCAGTCCGAGCGGCTCGCAGCCATTTTTCCGACAAGTCGACCGACAGTGGCCCTGGCCAGCCCTAACAGTCACGACTCCAGACCTGGCGGCGACCCGCCGCCATGATCAGATGCGGCTGTCCGGCAGGCGACTAGGCTGCGAACATGCCAGGAACGGTCGGGCGAGTCCCCACGCCAGCAACCCCGGTCCCGGGCGCAACCACCGGGCCCGGCGCGACCGCCGCCGTGCTCGCCCACGACTGGGCCGCCACTCCCCTCGGCCCCCGCGACAGGTGGGACACGGCGGTCCGGACCGTGGTCGACCTGATCCTCGGCTCACCGATGCCGATGGCCCTCGCGTACGGCGACGACCTCGTCCTGCTCTACAACGACAGCTACGCCGAGTTGTTGGGCGACAAGCACCCGGCAGCCCTGGGCCGCCCGGCGGCCGAGGTGTACGCCGATGTCTGGGGGCTGTCCGGCTGGGGTGAGATGATCGAGCGCACCTACCGGCAGGGCGTGCCGTTCGTGGAGAAGGAGTCCACGGCCCTCGTGGTCCGTGGCCGCTCCAGGGTGGCCGAGCAGATGGTCTTCACCCGGGGCCACTCGGCCGTACGCGACAACTCCGGGCGCATCCTCGGGATCCTGACGGTCGCCGCCGAGACCACCCACGTGACCCAACAGTTGCAGAGTCTCAGCCAGGTCGCGGCCGCGCTCGCCGGCACCCTCACCCTCGACGACGTGGCCCGGGTCGCGCTGCGCCACGCGATCACCACGTTCGACGCCGATCGGGTCTCGTTCGTGGTCGACGAGGGCGGCGGTGGTTGGCGGATGGTCCGCCGAGTACGCGGCGAACTGCTCGACGAGGCCGACGAGCGGTTGCCGCCGCTGTGGCGACGGGCGTCAACGGACTGGTCCGGCCCGGTGGCGCACGCCGTCCGCTCCGGCGAGCCGTCGTTCATACGCGACGGGCAGCCGCTGCGGGAGTCGGCCGCGGACCGCCACGACCAGAAGGTGCAGGCCCTCGCCGTGCTGCCCCTGGGCACCTCGGTGATCCGTGGCGGCCTGACGGTCGGCTACCAGGTGCCGCACTCCTGGTCGGCCGCCGAGCGGGCGCTGCTGGCCGCCTCGGCGGAGCTGATCGGTCAGGCGGCGGAGCGGGCCCGCCGGTTCGAGACCCAGCACGGCACGGCTCAGCTGCTACAGCGCAGCATGTTGCCGGAGAACCTTCCGGACCTGCCCCGGCTGCGGATCGCGGCCCGCTACGACCCGGGGGTGGACGGCAACGCGGCCGGCGGTGACTTCTACGACGCCTTCCTGTTGCCCACCGGCGGGCTCGGTGTGGTGCTCGGCGACGTCGCCGGGCACGACGTGCAGGCCGCGGCGCGGATGGGCCAGGTGCGGGCGGCGTTGCGGGCGCTGGCCCTGTCCGACCCGGCGCCGGACGCGGTGCTGGCCGGGCTGGACCGGCTGGTGACCAGCCTCGGGGCCGAGGCCCGCACGCACGAACTGTTCGTCACTGTGGTGTTCGGTGTCATCGACGCGCAGCGGCGGGAGCTGACTCTCGCCAGTGCCGGTCATCCCGCTCCGCTGATCCGCAGGTGCACCCCGGACGGCAGGTCGTACGCCGAGTACGTGGACGTGCCGGCCGGCCCTCCGCTGGGGCTGGGCGGACGGCCGGCGACGATCACCGTCGCCTTCCCGCCCGGCGACACGCTGCTGCTGTTCAGCGACGGCGTCGTGGAGCGCCGCCGGCAGAGCCTCACCGCCGGGTTGGACGCCCTCGGCGATGCCGTGGCCAAGGCCGGGAGCAGTGATCCCCGTGCGCTCTGCGCGGTGGCCACCGCGTCGGTGCCGGGCGGCACCGAGGACGACGTGGCCGTGCTGGCGGTCGAGCACGCGCTCATGCCGAGCCGTTCGGCGGCGATGGAGGTGCCGGCGGAGCCGACCGCGCCGAGCCGGGTCCGGCACTGGATGACCGACCAGCTCACCGAGTGGCAGGTCGCCGAGTCGGTGATCGGCGCGGCGGTGCTGTGCACGAGCGAGCTGACCACGAACGCGCTGCTGCACGCGGGCACCGCCGCGCGGGTGGAGATCGACCTCAGCCCGGAGCGGCTGCTGGTGTCGGTCGCCGACTCCGGCACCCGGGGCACCGTGACCCGGGCGCGTACCGACACGTTGAGCAGTCGCGGTCGTGGTCTCGGCCTGATCGAGGAGCTCAGCGACGCCTGGGGCACCGACCCGTCGGTGCGCGGTTCCACTGTCTGGTTCGAGATCCTCGTTCCGCCGGCCGAGCCCCGCTGAGGTCGGTAGGCGAAGCACTGTCCACACGAATCAGTCGGCAACCGGACGGGTAGGAGTGCCGCCATGGCTAACGAACGACCCACAGGGGTCCTCTTCGACGTCGATGGCACCCTCGTCGACACCACCTACCTCCACACGGTGAGCTGGTGGGAGGCGCTGCGCCAGGCCGACCAGCCGGTGCCGATGGCGACTGTGCACCGCGCGATCGGGATGGGCGCGGACAAGCTCCTCGATCACCTGCTCGGCCCGGAGCGGGACCGCGACGACGACCCGAAGCTGCGCGACGCGCACGACACCCTGTACGCCGAGTACTGGGAACGGCTCACGCCGCTGCCCCGGGCGGCGGACCTACTGCGTGCCTGCGCCGAGCGGGGGCTGCGGGTGGTGCTCGCGACCTCCGCCGCGGAGCACGAGGTCGGTGCGCTGCGCCGGGCGCTGAACGCCGACGACGTGATCGACACCGTCACCTCGTCGGCGGACGCGAAGGAGAGCAAGCCGGCACCGGACATCCTGGTGGCGGCTCTGGACCAGTCCGGGCTGGCCGCCGAGCGGGTGGTCTTCGTCGGCGACTCGGTCTGGGACGTCGCGGCGGCCGGCAAGCTGAACATCCCGTGCGTGGGGCTGACCTGCGGCGGCACCAGCCGGGGCGAGTTGGCGGGCGCGGGCGCGGTTGCCGTGTACGACGACCCGGCAGCGCTGCTGGCCGCGCTGGCCGACTCACCGCTCACCACGCCGAGATAGATCATGTCGGATGGCGTGAGCGCGCACGCATAGCGGCACGCCATTCGGGGCATCTGTGGCCACCTGCCCGCACCACGCGGGTGCGGCGAAGGGGTGGTGCCGTGGACCCGGTAGACGTGGAGTTCGCGCTTGTGGGCCTGGGAACTCTGCTGGCGGGCATCCTGCCCCGGGTGTTGGAGCGCCGCCCACTGTCCATGCCCATAGCGTTCCTCGCCCTCGGCATGGTGGTGTTCCTGCTGCCGGTCGGGCTGCCGACACCGGACCCGCTGGCCCACCCGGAGCTGGCCACCCACCTGACCGAGATCGGGGTGATCGTCGCCCTGATGGGCGCCGGCCTCAAGATCGATCGCCCGTTGAGCTGGGCCCGCTGGTCGTCGACCTGGCGGCTGCTGGCCATCGCGATGCCGCTGTGCATCGCAGCGGTGGCGCTGCTCGGTTGGTGGTGGGCCGGCCTGGTGCCGGCGGCGGCGCTGCTGCTGGCCGCCGCGCTGGCACCTACCGATCCGGTGCTCGCCGCCGACGTGCAGGTCGGCGAGCCGACCGATGTGGAGGATTCCGAGGACGAGGTCCGCTTCGCGTTGACCTCCGAGGCCGGCCTCAACGACGGGTTGGCGTTCCCGTTCGTGTACGCGGCAATCGCCATCGCCTCGACAAGCCTCGCCCCGCGCGAGTGGCTGGCCGACTGGTTCGCCGTCGACGTGCTCTGGAAGGTCGGCGTCGGTGTCGGCGGCGGCCTGCTCATCGGTTGGCTGCTCGGCAAGCTGTTCTTCCGGGCGCCCAGCCAGTTGCGGTTGGCCCGGCACGCCGAGGGCTTCCTGGCCCTGGCCGCCACCTTCCTGGCGTACGGGCTTGTGGAGGTGGCCGGCGGGTACGGCTTCCTGGCGGTGTTCGTGGCCGCGCGGGCGATCCGGGCCGCCGAGCGGACCCACGAGTTCCATTCGGTGCTGCACGACTTCGCCGAGCAGATCGAGCGGCTGCTGACCCTTGTGCTGTTGCTGCTGCTGGGCGGCGCGATCGTGGGTGGCCTGCTGGCACCGTTGACCTGGCGGGCGGCGGCCGTCGGGCTGGTGCTCGTCTTCCTGGTCCGACCTGTCGTCGGCTGGCTGTCGCTGCGCGGCGCGCCGGGCCGGCCGGCCGAGCACGTGGTGATCTCGCTGTTCGGCATCCGCGGGGTGGGCTCGTTCTACTACCTCGCGTACGCCACCACGAAGGCGGACTTTCCGCAGGCCGAGTTGCTCTGGGCGACGGTCGGGCTGGTGGTGCTCGTCTCGGTGGTGGTGCACGGGGTCGCGGCCACCCCTGTCATGCAGTTGTTGGACCGGCAGGGCGAGCGGACCGCGGACCCGTCCGAACGCGACGGTGACGCCCGGCCCGTCGCCGCCGGGCACGCCTGAGCCCCGGCCGTCAGGCGAGGCGGGCCGCCAGGGCGCGGCCGAGGTCGCGGCCCGAACGCCAGGCGCTCTGCACCCGGGGCGTCCCGAACGCGTCGCCGGCAAGGCCGATGCCGTCGGCGTCGAGGTGACAGGTGGCGCCGGTGGGGTCGCCGGTCGGCTTCGCGTACGTCCAGCGGTGCACGTGCACGTCGGCTGCCTGCTCGGGCAACCCGAGGAGGTCCCGCACGGCCTGCTCGATCGCCGGGCCGGCTCCGGTGGGCTGGGCCAGGTGCCCGGCGGCGAACTCCGGCACCGTGTGCGCGACGAGCACCGGCGCGTCGTCACCTCGCCGGTCGCCGTCGTCGCAGACCAGGTTGAGCACCGGGTGGTCGTTGACGAACGCGCCGTGGAAGGCCGGCCAGCGTCGGGACGGAAACCGCAGCACCGCGGACAGCGTGGGTGACCAGGCCTGGGCCTGCACGGCACGGGTGGCCTCGGCCAGGGCGGGGTCGAGCAGCAGGGCGGCCTGCGGCCCGGGCATAGCCAGGGCGACAGCGTCGAACCGGTCGCCGTCCACCACCGGCCCGGGTTCCACTGTCAGCACCAGCCGGTCGACGGTCAACGGCACCGGCCCGGCGAGGTGTTCGACGAGCGACCGCAGCCCGCGTGGCGCGGCGTACCGCATCGGGCCTGGCGCGTCGTGGCGGCCGTGCGTGTCGTACGACTGGAAGGTGTCGGTCCACTCCCGGACCAGGCCGGCGGCGCGCCACGTGTCGACCACCGCGGCGAAGTCCGGGTCGCTGACGGTGAAGTACGCGGCGCCGATGTCGGCGGGGCGACCCGCGAAGCGCTTGCTGGCCATCCGGCCGCCACACACGTGCCCCCGCTCACGGACCCGCACCGGCACGCCGGCCCGGACCAACTCCACCGCGCAGGCCACGCCGGCGATGCCCGCCCCGACCACCACCACACCCCGTTGCCGGCTCATTGGTTGATCGTAGGTGCCCGTCGGCGGCATGAACCGGCGCCGACCGGGGTACTGGCACACCTGTTCGAAGAAAGGGTGATGACGATGACTGACCACCGCAACGAGCAGGCCGACCCACGCGGCGCGATCAAGGACCCGGATGAGTGGGTCACCGGTGACGAACCGCCCACGGCGGCCCAGGAGTCGTACCTGGCCACCCTCGCCCGGGAGGCGGACGCGCCGCTGCCGGACGACCTCACCAAGGCGGAGGCGTCCAAGCGGATCGACGAGCTCCAGGCCGAGACCGGTCGGGGCCGGCAGGACTAGCGGCGAGCGGGCAGCCGGTGCAGCTCGACATCAGTCAGGCGCGCGGCGCGGATCTCGGCGGTGAGGTAGGTGGCGTGCGGCTGGGACCGGCGGTCGGTGGGTGAGCCGGGGTTGAGCAGGCGCAGCCCGCCGGGGGCCACGGTGTCCCACGGGATGTGCGAATGTCCGAAGACCAGCAGGTCGGTGTCGGGGAAGCGGGCCGCGCACCGCTGCTCACGGCCGGTCCGGGGGCCGGTCTCGTGCACCACGGCCACCCGCAGGCCGTCGAGGTCGGCCCGGGCCACCTCGGGCAGCCGGGCCCGCAGCGCCGGGCCGTCGTTGTTGCCGTACACCCCGATCAGTCGCCGCGACCGCGCGGTCATCGCGTCGAGCAGCGACTCGTCGACCCAGTCGCCGGCGTGCACCACCACGTCGGCCGCCTCGATGGCCGTCCAGAGCGGCCCGGGCAGGTCCCGGGCCCGCTTGGGCAGGTGGGTGTCCGCCGTCAGCACCAACCGCATCAGGGCATTGTCCCAGACGGCACATGCCGTGGCGGATGGCGTTACCGCTCGACGCTTGCGGGAACCCGGTGCTCTGACGAGGGAGGATGCTCATGACCTCAGCTTCGGGGCCGACCGCCGCATGGCGGCCCGGCGCACAGAACGGCAACCTGCTTCCGGCCGGTCCGGGAGGCCGCCTTTCCGCACCGGCAGGTGACGGGCACGGGCCGGAGAGCGGCCCGCCCACGGTGACGATCGGCTCGTATCCGGACTATCCGGCCGCGCAGCGGGTGGTCGACCATCTGGCCGACAACCGCTTCCCGGTGGAGCACAGCGCCATCGTCGGCACCAACCTCACACTCGTGGAGACGGTGCTCGGCCGGATGACCACCGGCCGTGCCGCCCTGCTCGGCGCCGGCACCGGCGCCTGGTTCGGGCTCTTCATCGGCCTGCTGTTCGGCATCTTCACCGTCGGCAACTGGCTGGCGGTGATCCTGGTGGGCCTGGTCATCGGTGCGATCTGGGGTGCCGTCTTCGGCGCCGTCGCGCACGCGATGACCGGCGGGCAGCGGGACTTCACATCGGCCAGTTCCCTACGCGCCGGCCAGTACGCGGTGATCGTCGACGCGCAGCTGGCCGACCAGGCCCGGCAGGTGCTGGCCCGACTGCGGATGCCGCAGACGGCGAACGCCCACTGACCCACCCGGCCGTCGACCGGCCGTCCCGGCAGCACGCCGGGGCGGCCGGTCAGTCGTGGTACGCCAGCTCTCCGGCGCGCAGCGGCACGTCGAGGCGGTTCTCCGGCGGCGCCAACGGGCAGGCCCAGCGGTCGTCGTAGGCGCAGCTCGGGTTGTAGAGATAGTTGGCGTCCAGCCGGACCCGGTCGCCGGGCAGCAGCTCGACGCCCCGGCCGAAGGTGCCCTTCACCGTGTCGGTGAGGTACCGCCCACCGCCGTAGGTCTCCTGCCCGCAGGTGCCGTCGCGCAGGGGCACGAACAGCCCACCCCCGTACGCCTCGATCCACCACAGGGTCAGCGGCCCCCACGGCGTCTGCGCCACAGCGACCCGGCGGTACGCGACAACGCCGTCCGGCCCGCCGGTGTCGACCCGGAGTTCGCCGGTTGCGGGCCGCAGCGCCGCCTCGACCACCGCGTCCGGGTTCGGCGGGAAGTAGCGCACCCCTGTGAACCCGGCTCGATCGGCGGGCGGGATGGGGCTCTGCGGGTGGGTGGCGAAGAGGTCGTCGCGGCCGGCGCGGAAGCCGGCGAGGTCGACGTCGGACAGGTACAGCCGCGCCATCCGCTCGCGCCAGTCGGCCAACTCGAGATCCTGCACCCCTCCGAGCCTAGGCGCTGGCCGGCCAGTTGCTCAGGACAGCGTCGAGGGCGTCGAGGGTGCGCGCCCAGGAGTCGTCCGCGCTGCGGGGCGTGTGGCGGAACCCGCCGGTCTTCTCCAGGCTGACGAAGCCGTGGAAGGTGCTGTGCATCATCCGCACCGCGTCGGTCTGGTCCGGCTCGCCGAGGCGGTAGCCGCGCAGGATCGCCCGCGTCATCTCCGCGTGCCGGACACCCGCGCTCGCGGCGGCCGTCTCGGGGTCGAGGTCGATCTGCATGGCGGCGTACCGCCCGGGGTGCTGTTTCGCATAGTCCCGGTACGCGTCGGCGAAGGCCACCAGCGCGTCCTTGCCGGCACGGCCGGCGAGCGCGTCGGCGACCCGGTCGGCCAGCTCCGCGAGTGCCAGCAGCGCCACCCGGGCGCGCAGATCCTGGGCGTTCCTGAGGTGGAAGTAGAGGCTCGCGTCCTTGACACCGAAGGCGCGGGCGAGCGCCGCGACTGTGACGTTTGGCAGGCCGACCTCGTCGGCCAGGTCGGCGGCGGCCAGCGTCAGACGCTCGGCGGTCAGCCCGGCACGTGCCACGCGGCAGCCTCCAAAACTAGCCTCCTTATTCGTTTGCCTAGGAGCGCTAGGCTACTACCTATGTTAGCTGTTACCGAATCCGCCATCCGCAAGTCCTTCGTCAACTGCACGCAGGGTGAGGCGAAGCGGATGGCCGTACCAAACGATCTTGAAGTGCGCCCCTGGGACGACCTCGACTTCCTCGGCTGGCGGGACCCGGCGGCGCCGCAGCGGGCCTACCTGGTCACCGAATCCGACGGCAAGCTCGTCGGAGTGGTGCTGCGGGCCGCGACGCACCAGACCGGGCGCGGGCGGCACAGCATGTGCTCGATCTGCCTGACCACGCACGTCGGCGACGGCGTCTCGTTGATGACCGCCCGCAAGGCCGGCCCGGGTGGCCGGCAGGGTGACTCCGTGGGCACGTACATCTGCTCCGACCTGGCCTGCTCGCTCTATCTGCGCGGGAAAAAGCGCTCCGAGCCCCGCATGCCCGAGCCCCTACCCCTGCCGGAGCGGATCGACCGCGTCAGGACCACCCTCGCCGCGTTCCTCCGCAAGGTCGCCGAGTGACACCCTCCGACTAACGGTCGGTCGCCAGGCGGGCGTGCAGGTGCTCGTCGTGGCGGCGGCCGTCGCCGTACTGGTACGACTCGCGCAGCGTCCCCTCGGCCAGGTAGCCGGCCCGGTCGGCGACCCGGCAGGAGGCCCGGTTGGCCACCGCGTGACACAACTCCACCCGGTGCAGCCGCAGGTCGGCGAACGCCCACTCGGTTAGCCGAACGACGGCGCGCACCGCCACCCCGCAGCCCCGCGCCGCCGGCACCGTCCAGTAGCCGATGGAGGCGTCGCCGTGGTGGATGTGGTGCAGCGACACCGAGCCCAGCAGGTCGCCACCTGTCGCGGCGGTCACGGCCATCGAGGCGTGGTCGCCTGCCGACCAGTCGGCCCGGCGCCGGACCCACAGCAGGGCGGCTTCGTCGTCGACCGGGCCGCCGCCCTGCGGGTTCCACTGTGCGATCGCGCTGTCGCGCAGGGCGTCGCGCACCGCCGGGGCGTCGGCGTCCCGCCAGGGTCGCAGCAGCAGGTCGCCGGCGGCGAGTTCCACGTGTTCCACGAGGCGGGAGTTTGGCACACCCCGGGTCAACTCTGCCGCCCCATTTCCGCAGGCTTCCTTCAAAGCTGCACAACTCACGCCGCCAACCGGGCTCAGGTGACGTAGACAACGGGTTACGGCACTAGTTAAATTTTGAACGAGTGCTATCGTCGTAGTCGTGACAGAAAACCTGGACAGCACCCGATCGGCCGCCTGGCGCGCCTACATCGAGGCGAGCCAGCGCCTGTTCACCCAACTGGAGGACGACCTACGGGCCGACAGCGACCTCAGCTTCGCCGACTACCACGTGCTGGTCCTGCTCTCCGAGGCGCCGGGGCAGCGGCTCCGGATGGGTGAGTTGGCCGGCCGCCTGGTCTTCTCCCCCAGCCGTCTCACCTACCAGATCTCCTCGATGCAACGCCGCGGGCTGGTCAGCAAGCAGGCCTGCCCGGACGACAGGCGCGGCAGCGAGGCGGTGCTCACCGCCGCCGGGCTGCTCACCCTCTCCGAAGCCGCACCCCACCACCTGGCGTCGGTGCGTACCCATCTGATGGACGACCTCGACGACGCCGAGGTCGCCTGCCTCACCCGGGTCTTCGACCGGCTCGGTCGCCGCCTGCGGGCGGCCCGGACCACCGCGAACACCCAAGCCACAAGTCAAGGAGCCTCCGATGCCCGCGATCACCGTTGACAACGTCCTCGTCCTGCCCCGGCTGCCCCGGCTCGACGAGAACACCAGCTTCCGCACGGTCCGCACGGTGACCACCGCGCCCAGCGGCTTCGAGGGCGAGGGCTTCCCGGTGCGCCGGGCCTTCGCCGGGGTGTCGACGACCGACCTGGACCCGTTCATCCACCTCGACCAGATGGGCGCTGTCGACTATGCGCCGGGTGAGCCGAAGGGAACGCCGTGGCACCCCCACCGCGGCTTCGAGACGGTGACCTACATCATCGACGGGGTCTTCGACCACCAGGACTCGCACGGTGGCGGCGGCACCATCACCGACGGGGACACCCAGTGGATGACAGCCGGAAGTGGCCTGTTGCACATTGAGGCCCCGCCGGAGCACCTGGTGCTCAGCGGCGGGCTGTTCCACGGCACCCAGCTCTGGGTCAACCTGCCCCGCGCGGCCAAGATGAACCCGCCCCGCTACCAGGACATCCGTGGCCGGGAGTCCGCGCTGCTCACGACGCCCGACGGGGGCGCGCTGATCCGCGTCATCGCCGGTGAGGTGGCCGGGCACCGCGGCCCGGGCTCCACCTTCACGCCGATCACCATCACGCACGTCACGGTGCAACCGGGGGCGCAGGTCGACCTGCCCTGGCAGCCCGACTTCAACGCGCTTGTGTACGTCCTCGGCGGGCGCGGAACGGTAGGCACCGACCGTCGGCCGGTGCGCACCGGTCAGCTCGCCGTGCACGGGCCGGGCGACGCCCTGCGCTTCAGCGCCGACCCCACGCAGGACAGCAACAGCCCGGCGCTGGACCTCTACATCATGGGCGGCAAGCCGATCCGGGAGCCGGTGGCGCAGTACGGCCCGTTCGTGATGAACACCCGGGACGAGCTGATCCAGGCGTTCGAGGACTTCCAGGCCGGTCGGCTCGGCGTGATCCCCACCGAGCGGGTGCCGCACACCGACGGTCAGGGCTCGCGGCCCTGACCTCGGTCGACCTCTGCGATCGGCGTCGGCACCCCGCGGGGTGCCGGCGCCACCTCAGGAGACCGCAAAAATCCCCGCGACACCCAGGATCACCATCACCAACACCGCTACCAGCGCCCCCCGTTCGCTCTCCACCACCGGCTCGTGGTGCTCGGTCACGGGGTTCGTCGTCTCGCGGGGCATGGTGTGGCCTCCTCGGTTGTCGCGTCGAACGGATGGCGGCGGTCCGACCGGTCAGGTCGGCCTGACGTGCGTATGCACGGCCGCGGTCCTACCGTGAGGACGTTGTCGACCTCGGGAGGGCTGGATCGTGCCGTTGCGGGACTGGTTCCTCACCGCGCAGGAACGCGCCAACCCGGTCTCTGGGTTACCCGTCTGGACCAGGGGAAACCTCGCCGAGCCGTTGATTCACGGCGCGGCGTACTTCGACCGGCTGGTCGACGAGGTCCAGGCGCTTACCGCCGGCGACCACCTGTTCTTCACCGACTGGCGGGGCGACCCGGACCAACTCCTGCGCCCGGACGGCCCGACGGTGGCCCAGCTCTTCGCCCGGGCCGCCCAGCGGGGCGTGGTGGTCAAGGGGCTGATCTGGCGGTCACACCTCGACACGCTCGCCTACAGCGAGGCAGAGAACCGCGACCTCAGCGAGACGATCTCCGCTGCCGGCGGCGAGGTGCTGCTCGACCAGCGGGTCCGCCGTGGCGGCTCGCACCACCAGAAGCTCGTGGTGCTGCGGCACCTGGGCGCCCCGGAGCGCGACATCGCGTTCGCCGGTGGTGTCGACCTGTGTCACAGCCGCCGCGACGACGCGGCACACCACGGCGATCCGCAGCCGGTGCAGATGTCCCCCCGGTACGGCCCCCACCCGCCCTGGCACGACGTGCAGCTCGCGGTGCGCGGCCCGGTGGTCGGCGCGCTGGACACCCTGTTCCGGGAGCGCTGGACCGACCCGATGCCGCTGGACTCGGAGAACCCGATGGCGTACGTGCGGGACCGGCTGCGCGGCGCGGACCTGCGCCCGGACCCGCTGCCCGAGCAGCCCGCCGACCCGCCGGAATGCGGGCCGCACCAGATCCAGGTGCTGCGCACCTACCCGGCCGTTCGGCCGCGCTACTCCTTCGCGCCCGACGGCGAGCGCACCGTCGCCCGCGGTTACACGAAGGCGGTGCACCGCGCACGCCGGCTCATCTACCTGGAAGACCAGTACCTCTGGTCGACCGAGGTGGCGGACCTGTTCGCCAACGCTCTGCGGGACAATCCCGAGCTGCACCTGGTCGCCGTGGTGCCCCGGCACCCGGACGTGGACGGCAGGCTGGCGCTGCCACCGAACATGGTCGGCCGCGAGCAGGCGCTGTCGCTGTGCGAGCGCGCCGCACCGGACCGGGTGCACGTGTTCGACGTGGAGAACCACGCCGGCGACCCGGTCTACGTCCACGCGAAGGTCTGCGTGGTCGACGACGTCTGGGCCAGCGTGGGCAGCGACAACTTCAACCGCCGGTCCTGGACGCACGACAGCGAGTTGTCCTGCGCGGTGCTCGACGACACCCGCGACCGGCGGGAGCCCACCGACCCGTCTGGTCAGGGCGACGGCGCGCGGGTCTTCGCCCGGGACCTCCGGCTGCGACTCTGGCGCGAGCACCTGGACCGCGACCCGGCCGGCGCGGACGACGACGACCTGCTCGACCCGGCGACCGCCGTCGCGGCCGTCACGGCCGCTGCCGACGCGCTGCAACTGTGGTACGACGGCGGTCAGGTCGGCGAACGGCCGCCCGGCCGGCTGCGCCCGCACCGCCCCGAGCGGCTGCCCTGGTATACCCGGGCCTGGGCGTTGCCTGTTTACCGGTTGGTCTACGACCCCGACGGCCGGCCACTGCGGGCCAGACTCGCCGGCACCTGGTGACCCTGCCGCGCCGGATCGGCAATGGCGGCCCCACCGGGATACACGGTGAACCCGCCGGGGTAGGCGAACGATGAGCGCGGCGAGTAGTAGCCGAAGCCGATGATCAGCGGGTTGGCCGGGCGCAGCGCGTACATGGGGTGCCCGGGCAGGAACTCCACCGACTCGACCTCGAAGGGCGCGACCGGCTCCGCCACGTACGGGTAGACCGAGCTGAGGAGTTCACCGTCGCGGCGGGTGAAGTAGCGGTGGTGCCCACTGCTGATCAGGTGGCCGGTCTCCCCCACGCGGCAGCGGGCCCGGAGCAGCGGCGTCCCGTCGACCTCCGTCTCGGAGAACAGGTTCTCGCCGTCCACCTCGATCCGGGTCCCGCCGGCGAGCACCGGAGCGCCACGGGCGGCGGCGTATTCGCCGACCATCCGGCTGGACGCCACATAGTGCGTCCACCAGCCACCCGGGCTGATCCCGCCGGGGGCGTCGACGCCGACGAGCGAGACACCGAGGTAGGTAAGCGAGTAGGCGCCGAAGCCGGAGGTCTGCGTCTCGTCGTCGACGACGTACTGGTTGAGGAACACCTGCCGATCCGGGCGCGGGCGCAGCCCGGCCGGGACCAGGGCGGCGACCGCGTCCGGATCGGCAGGCAACCAGCTGAAGAAGAGCGTGCGACTGTTCACGACGAGTTGGGGAGCGGCTGGATCGAGCACGGTGCCTCCGAACCGGGTATGTACACCGAAGCTACGGGCAGTCCCGCCGACGGGACAACGACAGATAGGCGACAGTGCTAGCCGAATGTCGGGTTTCATGTTGACCGCCCGGTCAGCTCCCATCAACCGGCCGGACGGGACCAAACGGGACGGCCGGCTGCCGAGGGATCACCCGAAGATCGGGTAAGTCACCCCACGACCCTCCCGATCGCTGCCCCCTTTTGGCCCGTTTTGTAGCACGACACACCTTAAGTGCATCAACCTTTCGGCTAGATTTCCAACAGCCGATCAGGCTAAGGTGAGTCCCGAACGGCCCATTGAAGCTAAACCAAAGCGTCACGTCTTTTTATCCGCGGACGAGGTGCAGGGAGGACCACCCATGACCGCGCCAACGATCACCGAGCAGACGAGCACCACCGCTGCCGAGCAGAAGACCACCACCAAGCTCGACCCGCGCGCCCTCACCGACAGCGCCGCCGACCTGCTCAACGCCATGGCCGCGCTGCCCGCCAACCACCCGTCGCGCGCCGCTCTGCGGGACCGGGCCATCGAGGCCTGGCTGCCTCTGGCCAACCACCTCGCCCACCGCTACAGCGGGCGGGGCGAGCCGACCGACGACCTGGCGCAGACCGCCGCCGTCGGCCTGATCAAGGCCATCGACAAGTTCGACCCGTCCCGCGGCGTCGACTTCGCGGGGTACGCCATCCCCACGATCATCGGTGAGCTGAAGCGACACTTCCGCGACCGCACGTGGGACATCCGGGTGCCGCGTCGCCTCCAGGAGCTGCGGCTGGCCATCTCCGACGCCAACAGCTCGCTTCTGCAGACCCTCGGCCGCTCCCCGACAGTCGCCGACATCGCCGCCCACCTCAAGCTCACCGAGGAAGAGGTCCTGGAAGGCCTGGAAGGCGCTCGGGCCTACAACGCGGTGTCGCTGTCCACCCCGACCGGCGACGGCGAACGGGCCACCGAGCTGGGCGACATGCTCGGCGGCGAGGACAGCGAGTTCGAGCTGGCCGAGCTGCGTGTCGCTCTCGGCCCCGCGCTTGCCACGCTCGACGAGCGGGAGCAGAAGATCCTCACCCTGCGGTTCTACGGCAACCTGACCCAGTCGCAGATCGCCGACCAGATCGGTGTCTCGCAGATGCACGTCTCCCGGCTGCTGGCCCGGGCGCTGACCAAGCTGCGCGGCCAGCTCGACGGCACGTACTGATCGGTTCACACGTGAGGGCCGGGTCCACGGACCCGGCCCTCACGCGTTGACCTCGGCGTACCGGCCGGGTCACTGCCCATGGGCAGCGGCCCGGCCGGTTTCGTCAGCGCCCCGCCGGCTCCCGCCACATCGGCCAGAACGGCGTGCCGTCCGGCACCCGGAACGGCTCGCCGGCCCGATAACCGTGCCGGGCGTACAGGTCCCGGCTGCGGGGGTCGCTCGCCTCCAGGTACGCCGGCATGTCATTGGCGTCCAGCCAGGCGTGGTGGTGCTCCAGCAGGGCGGTGCCCAACCCCTGCCCCTGCCGCGCCGGCTCGACCGCCAGGAAGGCCAGGTGGTGATGGTCGCCATGCGGGTGGCTCGCCGCGAACAGCTCGTCGAGATGCTGAAAACGGTCGGTCCACTCGCCGCAGGCGGCGGCCAGCCGGGCGTCGTAGTCCGGCGGCGGCGGGGTCGGCTCACCGACCGACGGCAGCCACACCGCGACGGCAGACCGGTCCGCGGTGCCGAACACCAGGCCGTGCCGCATCGCGTGATCGACGATGATCTCGAAGTCCCCGGCCAGCACGGCCTCACGCTTACTCGCGTCCGGCACCAGCCACCGGGTCACCCTCAGCGCGGTGAACGCCCCGGCGATCCGACCGGCCACCAGCGCCGTGTCCTCGGGCCCGAGCCGGTCGATGTCCGCGCTCATCGAATCACCTTCCGTTCGCGCTGCGGGGCTCGCAACCCCGGCTCACTCCTCGCGCTCACCGAGACGTCTCCGCACTGGCCGGCGCCGGTGGCTGCTCCGCCGGCCGCACGGCAGCGGCGGCGCTCGCCGCGCCGAGGCCGATCCTCGCGTACGTGTCCGGACGGTTGCGGCGCAGCAGCAGCGCCCACCCGATGCCCAGCGCGGCAGCCACCGGGTAGACGGCGGGCAGCATCCAGCGCAGGCTGGAGTCCGGCGCGACGCCGAGCAGGTTGGCGAAGTTCGACACGGCCAGCCAGATGATCACGACGAGCGCGATGGTGGCCAGACCGGGTGCGATGGCCCGCCGCCACAACGTCTCGTCACCGCCGGAGCGGGCGAAGTAGGCGATCACCGCCACCGAGGTGGTGGCGATCAACAGCAGCACACCGAAGCCGCCGCTGGTGCCGACCCAGAAGAACAACTTGACCACTGGATCCCAGCCGTTGACGGCGTACAGCAGGATGACAAGCAGGCCGAGGACGCTCTGCGCCAGCGAGGCGGCACGGGGAGCGCCGCTGCGCGGCGAGGTTCGCCCGAACACCGCCGGCAGCACCCGCTCCCGACCCAGCGCGAACGTGTAGCGGGCCGTGGTGTTGTGGAAAGAGATCATCGCGGCCAGCACCGAGGTCAGGAAGAGCACCTGGCCGATGGTGACCGCCGTGTCTCCCAGCTGCGCGGCGGCCAGGTTGAAGATCAGCCCGACGCTCTGCTCGCCGGCCTCGGCGACGATCCGGTCCGACCCGACCGCGACGGTCATGGTCCAGGAGGAGAGGGCGTACAGCACGGCGACGATGCCCACCGAGAGGTACGTGGCCAGCGGCACCGTCCGCTTCGGGTCCTTGCTCTCCTCGCTGAACACCACCGCGGACTCGAAACCGACGAAGCCGAGGATGGCCAGCACGAGAACCGCGCCGACCCCGGGCACGAAGAGGTTGTCCGGCGAGAACCCGGCGAAGCTGACCTCGCCGCCGGCAGGGTTGCCGAGCTGGCCCAGGTCGAAGATCAGGACGACCACGATCTCGGCGACCAGCAGCGCCGCCAGCACCATGCCGTTGATGTCCACGCGGAGCAGACCGAGCAGACCGACAAGCGCCCACGCCACAAGGGCGACGATCGACCAGTGCGGGTGCCCGCCGAAGATCCGGTCGAGCACGGGCTCGGCGGCGATGCCGATGGTGCCGTAGAGCCCCACCTGGAGCGCGTTGTACGCCACAAGTGCCATCCAGGCCGCCCCCACGCCGGCCGGGCGGCCGAGGCCACGAGAGATGTAGGCGTAGAACGCGCCGGCGTTCTCCACCCGGCGGGACATCGCCACGTAGCCCACCGAGAACAGGGCGAGCACCGCGGCGACCACCAGGAACGCCAGCGGGATTCCTGTCACGCCGATGACGCCGTAGCCGGTGGTGACGACACCGGCCACCACTGTCAGCGGCGCGGCGGCGGAGAGAACGAAGAAGATGACCGACGGGATGCCGAGGCGGCCCCGGGCGAGGGCTTCCGAGACATTGCTGGGTCTGTCGACTGTCGATGTCGAGGGCATACGACTACTCCAGTTGTCGAGAGGGGTTGGGGATTACCGGGGGGTTATGGCACGCCGCGCAGCACGGCGGCGCCGACGGCTGCCTCGGTGTGGCCGACGAGTTCCTTCAGCGGTGGCGGCAGCGCGGGGATGAGGACGTTCAGGCGGTGGTGAGCGCGCGGGCCGGCGCTCCACAGCACCTCGCGGGTCAACCCGGCGGCCACGACCAGGCCGAGCAGCAGCGCGTCCGGCACGCTCGGCGGGTCCGGCCGGTCCAGCAGGGCCCGCAGCCGGGTGGCCGGCCACGCTACGGCGTTGAGGTCGATCGGCAGATAGCTGACCGAGGTACGCAGCAGCCGGCGACTCTCCTGGCGCCGCAGCACGCCGGCCCGGGCCAGCCGCTCGCCGACCGATGTCGTCGCGCTCTGGGCCAGGAAGCTGAGCCAGGTGGTGACCGCGTGGTGCTGGGACTCGCCGATGAGCTGGTCGAGCACTGTGTGTGCCAGCGCGTCGGCCGGTGGGCGTCGGTCGAGGACGGCGACCTGCCCGCCCGAGACGGTGATGTGTCCGTAAAGGATCAGCTCACCGAGCAGTCCACCGGCCAGACCGAGGCCGGTCGCCGCCGGGTGGAGTTTGGCCTTGCCGCGACTGTCGTTGTGAGCGATGAGGAAGAACTCGTCGGCGATGAGCAACGGTCCTCCCGCACAGAGTGTGTCCACAGTGATCGCGACCGGGAAAGGATGCACCCACCGCTACTGCAATGCAACTCCCAGATCTGAAAGTTGCACTCCGTGCACCTGCGACCTGCGGATCTTGTCGTGTCAGACTCGGAGGGTGACCGCCTCCCGCAGCCTCCGGCCCGCCGCCAGCCCGACCGTGCGCCGTCGGCGCATCGCTCGGGAGCTCCGCCAGCTCCGCGAGCGCGCGGGCATGACCCTCGATGTGGCAGCCCGCCAACTCGACATGTCCAAGAGCAATCTCTCCCGGATCGAGAATGCGCAGATCGGCATCAAGCCGCGCGACGTCCGGGCGGCGCTCGCGCTCTACTCGGTCACCGGCGCGGACGCCGAGGTGCTGATTGAGATCGCCCGGGGCGCGCAGCAGCGTGGCTGGTGGCAGAACTACAGCGACGTGCTGCCCGAGTGGTTCGAGTTCTACGTCGGGCTGGAGGCCGAGGCGGCGGCGCTGCGCACGTACGAGGCCGAGTCGGTGCCAGGGCTGTTGCAGACCGAGGCGTACGCCCGGGCGATCTTCCGACGCACCGCGGGCGAGGAGGGGCTGGAGCGCAAGGTCGCGGCCCGACTACACCGGCAGGGGGTGCTCCGCCGCGACGAGCCAGCCCAACTCTCGGTGGTGCTCAATGAGGCGGTGCTGTTGCGCCCGGTCGGTGGCCCTCTCGTGATGGCCGAGCAACTGGCGCACCTGACGCGCATCGCGCAGCTACCCAACGTGAGGGTGCAGGTACTTCCGTTCGCGGCTGGTGTGCACCCGGCGATGAGCACACCGTATGTGATCCTCAATTTCGCCGACGCCGCCGACGCGTCAGTGGTTTACCTGGATAACCTCACGGTGGGACTGGCGCTGGAAGAGGCCGATCATGTGCTCGGGTATAGCCTTCTGCACGAGGAGCTGTGCCGGATGGCACTCGATCCGGGGGCGTCGATGACCCGCATCGAGGATGCTGCTCGTAACTTTGCGTGACCGCATCTGTGGCACGCCGACACAGATGAGAGGTATCGCGGATGACGGCGCTCGACCTGACCCGAGCGGACTGGCGCACCAGCACGCGCAGCAGCGGCAACGGCAACTGCGTGGAGGTCGCGACAGCCGACGGTCAGGTCGCCGTCCGGGACAGCAAGGACCGCTCCGGCCCGGTGCTCGCCTTCGATCCGACGGCCTGGCGTCTCTTCCTGCGGGGCCTCGGCGAGGTCCACCGGGGCTGAGCCCCGCGAGCCGGTGCGAGACTGTGCCGTGCTCTCCGACGTAACCCTGGACCTGCCGGTACGCCCGGCGCTGCCGGCGCTGACGGCCGCGCTCGATGCTGCCGGCGCCGCGGTCCTGGTGGCCCCGCCGGGTACCGGCAAGACCACCCTCGCCCCGCTTGCCGTGGCCGACCGGGTCGACGGTCGGGTGGTGATCGCGCAGCCCCGCCGGGTGGCGGCACGCGCCGCGGCCCGGCGGATGGCCGAGCTGCTCGGTGAGCGCGTCGGTGAACGCGTCGGCTACGCGGTACGCGGCGAGCGCCGGGTCGGCCCGGCCACCCGGATCGAGGTGGTCACCACCGGTCTGCTGGTCCGTCGGCTGCACCACGATCCGGAGCTTCCGGGCACCGGCGCCGTGCTGCTCGACGAGTGCCACGAGCGGCAACTCGACGCCGACCTCGCATTGGCCTTCACCGTGGAGGCGCGGGCCACCCTCCGGCCGGACCTGTGGCTCCTCGCCATGTCCGCCACGCCGGACACCGACCGGTTCGCCGCCCTGCTCGGCGGGGCCGACGCCGCCCCGGTGGTGCGGGCCGAGTCGGCGCTGCACCCGGTGCGGCGGATCTGGGCGCCGCCGTCCCGGCGGATCGCGCCGCCCGGAGCCGGGCCGGTGGACCGCGCGCTGCTCGATCACGTGGCGGCCACCGTTCGGCGGGCACTGCGCGAACAGGACGGTGACATCCTTGTCTTCCTGCCGGGCGCCGGTGAGATCGCCGCGATCACCGGCCGACTCGCCGACCTGCGGGACACCGTCGCGCTGTTGCCACTGCACGGCCGTCAGCGCGCCGCCGAGCAGGACGCTGCCCTGCGCCCCCGAGCCGGCGCGACCGACGACCGGCGGCGCGTGGTGCTGGCCACCGCGCTGGCCGAGACCAGCCTCACCGTGCCGGGCGTGCGGGTGGTCGTGGACGCGGGACTGTCCCGGGTGCCACGCGTCGACCTGGCCCGCGGGCTGGGCGCGCTGGTCACCGTGCCGGTCTCCCGGGCCGCCGCCACCCAGCGCGCCGGGCGGGCCGGCCGGGAGGCGCCCGGGTACGTCTACCGCTGCTGGTCCGAGGCCACCCACGAGCGGCTGCCGGCCCGGCCGGAGCCGGAGATCGCCACCGCCGACCTGACCGGTTTCGCCCTGGAGCTGGCCGCCTGGGGCCGGCCGGACGGCGTCGGGCTCGCACTGCCCGACCCGCCGCCGGCCGCCGCCATGACGGTGGCCCGGGACACGCTGGAGACGTTGGGCGCCGTCGGAGCGGACGGTCGGATCACCGCGCGGGGACGGGCGATCGCCGCCGCCGGAGCGCACCCACGGCTGGCCCGGGCGCTGCTCGACGGCGCCGGTCGGGTCGGCGCGGACCGGGCCGCCGAGGTGGTGGCCCTGCTCGCCGAGGAGAGCGCGGCAGGCCCGACCGACGACCTGGTGGCCGGCTGGCGACGGCTGCGCACAGGAGTGGACGCGGGAGCCACGGCCCGCTGGCGCACCGAGGTACGCCGGTTGCGGGCCGCGCTGCCCGCCGGCTCGCCACCGCACGGACGCGCCGGCTCGGCGGGGCTCACCGACGATCTCGCTGCCGGGCTGCTCGTCGGTCTCGCGTACCCCGAGCGGTTGGCGCGGGTGCGGCGGCCGGGCGGGTCGGCGTACCTCATGACGGGTGGCACCGCCGCGGAGCTGGCGGTCGGGTCGGGGTTGACCGGTTCCGACTGGCTCGCGGTCGCCGTCGCGGACCGCACCCCCGGCGCGCCCTCGGCGCGGATCCGCCGGGCGACCCCGCTGGACGAGGCGACCGCCCGTGAGGCCGCCGGCCCGCTGCTGTCCACGCGCCGGGAGGTCGGCTGGGCCGACGGGGACGTGGTGGCCCGGGAGGTGACCCGGCTCGGCGCGATCGAGCTTCAGGCGCGGCGGCTGGATCGCCCAGACCGGACACAGGTGGCGGAGGCGCTGCTGACCGGCCTGCGTCAGGAAGGGGTGGGCCTGCTGTCCTGGACGCCTGCGGCGCGGGCGGTGCGCGAGCGGATGGCGTTCTGCCGCCACCACCTCGGCGGCGAGTGGCCGGACGTCGGCGACGAGGCGCTGCTGGCCGCCGCGCCGACCTGGCTCGGCCCGGAACTGGCCGCCGCCCGGCGACGCGCCGACCTGGGTCGGATCGACGTGACCTCGGCGCTGCGCCGACTGCTGCCGTGGGCGCTGGCCGCCCGGCTGGACGAGCTGGCACCGGAGCGCATCGAGGTGCCAAGTGGTTCACGGATCCGGCTGGACTACGCCGATCCGGCAGCGCCGGTGCTGGCGGTGAAGCTCCAGGAGACCTTCGGCTGGCCGGCGGCGCCCCGCATCGTCGACGGCCGGGTGCCGGTGCTGCTGCACCTGCTCTCCCCCGCCGGCCGGCCGGTGGCGGTCACCGCCGACCTGGCGTCGTTCTGGCGCACCGGCTACCCGCAGGTCCGCGCGGAGTTGCGGGGGCGCTACCCCCGCCACCCGTGGCCGGAGGACCCGGGCACCGCGACGCCCACCCGCCGCGCCGCGCCCCGGCGGCGCTGACGGCAGGCTGCGCTGACAGCCCGGCTATTCCTCGACCACGTCGGCCACCACCACCGTGACGTTGTCCGGCCCGCCCGCGTGCAGCGCCAGGTCGATCAGCTTGCCGGCGCAGGCGGCCCGGTCCGGGTAGGTGGTGAGCACCTCCGCCAGGGTGTCCGGGCGGACGACGTTGGATAGGCCGTCGCTGCACAGCAGCCACCGGTCGCCGGCCCGGGGCACCATCGTCGCGTACGACGGTGAGACGTCCTCACCCTGCAATGCCTGGGTGACGACCGCCCGGCGCGGGTGGCTGCTGGCCTGGTCCGCGGTGATCACACCCTGGTCGACGAGCATCTGGACGAATGTGTCGTCGCGGGTGACCTGCTTGAGCACACCCTCGCGGAACAGGTAGGCCCGCGAGTCGCCGACATGGGCGAGTGCCAGGCAGGTGCCGGTACGCGCGAAGAGCAGGGCGGTAAGCGTGGTGCCCATGCCCTGGCGCTCCGGGTCCTCGGCGACCGCCGCCCGGATCCGGGCTGTGGCGAGCGCGATGCCGCCCTCCAGCGCGGCCACCAGAGCGTCCTCGGGTGTCTCCACGTCCAGCGGAGCGACCGCGTCGATGGTGAGCGCGCTGGCCAGGTCGCCGGCTGCCATTCCGCCCATGCCGTCGGCGACGGCGACGAGCCAGGTGCCGGCGTGCAGGGCGTCCTGGTTTCCGCTGCGGATCAGCCCACGGTCGCTCGTTCCCACGGAACGCAGCTTCAGGGTCATGGGAGGCAGCCTGCCAGGCGAAGGGCGCAGTTGTCTCTAGGAGATCAGGACGACGGCGCGTGGCGCGGTGAATCTCACGTTCACGCGCCGTCGTGTCGCGCCGACCCCGCCCTCGTCGTACGCCACAACCCATCCAGTCGGATCAATTGACAGGAGGTGCGGCCACTGGAAACATCGAGCCGACACCTGGGAGCGCTCCCAGGTATCGCCACCACCACCTGCCTCACTTCCCGTCCCGGAAGGACTACCCCGTGACGCCATCCCGACGCCGCCTCCTGCTGGCCGCGGCGACCACCTTGGCCCTCGTCGGCGCGGGCGCCGGCTCGGCCCACGCCGACCCGCCCCCGGACGCCCCCGAGCAGATCGACAACGGCGACTTCAGCGCCGGCGTGAGCCCCTGGTTCTCCTACGGCACCGGCCCGCTCGCGGTGACCGACGGCCGGCTCTGCACGACCGTCGACGGTGGCCTTGCCAACCCGTGGGACGCCGGCATCGGCCAGGACGGCGTGCCGCTTGTCGCCGGCGCCGAATACACCCTCGGCTTCGACATCTCCGCCACTCCCGGCACCGCCGTCAAGGCGGTGCTCCAGCTCGGCAGCGCCCCCTACACCACGTACGCCGCCGTGGACGCCGCCGCCACCGGCACCGCCCAGCGCTTCGAGCAGACCTTCACCGTCCCGGACGACAACCCCAACGCGCAGCTGATCTTCCAGGTCGGCGGCAGCCCCCAGACGCAGACCATCTGCCTCGACGACGTGTCGCTGCGCGGCGGCGAACCGCCCGAGCCGTACGTGCCGGACACCGGGCCACGGGTGCGTGTCAACCAGGTCGGCTACCTGCCCGGCGGGCCAAAGAATGCCACAGTCGTCACCGACGCCACCGGGCCGCTGCCCTGGCAGCTGCGCTCGGCCACCGGCACCGTCCTGGCAAGCGGCACCACCACCGCGCGGGGCGTGGACGCCGCCTCCGGGCAGAACGTGCAGACCCTCGACTTCTCCAGCTACCGCACCCCCGGCAGCGGCCTGACCCTGACCGTGGACGGCGAGACCAGCCACCCGTTCGACATCTCCGGCACCCTCTACGACCAACTGCGCTCCGACTCGCTGCAGTTCTTCTACGCCCAGCGCAGCGGCATCGCCATCGACGGCGACCTGATCGGCGACGAGTACGCCCGCCCCGCCGGCCACCTCGGCGTGGCACCCAACCAGGGCGACACAAACGTGCCGTGCCAGCCGGGCGTCTGCGACTACTCGCTTGACGTGCGCGGCGGCTGGTACGACGCCGGCGACCACGGCAAGTACGTGGTCAACGGCGGCATCGCCACCTACCAGCTGCTGAGCACCTTCGAGCGGACCAAGACGGCAGCCACCGCGGCCGGCGGCGCCGGGCTGGCCGACAGCACGCTGCGGGTGCCCGAGCGCGGCAACGCCGTACCGGACATCCTCGACGAGGCCCGCTGGGAGCTGGAGTTCCTGCTGCGCATGCAGGTCCCCGCCGGAAAGCCGTTCGCCGGAATGGTCCACCACAAGATCCACGACCGGAACTGGACGGGCCTGCCGCTCGCCCCGGAGGACGACCCGCAGCCGCGCGAGCTGCATGCGCCGTCGACCGCGGCCACCCTCAACCTCGCCGCCACCGCCGCCCAGTGCGCACGGCTCTTCGCCCCCTACGACGCGGCGTTCGCGACCCGCTGCGGCACTGCCGCGAAGACGGCCTACAGCGCGGCCAAGGCACACCCTGCGGTGTACGCCAGCCCGACCGACGGCACGGGCGGCGGCGCGTACGACGACAGCAACGTCACCGACGAGTTCTACTGGGCGGCGGCCGAGCTGTACCTCACCACCGGGGCGCAGACCTACCTGACCGACCTGACCGCCTCGCCGCACCACACCGGCGACGTGTTCGACCCGCGTGGCTTCGGCTGGCAGAGCGTCGCCGCGCTGGGCCGCCTCGACCTGGCCACCGTGCCCAACGGGCTGCCCGCCGCCGACCTGACCCGGGTCCGCGCCTCGGTCACCTCGGCCGCCGACGCGTACCTCGCCGAACTGCGCCGGCAGGCGTACGGGCTGCCGATGCCCGGTGACGCCAACAGCTACTTCTGGGGTGGCAACAGCAACGTCATCAACAACGCCGTGGTGCTCGCCACCGCGTTCGACCTGACCCGCAACCCCGCCTACCGCGACGGCGCCGTGCAGACGATGGACTACATCTTCGGCCGCAACGCCCTGAACATCTCCTACGTCACCGGCTGGGGCGAGCACGCCGCCCAGAACCAGCACAGCCGGATCTTCGGCCACCAACTCGACCCGAGCATGCCCCGCCCGCCCGCCGGCTCCCTCGCCGGTGGCCCGAACGCCGCACTCCAGGACCCGTTCGTGGCGAAGTTGCTCGCCGGCTGCGCCCCGATGTTCTGCTACGTCGACGACATCAACTCGTACTCCACGAACGAGGTGGCGATCAACTGGAACTCGGCGCTGACGTGGATCTCCTCGTTCCTGGCCGACCAGGGTGACTCCGGCGCAGTGCCGGCAACCACCTGTTCGGTGCGCTACGACAACTACGGCTCCTGGCAGGGCGGCACCGGCTTCACGGCCCAGCTGACCATCACCAACACCGGCAGCACTGCCGTCAACGGCTGGAGCGTGGGGTTCGCGTTCACCGGCGACCAGCGCGTCCGTGAGGCGTGGATGGCCAAGGTCACCCAGGCCGGCGCGACGGTGACAGCGAAAAACGAGTCGTACAACGCCCGGATCGCCCCCGGCGGCACTGTGATGTTCGGCTTCAACGCGACCACCGCGGGCGGGGCCAACCCCGACCCGGGCCTGGTCACGGTCAACGGGTCGGCCTGCTCGCTGAGCTGACCCTGACCTGATCGGTACGGCTGGTGGCCGCCCTTCCTCGGGCGGCCACCAGCCCAGCCGTTCCTCGTCGCCGAACGACTCCGGCTCGCCGAGGCGGGTCGACGGCGGGTCGACGGCGGGTCGGCGGCGGGTCGACGGCGGGTCGACGGCGGGTCGGCGCTCCAACCCGACCACGAGACCGAGATCTGGCCGAAAGGTCCGGAGGCCCTCCTGACCGATTGCGTTTCCCGTCACGGTCGCGTTGTCCCAGATCCTGGGCGGGGGCGGTCGGCGCTTTGGCTGGCGGATGCTTTCGAGCTGATGACGTAAACGATTCACTGCACACGCACCAAACCCGGTGGATCCGGCGCGCCGCCTGAGCCATGGTGAAGGCCATGGGTGGTGACGAGCTGACCGACACGGAGCGTCGGGTGTGGACGGCGATGCCAGCGGGCACACGATCGGCATTGGCGGACCTACCCGCCACGGATCTGCGTACCCTGCTGCTGACCGTGGCCCGCGACCGCGCGGCCACCGTGCGGCCGTCCGACGTGGTGCGCCGCTGGCACGAGGACCGCTTCGTCCGCCCGGCCCGCGCCGACCCACGCGCGCTCGCACAGATCGAGGCACGCCTGTGGCAGCTGCTGCCGGCCGACGTCTCGGGATTGGAGCTGTCGCCGGTCGTACCGATGGGCACCTGCTCGGGGGTCGCGCCGGTCAGCCAGAACCGGATCGTCACCACGATGCGCGCCAGCGAGGTGCTGAGCGATCCCACCAACGCCCTCGCGATCGAGGCGGCCGTACGCCGTCGTCGGAGCAGCGAGGTGCACCTTGCTGCCGCCCACCGGGTGCTGCGGGCGCAGCACTTCGGCGGCGACTGGTCGGCGCACTTCCGGCTCTTCGCCCTGGTGTCCAGCGCCCGGGACGCCGGCTCGGGTAACACCGAGGCCCGGCTGCTGATCCGCCATCTCACCTACTGGCGGACCGTCCTCGCCGAGCTGGCCTCGGCAAGCGCGCCCCAGCTGCACGTCACGGTCTTCGACGACCAGACAGTCCGGCAGCGACTGGACGACACGGTCCGCCCGGCACTCGACGGTGGCCCGGTGCCGCTGGTGGACGAGCCGGAGCGGGAACGGGGCCGCGGCTACTACCGGGGCTGCGCCATCCGGATCACCGTCCAGGGTGGCAGCCTGGAGATCGGCGACGGTGGCCTCACTGACTGGACCGCCCAGCTCACCGGCGACGCCAAGGAACGCTGCCTCGTGTCCTGCCTCGCCACCGAGCGCCTCGCCCAGCATGCGGACCGCTGAGCTTGGGCGACGACCAGCGAGTCCAATACCTCCACCCTCGGGGTGAGCGTCCAGCGAACACCTGTTCACCGGACGCCCACCGCTGAGGGTGTTCACCGGACGCCCACCGCCACCCTCGGACCGGAGGGCCCAGCGAATAGCCGGCTATTCCGCAACGCACCACAGCTGCGGAAAACGTCCAACGCCGTCCGGTGCCCAACGAGGTCGACGCACTGTTCGCCGGGCAATCGGCAAGACGTCGACCTGCCATCGGCCTGGCCCTGCGCGTCTCGATGACGACAGAGCGCAGCCCGCTCATCAGGCCGCCAAAATGTCGTACTCCTGTTCTAATTTGAGTGGGTGATGGAGGAGTTGGCGCAGGCGGAGGCGGCAGCCGCCGTGTGCGTCGACGCGGCACCGTGGGCACTTGGTGAGCACGACCTCGTCGCGGCGCTCGACGCCACATACCGTGTTGAGCAGCGCCTGGCGGCCGTGAAACTGGCCCTGGTGCGTGAGTTGGACGGCCGGGGCACCGCCGCGGCACAGGGCGCGTCGTCCACGGCGGTCTGGCTGCGCGACCGGCTGCGGCTCACCGTTGCGGCCGCACGTCGGCTGGTCGACCTCGCCGCAGCGCTGGATGCAGGGCCACCCGGGGTCCGGGCCGCCTTGGGCGACGGGCATATCAGCGTGGAGCAGGCCCGCGTCATCGGCGACACGGTCGGCACGGTGCACGCCGCTGCTGGCGCGGAGGCCGCCGACAAGGCCGTCGGCGTGCTGGTCGAGTGGGCCGGGCAGTTCGAGCCGACCCTGCTGCGCAAGCTGGGCACCCGGATCCTCGACCACGTTGCCCCGGAGGTCGCAGAAGCCGCCGACAAGGCCGCCCTGGAGGCCGAAGCTCACCGGTTCGCCCGTGACCGTCACGTCACCCTGTCCGAGCTGCCCGATGGTCACGTGCGCCTGACCGGCCGCCTGGACGCCGAGGCGGCCGGCCTGCTGCGCGCCGCGATCGATCCGTTGATGGCACCGTCGGGTCCAGACGATCCACGCAGCCCTGGGCAACGCCGCCATGACGCGCTCGCCGATGTCTGCCGACTCGCCCTGCGGACCAGCGAACTACCCGAGCACGGCGGCGAGCCCGCCCAGGTCGTCGTCACCGCCAGCTTCGACGCGCTGACCCGGCAGCTCCACGCCGGCACCCTGGACACGGGCCTCCGGCTCACCTCCGAGACGGTCCGCCGGCTCGCCTGCGACGCCGCGATCCTCCCCGTCGTCCTCGGCGGCGCGGGACAACCGCTCGACGTCGGCCGGCAACGCCGGCTCGTCACCGGCCCCCTGCGACGCGCCTTGGTCCTGCGCGACGGCGGCTGTGCCTTCCCGGGCTGCGACCGGCCGCCCCGCTGGTGCGACGCGCACCACATCCGGCACTGGGCCGACGGTGGCACCACCAGCCTCGCGAACGCGGTGCTGGTCTGCGCACATCACCACCGGCACCTCCATCGCGGCGACTGGGCCGTCCGGCTGCGCGGCGACGGCCGCCCCGAATTCGTGCCGCCAGCGTGGCTCGACCCCGACCAGCTTCCCCGCCGCAACCATTACCACCGCCGGACGTGACCACCACAGCCGTCCACCAGCCACGACCGGCCACCGCGCAGCCCAGCGTGACGCTGCGCCGCGTCCACCTCCGCAGATCACAATGGGCCGAAACTCAGCGCGAGCCAGAACTCAGCGCGAGCCGGCAACGCGCAGCGAGCATGGTCCCGTTCTCCCGCGCGCCCCGGAACGGGCCAGGGGGTCAGTGTGACCGGCCTCGCGTCATTCGGGACCGCCAACATTCCTTGGCCTGCCTAGCGTCGGCATCATGATGGTCAACGGGGGCACGGTGGATCGAGACACCGGGGGTCAGCGGGTCGCCGACGTCTCATCGGCCGTACCCACCACGCGTTGGATGCAGGCCGTTTCGCCGCTGCCGCCGCCCGGTCGACTGCGCACCCTTTCCCTCGCCACGCTGGCGAACACCGTCGGTTCGGGACTCTGGCTGACCGGCGGGGTTCTCTATCTCACCCGGGACGTGGGGCTCTCCGCCGTCCAGGTGGGCACCGGGCTCAGCGTCGCAGGGCTTGTCGGGCTGACCGCCAGCGTGCCGCTCGGCGGCCTGGCCGACCGGCGCGACCCGCGTACGCTGCGAGTCGTCCTGCAGGTGCTCCAGGCGGTGGTTGCCGCAACGTACCTGCTGGTCGACTCGTTCCCGGTCTTCCTGGTCGTCGCGGTGCTCGAACTGCTGCTGACCTCCGGCAACCTCGCGGTCCGCGCCGCTCTGGTCGCCGCCGTCGCCGGCCCGCAGGGGCGGGTGCACGCCTTCGCCACGCTGCGGGCGGTGGCGAACCTGGGCATCGCGATCGGGGCAGGGCTGGCCGGGTTCGCGCTGGTAGCTGACACGCACCTGGCGTACCAGATCCTGGTGGCCGGCAACGCGACCACCTATCTGGTGTCGGCGGCGCTGCTGTTGCGGCTGCCTGCCCTTGCCCCACGCCCGCATCCGTCGACGACCGCTGTCCCCCGCCGCGCGCGTCCGCTGCGCGACGGCCGCTTCCTCGCGGTGAGCGGCGCGTCGGCGCTGCTCGCACTCCATCAGACGGTGCTCACGCTGGTGGTGCCACTCTGGGCGGTGAACCTGCTCGGGGCGCCCCCGCCCGTCGTGTCGGCGGTGCTGCTGACCAACACGGTGCTCACCGTGCTGCTGGCGGTGCGGCTGAGCCGGGGCGCGGACTCCGCCGCTCCGGCCGCCCGGAAGATGCGCCGGGCCGGCCTGGTGCTGGCCGCGGCGATGCTGCTGTACGCCACCACCGCAGGCCTGCCCACCACTGCGGCGGTCGCGCTCCTACTGGTCGCCACGGTCGTCTACACCGTCGGCGACCTGTGGCACGGCACCGCCGGGGCGGGACTCGCCTACGATCTCGCTCCGCCGGACGCGGTCGGCGCCTACCAGGGGGCGGACGGAATGCTCGCCGGCCTGGCCCGCGCCCTCGCCCCGGCTCTGCTGACGCTTGTGGTGCTCGACGGTGGTGTGCCCGGCTGGCTGGCCGTCGGAGGGCTCTTCGCCGTGGTGGGTCTGGCCAGTCCCGCGCTGACCAGGTGGGCATTGGCCACCCGCCCGGCGGTGTAGCAGCATGGCGGGCATGCCCCCTCAGCAGACCATCGCCATCCGCCCCGGCGGCCCCGAAGACGCCGCGACCGTGCTACGCCTGCTCGACGGTGCCACCGCCTGGCTGGCGGCGCGCGGCCGCACCGGCCAGTGGGGCACCGAGCCGGCGTCGACGGATCCACGCCGGATCGCCCAGGCCGACGACTGGACCGCAGGCGGCGGCCTCTACCTGGCGATGCTCGGCGACCACCCGGTCGGTGCGCTCGTGGTCGGCGATGCCGGCGACGACGTACCTCCGGCCACCGAGCCGGAACTCTACGTACGACTGCTCGTCACCGACCGAAAGCACGCCGGCCTGGGGATCGGGGCGCGGCTGCTGGAACACGCCGCGGACCTGGCCCGGTCGCGTGGGCTGGGGCTGCTGCGGGTGGACTGTTACGGCGGCGACGATCGCGCGCTTGTCCGCTTCTACGAGGGCTGCGGCTTCACCGCCACCGACTCGTTCACGGTCACCCGGCCCGGACGCGACCCCTGGCCGGGGCAACTCCTCGTCCGTCGGCTCGGCTGAGCGCCCAACGCCGGCCCAGGAGGCCGACGCCGTCGCCAGAGGCCCGACGGTCGCCGGACCCTCAGCCGATCTCCTCGTCGACGAAGCACCAGCGCCAGGCCTCGCCGGGCTGCGCCGAGCGGATCACCGGGTGACCGGTGGACGCGAAGTGCTTGCTCGCGTGCTGGTTCGGCGACGAGTCGCAGCAGCCGACCTGCCCGCAACTCAGGCAGGTGCGCAGATGCACCCAGTAGGTTTCGCCGGCGGCGACGCAGTCGGCGCACTCGTCTGGGGTACGCGGCTCGGCGGCACCGGCCTCGGTCAGATGCTGACAGCTCACTTCTCGACCTCCCGTAGCAACGACTCTTCCAGGTCCAGGTCACGATAGGCCCGCACCAGCACCTCCTCAGGGATCCGACCGGCGTCCCGGGCAGCCCGGAAGACGTCCCGCTCGGTGTCGATCATCTTTTGTCGCAGCCGACCGTACGCCTGGGAGGGGGTTTCCCGCTCGGCGCCGCCGAGCCGTTCCCAGGCCATGTTCGTTCGGTCGTCCAGGGCCCGGCGCAGCCGGTCCACCACCGCCGGTGGCGCGTCGTCGGCCAACTCGTCGAGGCGGTCCCGAGCGGCCCGGCTGGCCTGCTGCTGCACCCCGGCGGCCGACAGCGCGTCCTGCACCGGGTCGTCCTGCGGCAGCTTCAATCGGCGGGCGACGAACGGCAGTGTGGCCCCCTGACCGACCAGGGTGAAAACGATCACCGCGAAGGCCAGCCAGATGAACAGCGCCCGAGGGTACGGCTCGTCGTCGGCCAGGGTCAGCGGCAGCGCCAGGGCTGCGGCAAGCGTCACGACGCCCCGCATCCCGGCCCAGCCGATGACGATCGGGACCTTGGGCGACGGGGCCGGATCCCGGCGGCGGATCCGGGGCACCAGCCGGGCCAGGTAGGTGGCCGGGAAGAGCCAGACGAACCGGGTCAGGAAGACAGTGGCGAGCACCGCGACGGTGATCAGTGCGAGAGAGCCGACCGGCTCGTCGAGGTCGCTGAGCACCTCCCGCAGTTGGAGGCCGACAAGCAGGAAGACCAGCCCTTCCAGCAGGAACCGGGCCAGCCGCCAGAACGCGCCGACCTGCAACCGGGAGGCCGCCGAGAGCAGTTGGGGCAGCTTGTGGCCGAGCGCGAGCCCGGTGACGACCACGGCGACCACACCGGAGGCGTGCACCGACTCGGCGGCGAACACCACAGCGAACGGGATGATCAGCGACAGCGCGTTGTCCAGCAGCGGATCGGTGATCCGCCTGTGGAGGAAGCCGAAGGCAAGCGCGCCGAGCGCGCCGATCAGGATGCCGCCGCCGGTGGCCCGCAGCACCTCGGTCGCGACGTCGGCGGCGCCGACCGCCGAGCCGATGGTGGCCATTGTGGCGACCCGCAGCAGCACAAGCGCGGTGGCGTCGTTGACCAGGCTCTCGCCCTCCAAGATGGTGACCACCCGGCGGGGCAGCCCGACCCGCCGTGCGACCGCCGTGGCGGCCACCGCGTCCGGCGGGGCGACCACCGCGCCGAGGGCCAGGCAGATCGCGTACGGCACCTGCGGCAGCAGCAGGTGCAGCACGGAACCCACCACGAACGCGGTGAACAACACCAGACCGACGGCCAGCAGCAGGATGGGCCGGATGTTGTTCTTGAACGCCGGCACCGAGGTCTCCAGCGCGGCGACGTAGAGCAACGGCGGCAGGATGCCGATCAGCACCAGCTCCGGTTCGAGCCGCACCTGCGGGAAACCCGGCACGAAGGAGAGCGTCAGACCGAGTACGACAAGCACGATCGGTGCGAGCAGACCGAGCCGGCGGGCCAGCGCGGCGCCCAGGGTGGCGATCGCCAGGAAGACGACGACCGGGAACAGACCTTCCATGGGGTACGAGCCTAGGGCCGGGTGGATCAGTGCTCGATCAGCCGCCCGGGCGCAGCTTCGGCAGCACCTCAGCACCGAATGCGTCGATGAATCCGCGCTGCTCCTGCCCGACGTGGTGCAGGGCGATCTGGTCGAAGCCCAACTCCACGTACTCCTGGAGCCAGCCGACGTGCCGGCCCAGATCCGCCGAGATGTTCACCACCTCGGCGACCCGCTGCGCCGGCACATCTGCGGAGACCGCGTCGAAGTGCTCGGCGGTCTCCAGATCCCAGCAGACCGGCGGGGGGAAGACGTTGCTGCGCCACTGGTCGTACGCGATTGCCTCGGCCTGTGCCTGCTCCGGCGCCCAGGAGACGTGCACCTGGAGGTGCAGTGGCCCGCGCCCGCCGGCGTCCCGGTACGCGTCGATCATCTCGCGCAGGTGCGGCAACGGCGCGTTCACGGTGATCAGCCCGTCGGCCCACTCGGCGCACCACCGGGCGGTGGCCACGCTGACGGCCGCGCCGACAAGTGCGGGCGGCTCCTCGGGGCGGGTCCACAGCCGAGCGCGGTCCACCCGGACCAGGCCATCGTGGCTGACCTCCTCGCCGGCCAGCAGCGCCCGGATCACGTCCACGCACTCGCGCAGCCGGGCCGTGCGGATGTCCTTACGCGGCCACACGTCGCCGGTGATGTGTTCGTTGCTGGCCTCGCCGGTGCCCAGCGCGGCCCAGAACCGGCCCGGGTACATCGCGCCCAGGGTGCCGATCGCCTGCGCGACGATCGCCGGGTGGTAGCGCTGGCCGGGTGCGTTGACCACGCCGAACGGCATGCCGGTGGCCTGTAGCGCGGAGCCCAACCAGGACCAGGCGAAGCCGGACTCGCCCTGCCGGGCGCTCCAGGGCGAAAAGTGGTCGGAGCACATGGCGGCGTCGAAGCCGGCCCGCTCGGCGTGCATCACCGCCGTCAGCAGGGCGCGCGGACCGATCTGTTCATGTGAGGCGTGAAATCCGAACGACGTCATGCCAGCTCTTCCTACCCACCGTGTCGTCGGCTGACGCATGCGAAGACCCCCGGTCCGACGCCGGGTGGCGGAACCGAGGGTCTTTCGACGAGCGCGCTACTCGGCGTGCGCGCCCGCGCCGGCCGAGGCGGCGCCCTCGCCCACCCACACCGTCTTGGTGTTGCAGAACTCCCGCATGCCCAGCGCGGACAGTTCCCGGCCGTAGCCGGAGTTCTTCACACCGCCGAACGGCAACTCCGGATAGGACGTCGTCATCCCGTTGACGAAGACGTTGCCGGCGTCCAGGTCGGTGGCGAAGCGTTCCTGCTCGGCCTCGTCCCGGGTCCAGGCGTTCGAGCCGAGCCCGAAGCTGGTGCCGTTGGCGACCTCGATGGCCTCCTCGTAGGAGGACACCCGGTACAGGCCGGCGACCGGGCCGAATACCTCCTCGGACCACATGCGCATCTGCGGGGTGAGGTCGGTGACGACTGTCGGCGGGTAGAACCAGCCGTCGCCGGCTGGCAGTTCGCCGCCGCAGAGCACTGTCGCGCCGTTGTCCGCGGCGTCGCGGACCTGGGCGTGCACCTCGTCGCGGCCATGCTCACTTGCCAGCGGCCCCACGTCGGTGTCCGGGTCCATCGGGTCGCCGACGTGCAGCGCGGCCATGTTCGCGGCGAACTTCTCGGCGAACGCGTCGAAGACGTCGGTGTGCACGATGAACCGTTTCGCGGCGATGCAGGACTGCCCGTTGTTCTGGCAGCGGGCGGTGGTGGCGACCTCGGCGGCCCGGTCGATGTCGGCCGAGGGCATCACCACGAACGGGTCGCTGCCGCCGAGTTCCAGGACTGTCTTCTTCAGCTCCCGGCCGGCGATCTGGGCGATGGAACGGCCGGCGGCCTCGCTACCGGTGAGGGTGGCGGCGCGTACACGGGGGTCGGCGAGGATCCGCTCGACGGCCTCCGAACCGACCAGCAGGGTGGTGAACGCCCCCTCGGGGAACCCGGCGCGGCGGAACACGTCCTCCAGCAGCAGCGCGGTCTGCGGCACGTTCGAGGCGTGCTTGAGCAGGCCGGTGTTGCCGGCCATCAGCGCCGGGGCAGCGAAGCGCATCACCTGCCAGAGCGGGAAGTTCCACGGCATCACGGCGAGCACCACGCCGATCGGCTGGTAGCGGATGAATGCCCTGGTGGCCTTGACCGCGCTGGCGTCGGCCGGTTCGTCGGCGAGGAACGCCGGCGCCTTGTCGGCGTAGAAGCGTGCGGCGCTGGCGCACTTGGTCACCTCGGCCTGCGCCGCGATGTACGTCTTGCCCATCTCCGTGGTCATGATCCGGGCGATCTCGTCCCGCTCGGCGTCCAGCAGGTCGGCCGCCGCGTTCATCCAGCGGGCCCGCATCTCGACGGTGGTCGCGCGCAGCTGCTGGTACGCGAGGTCGGTGCGTTCGATGGCCCCGTCGAGTTGCTCGGTGGACATCGCCTCATAGGTCTTGAGCACCTGTCCGGTGGCGGGGTTGGTGGTGGCGATGTGGGGCATCTCGTCCTCCTGTCACTCGAACAGCGAGTGTCGTACACCCGGCTCCTCGCGGCGGCGAGCGGCGCGGCGGCGCTGGATCACGACCAGGTCGACCACGGCGACCACCGCGAAGATCACGCAGAGGACGCCGAGCCAGGCGATCCCGGCCCAGAACGCCAGCACCGCGAAGAGCACCATGATCACCAGCCCGAAGCCGGCAAGGGTGAGCCGGAGGTTCAACGCGCTGTAGGCATGGCCGACCGTGCCGCGGGCACGCCGGGGCTGCGATCTCGTCATACCCCCCGATCTACCCTCGATCGGGGGCGTTAACCGGTCTGCCGGTGTGCTCGGTTACATCAGTTCGCCAAGCGGCGGTGGCGACCGCAGGATGGACGCATGCTGATGACCCAGACCGTGCCGGTGACCGTCGCCATCGCACGGCGCGCCGACCCGGCCCGGGCCAGCGAGATGGTGGCCTGGATGCGGGCCGGCACCGCGCTTGCGGAGGCGTTTCCCGGGTTCCTCGGCGCCGGCTGGGTGCAGAGCGGCCAGGGCTCGCCGGAGTGGCACATGCTCTACCGTTTCGCCGACGCCGAGACTCTGCGCCGGTGGGAGGAGTCGCCGCAGCGGCACTGGTGGCTCAGTTCGGCGCAGGGCATCGTCGAGCACACACGGGTGGAGCGGCGGACCGGGATCGAGGGTTGGTTCGATCCGCCGCTGGAGCACTGGGTGGACCCGGTCGAGCCGCCCGTCCCGCCGACGCCGCCGAGGTGGAAGCAGGCGGTGACCATCTGGCTGGCGTTCTTTCCGCTGAGCCTCACCGCCACCCTGTTGACCAGCCACTTCCTCCACGCTGTGCCGCTGGCGGCGCGGGTGCTGTTGATGACGCTCTGCCTGACCCCGCTGATGACCTATCTGGTGCTGCCCCTGATCACCCGGGCGCTGCGCTGGTGGTTGCACGGCCAGCCGGCTCCCTGGCGCCGCTCATAGCACTCCGGCGGTGGTGCCGCAGCCACTTCGCCGCATACCCGACAGCACGTTCCCGCCACACCACGTCCTACGCATAGAGTTACCGCGCTGTCGCTCTGTGCTGCGAGACGGGGGTTGTCATGCCTCGACGCTGGGTCGCCGCCCTGGCCTGCATCGCGGCGTTTGTCGCGCTGGCCTGTGAGGGCGGCACCTCGGCGACACCCCGTCCCACGAAGAGCGCTCCGCAGTCCGGCGGGCCCGGCGGCATCGCGGCGCTCGGCGACTCGATAAGCACCGGCTTCGCCTCCTGCCTGGTGCTCACCTCCTGCGAGCGCAACTCCTGGTCGACGGGCGACGGGCTGCGGGTGCAGAGCCACTACCGGCGGCTGCTGGACCAGGATTCCGCGATCCGCGGCCGGACGTACAACCACGCCCGGCCCGGCGCCCGCGCCGACGCCCTCGAAGGCCAGGCCCAGGCGGCGGTACGCGACCGCGTCGACTACGTCACCGTGCTGATCGGCGCCAACGACATCTGCCGGGGCGGGGTGGACGCGATGACCCCTGTGAAGCAGTTCCGGGCCGACGTCGACAGGGGCCTGCGGGCACTGCGGACCGGCCGGCCGCAGGCCCGGGTGCTTGTGGTGAGCATTCCCGACCTGCACCGGCTCTGGGAGGTCGGGCACGACGACGCGCGGGCGACACGCGCCTGGCGGCGGGGCGTCTGCCCAGCCCTGTTGGCGAACGCCACGTCGACGGCACCCGCCGACCGCGCCCGCCGAGCCGCCGTTCGGGACCGGATCGACGCGTACAACGCGCAGTTGGTGGCGGCCTGCCGGGCGTACGGCTCGCGCTGCCGGCACGACGGCGGCGCGGTGCACAAGGTCCGGTTCACCCTGGACCTGCTCAACCCGCTTGACTGGTTCCACCCCAACGCCGCCGGGCAGGATCGGCTCGCCGAGGTGACCTGGCGGGCCTCCGGCCTGGCCAACTGACCGACCGCGACGCGCCCGCCGGCGCACAGGTCCGTGCGCCAGGCCGGCGCACGGGTCAGCGGCGGCGCGGCTCCGGAACGGTGGTGCCGCGCTCGCGGTACAGCGCCCGGGAACGCTGCGCGAGGTCCTTGGTGGCGGACGAGTTGGCCCAGGTGCCGAGCACGATCGCCGCACCCGGCACGATCTTGGCGAACATGCGCTTGGCCGCCCGCACGCCTGCCATCTGCGCCAGCCGCACACCGAGTTGCAGCATGACCCGGCCGAGCGGGCGCTGGCCGCCGACGCCGAAGAGAGCGTCGGCGCGTTCCCGGCCGGCAGCCACCCCGAGCGCCAGCCGGGCGCTCGCGGCGACCTTGTGCACCCGTTGCAGCACGAGCAGGTCGGTGGCCCGGTCGCTGTGCAGGGGGTCGACGTCGTACGCGGCGGCGATGTGCAGCACCATCCGCGCCTGGGTCCAGGCCAGCACGCCCACGTCGAGCACGGCACCGGGCAGCCCGGCCACACCGGAGACCGCCCCGGAGAGGCGGGCCAGGTTGACGAACTTGCGGGCCGCCTGGTCGGCCAGGGCGTCGGCCGGGATGCCTGGGTGCTCGGCCCGGGCCCGGGCGGCCCACTGCGCGGCCTCCGGCCCGAGCCGGCGTACGGCCTCCAGGGCGAGGTGCTCCGGGGCGTACTGCGGATCGGCGCGCATCCGGTCCCACAGTCGAGCCGGCGGACCTTCGGGGGCGGCCGGCGGCACCGCCGGCACGTCGGCCGACGGCTCGGGGGTGGGCGTGGCGGGCTGACTGCCGACGGGCGGGGTGTCGGTCACCGGGGCTCCCCAGGGGTCACGGCGGGCAGGAGGACCGGCTCGACGGTCAGCGGCGGCGGTTGGACAGCCGCGCCGCCAACCCCTTGAGCTTCTGCTGGTTGCCGGGCTTGGCCATCTCGCGCCGACCCCGGTCCACCAACTGCTGCCCCTTCGGCGATTTCAGAAATGCACTTATCCGCTGCATCAGTGACATGACGTCCTCCTGTCGACGATCCCTGTGTCATGTGTACCCCGAAGCCGCAACGGATGAACCCGGGACGCGCAGGCTCAGCCCCCACCGTCCACAGTGGTCGGTAGGCTACTCCCCGGCCGGGATGATCGCGTCGACGACCCGGACGGCCCGCCATTCGTGCTGCTGGTAGTGCTCCGGGTACGCGGAGATCTGCACCGCCTGGGCGGCGTCGGTGAGCCGCATCTGCTGCCAACCCGGCACCTGCTTCAGCGCAGCGAGGAACTGCCGGGTGGCGAACGCGGGGTCCATCAGCCGACCGACCGGTCCCCACCCGCTGCTGGAGCGCTGCTGGAACAGCCCGACCGAGTCGTGGTCCCAGCCGACACCCTGGTGCGGGTAGTTCTGCGACTCGGGCAGGACCCCGCTCGCGACGTTGTAGAGGTTGCTCTCCTGCATGGCGGTGGCCACCGCGATCACCAGGCCACGACGCGGGACACCCATGTCGCGGCCGGTACGGACGATCGCCTCGGCGTTGTCCATCTGGTCCTCGTCCAGCCCGGCGACCGGCGCCGGGTTGGTGGGCGTCGCCGAGGCGACCTTGCGCGCCCGTGCGGAGGTGTCCGGATCGGCGGAGGTCGCGGACGCGGAAGGAGTGGCGGCGGGGGTCGTCGGGGCGGCGGAACGGTCGCGCCCGCGGGAGGCGTGCTGCTGGTCGGCGCGCTGCGCCAACTCGGCGCTCGCGGTGGGGTCGACACGGGTCGCCGCGCCGGCGGTCTCGTCGCGGACCTGCACGACGGCAGCCAGGCCGAGGCAGCAGACCACGCCGGTGGCGAGCGCCACCTGCGCCCGGCGGCGTCCGGTCAGGTCGCGGGCGTACGCCCGGAGCCGGCCAGCGGCGGTTGTCCGTTCGGTTGAGGTGCCTTCCTCCGTTTCGGCAGTTGGGCTGCTCGGGGCGTTCGGGTCGTCGAGGATGCCGTCGTCACGCATCAGCCGAGGCTAGGCAGGCGACATCCCCGATCACGCACGGTGATCACGTGGTCCTCGCCACAGATCGGGGGTGCCCGGGTGGACGAGCAGGGCGGGTGGACCCGCCCGGGGAACGTACCTCGCGTACCGGATGAAGCCGGTGCCACACGCATGTCGGCACGGGCGGTGACAGGCCCGGACATCGGGCCGCCCAGACCGACATGATCCACAAACTCGGCCTTTGAGCCGAACCCGGCATCGACCGAAAGGCGTATTGGGATGGTTGGTCCGATCGTGCCCACCCGGCGGGCAACGAATCGCCCGCCGCAGGAATGCACCAGGATGGCGGGTACGTTTCCCGAACCGGGTGCCGTCCTCGCGTCGGCATCCGTAGGCACATTCCAGGGAGGTCCGCACCGGTGCTCGACCCACACGAGCTCTACGAGCTCACCGACGATCTGCCCGACCTCGGGCAACCGGTCCTGATCCAGGCCCTCACCGGGTTCGTGGACGCCGGCAACGCCAGCCGACTGGCCCGCGAGCAGTTGCTCACCTCGCTGGAGAGCCGGCCCATCGCCACCTTCGACGTGGACCAGCTCTTCGACTACCGCTCACGGCGACCGGTGATGACCTTCGTCGAGGACCACTGGGAGAGCTTCGACGCGCCCAAGCTGGAGCTGCACCTGCTGCACGACGACGACGAGACACCGTTCCTGCTGCTCACCGGTCCCGAGCCGGACCTGCAGTGGGAGCGATTCTCCGCCGCCGTCGCCGGGCTCGCCATCCGACTGGACGTGCGGCTCACCGTCGGGCTCAACTCGATCCCGATGGCGGTGCCGCACACCCGACCGACCGGGGTGACCGCGCACGCCACCCGGCCGGAGCTGATCAGCGGATACGAGCCCTGGCTGCAACGCGTCCAGGTGCCCGGCAGCGTCGGCCACCTGCTGGAGTTCCGCCTCGGCGAGCAGGGCCGCGACGCGCTCGGTTTCGCCGCGCACGTGCCGCACTACGTGGCGCAGACGGAGTACCCGGCCGCCGCCGAGGTGCTGCTCACCTCGGTGTCGCGCAGCACCGGGCTGCTGTTGCCCGGCGACGGGCTGCGCTCGGCCGCCGAGGTGGTCCGGGTGGAGATCGACAGGCAGGTCGCCCAGACCGAGGACGCCGCGGCCCTGGTCCAGGCCCTGGAGGAGCAGTACGACGCGTTCGCCCGGGGCCGTGGCGAGAAGAGTCTGCTCGCCGCCGACGCCGGCCCGCTGCCCACCGCCGACGAACTCGGCGCGGAGCTGGAACGGTTCCTGGCCGAACAGACCCGTCCCGGCGACACCCCGGGCAGCTGACCGGGCGTCGCGGGGGCGGATGCGGCAGGCTGGGGGCATGCGCCTGGCGACGTGGAACGTCAACTCGGTGAAGGCCCGCCTGCCCCGGCTGCTGGAGTGGCTGGCCGACACCGGGCCGGACGTGGTCTGCCTGCAGGAGACCAAGTGCCCGGACGGCGCCTTCCCGGTGGCCGAGGTGGGCGAGCTGGGCTACACCGTGGCCAGCCACAGCGACGGCCGGTGGAACGGGGTGGCCATCCTGTCCCGGGTCGGCCTGGCCGACGTCCGGGTCGGGTTCGCCGGTGAGCCCGGCTTTCCCGACCCAGAGGCCCGCGCCATCTCCGCCACCTGCGACGGGGTGCGGGTCTGGTCGGTGTACGTGCCCAACGGTCGCACGCCCGACGACCCGCACTACGCGTACAAGCTGGCCTGGTTCGCGGCGCTGCGCGACGCGCTGGACGCGGAGCTGGTCGACGGCCTCCCGCTCGCCGTCTGCGGGGACTTCAACGTCGCCCCGACCGACGCCGACGTCTGGGACCCGGGGGTCTTCACCCACTCCACGCACGTCACCCCGGCCGAGCGGGCGGCCCTCGCGGCGCTGCGCGACCTGGGGCTCAGCGACGTGGTGCCGACCCCGATGAAGGGGCCACACCCGTTCACCTACTGGGACTACCGGGCCGGGATGTTCCACCAGAACAAGGGCATGAGGATCGACCTGGTGTACGCCTCCGCGCCGTTCACCCGCGCGGTCCGCTCCGCGTACGTCGACCGGGAGGCCCGCAAGGGCAAGGGCCCGTCCGACCACGCACCGATCGTGGTCGACGCCGACCTCGTTCCGGCCGTCGAGACGTTCTGAGCCGCTGCCCGTCGTCGGTGACTAGGGTGGGCAGATGGCAGTCGTGAAGATCAACGCAATCGACGTTCCGCCGGGCGCTGGCGAGGAGTTGGAGAAGCGGTTCGCCGCCCGCGCGGGCACCGTGGAGAACTCCCCCGGCTTCCTCGGCTTCGAACTGCTCCGGCCGGTGGCCGGCGAGACCCGCTACTTCGTCTACACCAAGTGGGAGAGCGAGGAGGCCTACCAGGCCTGGGCCGCCGGGCCGTCCCGTGCCGCGCACGCAAGCGCTCCCGGCGAGAAGCCCCGCCCTCCGGTCGCCAGCGGCGCGAGCCTGCTGGAGTTCGAGGTGGCCCTGCACGTCCCCCAGCCGTAACCGGCCCCCTTGGCCTAGCCGGCCCTCTGGCCTAGCCGGCCCTCCGAGCTGTTGATCCACTCCAGGTCGGCGATGTGGGGGTGTCCGGGCGGGCGGGATGCCCCGACATCGCCGACGTGGTGTCGATCATGCGGACCGACGGCGCCCGACGCGGTGCAGGTCAGGGCTTGCGGGAGGACTGCATGGTGGCGAACGCGATCACGTTGTCGGCGTAGCCGGTGCGACCGCCGATGAACTGACCGCCACAGGTGATCAGTCGAAGCCCGGCGGGCCCGTCGTGCCCGTAGATGCGCTCGGCGGGCAGCCGGTCCTTCGGGAAGTGCTCGACGGTGTCGACCTTGAACACCACCACCGACCGGTCCGCCCGGGCCACCTCGATCAGGTCCCCCGGCTTGAGCTTGCCGAGGTCGTAGAAGACCGACGGGCCGCTCTTGGTGTCCACGTGCCCGACGATCACCGCCGGGCCGGGCTCGCCGGGCGTCGGACCACGGTCGTACCAGCCGGTCTCGTTGTGCCGCTCCAACGGCGGCACGGCGATCGAGCCGTCGCGGGCCTGCCCGACGGGTGCGACAGGCGCGGCCACCTTGATCGCCGGCACCGTGAGGCGCACCGGGCGGCTGGCCGACATCCCGACGGCCTCGCTGCGGGCAGGGCTGTCGCCGCCGGCGGGAGCCCAATCGAACGGGTCGGCCGAGCGACCCAGCCCCGCCCCGGTAGCGAACACGCCGACCAGCACCAGCACCACGGCCAGCGGCACCGACCAGGGGCTGCGCCCGGACGGACGGCTGCGCCGGGGCGCCACGGCTGTCGGCGCGCGGGCGGCCACCGAGGGCCGACCACCGGAGGGCCGCGATTCGACCGAGGGCCCCAGATCCACAGGCGGGCGAGCGCCGTCGGCGGGGCGTGCACCATCGGGCGGGCGTACACCATCGGGCGAAGGCGCATCGGCAGGCGGCCACGCACCGGCGGGCGGTCGCGGCCCAGCGGGCGGACGTGACCCAGCGGGCGGACGTGACCCGGGGGGCGGCGGCGTGGGGCGAAAGATCTCCATGGCGGGCTCAGCGGCGCGCGGCGCCACGGGCGGTACGCGGCCGACGCAGGGCCAGCACCGCGATGACAAGTCCGGCGATGGTCAGCGCCGCACCGCCCGGCAGCAGCAGCTTGCCGGTCATGCCGCCGGAGCTGCCGCCGAAACCGGTGGCCGGACCCCGGCTGGGGTGGTCCGGCACCTTCTTGACCACCTGCAACATTGTCGAGGCGGTCTCGCCGCCGCGGCACTCCAGCTTGACCCGATAGTTGCCGGGGCGGGTGCGCTCACGCACCATCGGGGCGGCGGTGAGCACGTCGCGCTGCGGTTGGACTCCGACGGCGCCGAAGGCGTCGGAGACGACAGTGGCGCCCACCGAATTGTCCCGGCAGCTGGCCCGAATGCCGACGAGGTAGCCGGGCTGCACCGTGCTGGGGGTCACCTCGACGAAAACGTCGACCGGCGGTGGCGGCTGAGGCGCGGCGACCGGCAGGCCACCGGGTCGCGACGGGCTCGGCGCGGGGGCCACCAGGCCGGAAGCGACACGGCCGGGAGCGGCCAGCACGCCCGAGGCGGGCGCGGGGCCGACGAGTTGAGGCGCGCCGTGCGCGGGGGCGGCGGCCAGCAGAGGGCCGGCGAGCACGGTCACCACCGACAGGGTCACGCCGACGCGGGTCACTGGCACGATGTCCCCTCTCGACGCGGTAGGACCGCGCCGGGCAGCGGACCGCCCGGCCTGCCGTACCAGATGGATCCTCTCACTCCCGGTCGCACATCACATCCGATCCGCTGGCGGCGTCGCGTACCCTCGGATTGCTGTGACCGCCACCGACCATGATCCCGCCGCCGTCCCGCCCGTGGGCCACATCCGCACCTTCCACCCCCGACGGGGTCGGATGAGCGGCCGGCAGACCGACGCCCTCGACCGGCTCTGGTCGCGGTACGGCCTGGACGTGTCGGACGGGCCCGTCGACCTGGCGAAACTGTTCGGCCGGCAGGCCCCGGTGGTGCTGGAGATCGGCTCGGGCATGGGGGACAGCACCGCCGCGATGGCCGCCGCTGACCCGGATCGAGATTATCTGGCGGTCGAGGTGCACACGCCGGGAATCGCGAACCTGCTCGACCTGGTGGAGCGCACCGACCTGGGCAATGTCCGGATCGCCCAGGGCGACGCGTTGGACCTGGTCAGAGGGCTGCCCGAGGGTGCCCTGGCCGCCGTGCACATCTATTTTCCGGACCCGTGGCCCAAGGCCCGCCACCACAAGCGGCGGATCATCCAGCCGGCGCACGTGGCACTGCTGCGCTCCCGTTTGACGCCGGGCGGCACGCTGCACTGCGCGACCGACTGGGCCGAGTACGCCGAGGCGATGCGGCAGACCCTGGACGCCGACCCGGAACTTGTGGACGTGTACGGCGGTTTCGCGCCTCGTCCGCCGCACCGCCCGGTGACGAAGTTCGAGCGGCGGGCGATCGTCGCCGGGCGGCCGGTCGCCGACCTGATCTACCGGCGCCGCTGAAAAAGGGAGCCGGTTGGCGCCGGAGGGCATGATCCAGGCACCATGGACGGGATATGACGCTCACCGCCGCGCTGCCGACAAGCGCCGACCCCGACACCCTCTTCGACGCGTTCGCCAGTTGGGCGAAGGAGCGCGGCCTCGACCTCTACCCCCATCAGGAGGAGGCGGTCATCGAGATCGTCTCCGGCGCCAATCTGATCATGAACACGCCCACCGGCTCGGGTAAGAGCCTGGTGGCGATCGCGGCGCACTTCGCGGCCCTCGCGGACAGCCGGACGACCTTCTACACCGCGCCCATCAAGGCACTGGTGTCGGAGAAGTTCTTCGCGCTGTGCGAGGTCTTCGGCGCCGAGAACGTCGGCATGCTCACCGGCGACGCCAGTGTCAACGCCGACGCCCCGATCATCTGCTGCACGGCGGAGATCCTGGCCAACCTGGCGCTGCGCGAGGGCGCGAAGGCCGACGTCGGCCAGGTGATCATGGACGAGTTCCACTTCTACGCCGAGCCCGACCGGGGTTGGGCGTGGCAGGTGCCGATCATCGAGCTGCCGCAGGCCCAGTTCGTCCTGATGTCGGCCACTCTCGGGGACACCACCCGGTTCGTCGACGACCTGACCCGGCGCACCGGGCGGCCGACCGCAGTCGTCCGCTCGGCCGAGCGGCCGGTCCCGCTGATCTTCTCGTACGCGATGACGCCGCTGCACGAGACGCTCGAAGAGCTGCTGGAGACCAAGCAGGCCCCGGTGTACGTCGTGCACTTCACCCAGGCCGCAGCCCTGGAGCGCGCCCAGGCGCTGATGAGCGTCAACGTCTGCACCCGCGCCGAGAAGGACATGATCGCGAGCGCGATCGGTGGCTTCCGGTTCACCTCGGGCTTCGGCAAGACGCTGACCCGGCTGGTCCGGCACGGCATCGGCGTGCACCACGCCGGCATGCTGCCCAAGTACCGCCGGCTCGTGGAGACCCTCGCCCAGGCCGGGCTACTCAAGGTCATTTGCGGCACCGACACCCTCGGCGTCGGCATCAACGTGCCGATCCGCACCGTGCTGTTCACAGGCCTGTCGAAGTACGACGGGGTGCGCACCCGGCTGCTCAAGAACCGCGAGTTCCACCAGATCGCCGGGCGGGCCGGCCGGGCCGGCTACGACACCATCGGCCGGGTCGTGGTGCAGGCCCCCGAGCACGTCATCGACAACGAGAAGGCCCTCGCCAAGGCCGGCGACGACCCGAAGAAGCGCCGCAAGGTGGTCCGCAAGAAGCCACCGGAGGGTTCGATCGGCTGGGGCCAGCCCACCTTCGACAGGCTTGTCGACGCCGAGCCGGAGCCGCTGACGTCCAGCTTCCAGGTCAGCCACTCGATGCTGCTCAACGTCATCGGCCGCCCCGGTGACGCGTTCACCGCCATGCGGCACCTGCTCACCGACAACCACGAGGAGCCGGCCGCCAAGCGTCGGCACATCCGCCGGGCCATCGCCATCTACCGGGCGCTGCGGGCCGGCGGTGTCGTCGAGGAGCTGCCCGAGCCGGACGAGACCGGCCGGCGGATCCGGCTCACCGTCGACCTCCAGCTCGACTTCGCGCTCAACCAGCCCCTCTCCCCCCTCGCCCTGGCCACCATCGAGTTGCTCGACGCCGAGTCCCCGTCGTACGCCCTCGACGTGCTCAGCGTGATCGAGTCGATCCTCGACGACCCCCGGCAGATCCTCTCCGCGCAGCAGTTCAAGGCGCGCGGCGAGGCGGTCGCCGCCATGAAGGCCGAGGGCATCGAGTACGAGGCACGCCTCGAACTGCTCGACGAGGTGACCCACCCCAAGCCCCTCGCTGAGCTGCTGGAAGCCGCGTACGAGATGTACCGGCAGGGCCACCCCTGGGTCGCCGACCACCAGCTCTCCCCCAAGGCCGTCGTCCGCGACATGTACGAGCGGGCCATGACCTTCACCGAGTACGTGCAGTTCTACGGGCTGACCCGCTCGGAGGGCCTGGTCCTGCGCTACCTGGCCGACGCGTACAAGACGCTGCGGCAGACAGTCCCCGAGGACGCCAAGACCGAGGAGCTGATCGACCTCATCGAGTGGCTCGGCGAGCTGGTCCGCCAGGTCGACTCCAGCCTCATCGACGAGTGGGAGCGGCTGCGCAACCCGTCGGACGTGGCCGAGGTGGCCCAGGCGCACGCCGCCCTCACCGACCGACCGCCGGCGGTGACGCGCAACGCGCGGGCGTTCCGGGTGCTTGTGCGCAACGCGCTGTTCCGCCGCGTCGAGCTGGCCGCGCTACGCCGCTGGGACCTGCTCGCCGAACTGGACGCCGGCGACGGCTGGGACTACGACGCGTGGGCCGACGCCCTGGCGCCGTACTTCGAGGAGTACGACTCGATCGGTGTCGGGCCAGACGCCCGCGGGCCGGCGCTGCTCATGATCGAGCAGGGCCGGGAGCGGTGGACCGTCCGGCAGAGCTTCGACGACCCCAACGGCGACCACGACTGGGGCATCAGCGCCGAGATCGACCTGGTGGCGTCCGACGAGGTCGGCGCCGCGGTCGTCCGGATCACCGACGTCGGCCAGCTCTGACGCCCGCCGTCACCGGCTCTGCGCGGCGGCCTTGATCCGGCGCACCGCCTCAGCGGCGCCCTCGTTCCACGGGGTGCCGTGACCGGGGAGGATCCACGTCGCCGGCAGGTCCTCGATGCGGGCCAGCGAGGCGAGCGCAAGCGCCGGATCGTCGGTGAACGGCGCCGGCTGCGGACCCGGCTGGCCGGTCAGCACGTGTCGGGTGGTGAGCGCGTCGCCGACGAACACGGCGTCGGCGACCGGCACGTGCACGGCGATGCTGCCCGGCGAGTGGCCGGGCATCCCGATCACGCGCGGAGCGCCGGGCAGGTCGAGCACCTGACCGTCCCGCACGGTGACCACCTCGCTGAGGTACGTCGTGCGCAGGCCGCCCTTGCGGCCCGCGTACCAGATGAAACCTGCCGTCGCCCCGACCTTGAACGTTCCGAAGGGCGCCTTGGGCTTGACCTCGCCGCGGGCACGGGCGGCGTCGGCCTCGTGCACGTAGACCGGTACGCCGTGGTCGCGCCGGAGCCGCTCGGCGAAACCGATGTGGTCGGTGTCGCCGTGGGTGAGGATCAGGCCGCGGACGTCGGAGAGCGAGCGACCCATGGCGGACAGCTCCGCGACCAGTTCGGCCCAGTGGCCGGCGAGGCCGGCGTCCACGACCGTCACACCCTCCTCGGTGTCGACCAGGTAGGCGGCCACGATGTCGTTGCCGATGCGGTGCAGATGCGGGCCGAGCTTCATGGCTTCCTCCGGGGAGTGGTGTCGTGCTCTGATAGCTACGATACATAGCCATGATGCCTAAGCGCCATAGCTATCATGGTGACGCTCGTCGCCCACCGGGAAGGAACATCGCATGCCCACCCCCGACCGGACATCCCTCGCCGACATCGTCACGGCTGCCCGCCAGATCCTGGAGGCCGAAGGGCTCCCGCGCCTGACCATGCAGGCGGTCGCCGAGCGGGTCGGCGTACGCGCCCCCTCGCTGTACAAACGCGTCCGCAACCGCGACGACCTGATCCGGCTCGTCACCGAGGCAACGGTCCACGACCTTGGCGAGCGGCTCGGCGCCGTCGCCGGCAGCGGCGACCCGGGCCGCGACCTCGCCGAGTTGGCCCGCGCCTTCCGCGCGTTCGCCCACGCCCAACCGGCCGGCTACCACCTGATCTTCAGCAACGGCCCCGAGGAGACCCGCCCCAGCCTCGACACCCTCACCCTGGCCAGCGCCCCCGCCCTGCGCGTCGCCGCCGACCTCGCCGGGCCCGACGACGCCCTGGCTGCCGCCCGCACGTTCACCGCCTGGGCCAACGGCTTCATCAGCATGGAACTCGCGGGCGCCTTCAATCTCGGCGGCGACCTCGATGAGGCATTCGAGTTCGGCATCACCCGCCTGACCGCCGCCCTGACGGCCCTGCGACCGCCCCGGGCGACGTGACCGCCGGCCGGCGTCGGCCCTACGTCCGGGGCGGTGCCGTCGACGCCCGGACGACGACCTCGGTCGGCAGGATCAGGGCCGCCCGGGTCAGTGCTGGCCGCAGAAGCATCCGGACGGCCTCGGCGCCCTTACGGACGTGCGGCTGCCGCACAGTGGTCAGGGGCGGGGTGGCGGCGGCCGCCGCCGGCACGTCGTCGAACCCGACGACGGAGAGCCCACCCGGGACTCGGATGCCCCGGCAGGTGGCGGCGGCGATGACACCGAACGCCAGCCTGTCGCTCATCGCCAGGATCGCGGTCGGCGGCTCGGCGAGGTCCAGCAGTGCACGCGTGGCGGCAGCCCCATCGGCCTCCTCGCCCCCGCGCGCCACGACGACGACGACCCGGCCGCCATCGGCGACCACGGGGCGCAGGGCGTCCCGGTAGCCGTCGAGGCGGGCCCGGTTGGCGACGTACCCGCTGGGCCCGTCGAAACCGGCGGGCACCACGGCGGTCTCCGGACCACGGGCCGGGCCCAGGCTGATCACGCCGATGCGCCGGTGACCGAGGTCGACGAGGTGGGCGGCGGCGGCGCGGGCGGCGGCGCGGTGGTCGATGCCGACGTACGGCTCACCCGGTGCCACTGGCGCGTCGAGCCCGACCACAGGCAGCCGCCGGGCGCGAAGCGTTTCGCGCCGCTCAGGCTCCAGCGGGTCGCAGAAGGCGACGAAGCCGTCCACCTGCGCGGTGGCGACGACGTCCGGCACGCCCGCCTCGGCACGGGGAACCAGCACCAGCGCGGAGCCGCGCTCGCCGCAGATGCGGGCCACCCCGGCCATGGTCAGTCGTGCCGCCGGGTCCTCGAAGAGGTGCCGCAGAGGCTTGTGAACGATCAACCCGACAGCGCCGGTCCGCCCCCGCCGGACCGTGTTCGACATTCGGTCGGAGCGGGGAGAGCCGAGCTCCCGTGCTGCGGCCAGGAGCCGCTCGCGCAGCTCGCGGCTGAGCTGGTCGAGTCGGCTGAACGCACTGCTCACCGTGGCCTGGCTGGCACTGCGGGCTTACGCGTCGGCTTGCGTGCGCGGGGGTGGAACGCTTCCCATTCGGAGCCTCCACTGCGCCGTACCGGGTCCACTGACACGGACACGTTACCCGCGCAGGCGTCGATGCGTTGTCCGGTGCACGCGCCCGGCAGGCCGTCCGGAATCGGTTGGCCAATTCGTGGTCGACCGGGTCATCGCGGCGAGACGGAAGTTTCAGACGGCGCGCTTCGCGCGAGCGACTGTCCGGCGGGCGTCACGCCAGGCGATCAAGGCTGTCCGTATCCGGGGTGCGGAGACGGCTTCGCCTCGCCGCCTGGCGCCGAGTTGGTCGATAAGCCAGGTTGGGGCGTGCGCCTGTTTGATGGCCTGCGTCTTGGTGAGGAGTTCGCCCTTGTCGAGTGCGTAACGCCCTCTGGCCATGGAAGTAAGGCCGAGTTCAGCCATGGTGGGGTCCACCCATAGCCATGGACGTCGAGCGGCCCAGGCCCAGTAGCCGGTCAGCTCGGCGCGGGCCGCTGCTCGTATGTCCTCGGCCGAGACCGCAGGGAAGACCTCGCGCGGCGAGCGCCCGAAGACCTCGTATCCGTGTCGCGCTAGTTCTGCTCTTGTGACCCTGGAAAGAATGCGGTGAACGAGTTGGCCGTGGGTCCAGGTCGGATGTTGCACGTCGACGTCGGAGACAGTCGCGGTGTCGACGTACACACAGCCAAGGCTGAAGCCCGCACCGCTCCCGCTGTCGAGTCGACGGTGGACCACCGAAAGTGCTGCCTGCCGACCGGTGTCAACAGGCCCGTCCACGAGCGCAACCAGGTCAAGATCACTTATGCGTGGGACGTAGTCACCGGTGGCTAACGACCCTGCCACCATCAGGTCGCTGACCCATCCGAGTTCTCGCAGTTCATAGCCAAGGTCTCGAACGGCAGCAGGTGATGTCGCCATGGTGGCGAGTGTAGGGAGCCTCCGCGCCGACATCGATGCCGCTGCCCGATCGCGCAGCCCAGATTCGCTGGGCGATGTCACAGGTGTCGATTAGAATGTATGTACTAATCGAGTTCTTGACCTGGGAGGACGCCCGTGACCGCGCCCGCCTCCGCACCCCTCACCCCCTACGCCACCCTGCTCGGTTTCACCCGCTACGTCGACCGCACCGGCCCCACCAAGGCGACATTCGTGGGTGGGCTGCGCAAGCAGCGCGCCAGCCGCTCGGGCTTCAACCCGCACGGCCAGTTCGTCAAGGCGCTCAAGGCCGACATCGCCTTCCACACCGGCGGCACCCACCTGACCGGGGTGGTCGACGTGGTCAAGCCACGCTGGCGCCCGCTCTACCAGGCCCTGGTTCCCGGCGCCACGGCCTGGCTGCACTCCCTCGGCGACCCGTCCGCCATCGACCTCGCGCAGACCCGCGACGCCCTGGCCATGCTCGGCGACCTACCAGTCAAGATCAACCCCCATTTCGGGGTACGGCACAGCGACGGCCGCGCCGAAGCGATCCGCCTGCACTTCGACGAGACCCCACCGAGCGAGGAATCGGTGCTCGCGACCCTGCACCTGATGGCCCGGCACATGGACGCGGTCCTCCCGCACGCCGAGCCGGTCCTGGTCGACGTCCGACGCGGTCAGGCACATCGCATGCCCGCCGACGCCAAGCCCGAGCACATCGAGCGCTGGCTGGCCGGCGAAGCAGCCGCCTTCCGCGCCATCTGGTCCACCGCCGCCTAATTCCCTCACCATCTGACATGCGCCGCCGCCCGAGCGCCCGCCGCCGTTTACCGGTCCGGCTTGTCGCTCGGGCGGCGCCCTGTTGGTGGAAGCCGCCCGACCGCCTCCAGACCGAAGTGGACCCCACTCCGACCCGGGCGATGTCGCCGGTGTCCGCGACCTCCGTCCCCCGACGGGCGCGGAGAGTGTGGTGACCTCAGGTGAGGACGCGGTCGAGCGCCGTGGCCAACCGTGGCGCGAGAGTGGCCGCGTAGGTGGCGGTGATGTGGTTGTTGTCGCGATAGACGAGCGCGCCGCCGATCACCGGCGCACACCGCTCACGCGGGCAGATGGCCGAGTTCAGGTCCACCAGGTACACCTTGTTGTTGTCCCGGGCGGCCGATTCGTGGGCCGGGCCACCGCCACCCGCGAGGACCTTGTCGCGCGGTGATGCGCAGCGGGTCAAGTTCTTCGGATTGGCGGCCACGCACTCTGCGATGTCCCGGTCGTGGTAGGGGGTGTCGCGTAGCACGATCACGGGAATCCCGGCTGCCGCCGTCGTGGCCCAGGTGCGCCGCAGCGCCGCCGCGAAGGCGGCCTGCGTTCCACTGGTGACCCTCTCGCCGTTCTGGATCATCACGTAGAAGGAGCTGCTCACCACAAGCACGTTCGGTCGCTCAGCCCCGGTCAGTTGTGCACGAAGCTTCTCGTTCCACTCGGTGCAACTGGGGTACGGCCGATTGTCCAGGGCGACGACGCCGTCGATGAACGGGCAGGAGGACTTCGTGTAGCTCTTGAGACGCCATTTCTTCGACTCGGCAACCCGCTGAAGCGCCGGAAGCCACTGGGCGGCGTGGGAGTCCCCGGCGAGAGCCACGGTGAACGATCCGTTCGGGTCCCCGTACTGGCAGGCTCTGACCGCGCTGCTGCGCTGGTCCGCATGGCAGCCGTCACGCCACGCGTCGGGGCCATCCTTACTGGCCACCAGCGGATCGGGCACGAACGGGCCCACGCGGTCCACCGGACGCCCGGCGTCGCTGCTGGCCGGGGAGCCGCCCAGAGCGGCCGCGCCGAGAACCGTGGGTGCCGCCGCCACGGGGACACCGGTGCCGCCCACAGTCGGCACCGCCAGGGTGGGTGGCAACGGCGAACTCACCTGTGGAACGGTGAACTGGAAGGCGAGCCCTGCCAGGAGGGACACTCCGGTGCAGAGCGCGCCGAGTTGCAGGGCCCGCGCGGGTTCCCACTCGAGCGTCGTCGAGTGCCGGATCGGGTTCTCGACGAACCGGTAGGTGAGCGCAGCCGGCACCACGGCGAACGCCGCAACGGCCAGGCCGGTGACGGTGGTGAGTTCCCCGAACCGGGCCTCGGCAACGACGAGGAGCGGCCAGTGCCACAGGTAGAGGGAGTAGGAGATCGCGCCCACTGCGCGTACCGGCCCCAGCGCCAACAGCACGGCAGGGCCGACGCCGCCCGCGGCCACGCCACCGGCGATGACCGCAGCCGTGCCCAGGGTGGGGGCCAACGCCAGATATCCGGGGAACGCGGAACTCTCGCTCAGGAGTACGGCGGACGCCACAATCGCGACGAGGCCACACCAGGCGAGCGCGGCCGCCGCCAGCCGGGGCAGGCGTTGCAGGTGGCCGGCAAGCAGGGCCAGGAAGCCACCAAGGGCCAGCTCCCACATACGTGTGGTGGTCACGAAGTACGCACGGGCGGGGTTGTCTTCCGTCAGCCAGATGGACCAGGCGAAGGACGGCACCGCGACAAGCGTGAGAGCGGCGAGCAGGTATCCGGTGCGGGCGTACCGCCGCCGGCCGAACCACACCGCAGCGGCCAGCAGGAGTGGCCACACCAGGTAGAACTGCTCCTCGACACCGAGGGACCAGAAGTGCTGCAGGATGCTGGGCGCGCGGTTGGCCGCCAGGTAGTCGACGGACTGTTCGGCGAGCCGCCAGTTCATGGCATACAGCCCGCTGAACACGACGTCCCAGCCAGTGGCCGACCACCGGGTGCGCGGCAGGAACGCGAACGTGAGCAGCAGGGTCCCGATGAGCACCACAACGGCGGCCGGAAGCAGTCGCTTGGCACGCCGGCCGTAGAAACCGATAAGCGAGAGGCGGCCCGTCCGGTCCACCTCGGCCACCAGCAGGCCGGTGATCAGAAATCCGGAGATGACGAAGAAGACGTCGACGCCGACGAAGCCGCCGGGCACCAGTTGCTGACTTGCGTGTCCCACCAGCACCAGAACGACGGCGAGCGCACGTAGCCCCTCTACATCACCGCGAAATGCGGCCCGGGGATTGGCTTCCGGTCGCACGGCCGTTCGTGTCATCCGTTTCCCCACCCCATGCCGAATTCGCGTCGCAGACACAAACGGGGCGAAGGCGTGGGTGGTTACGATCTTTCTCGGCCTTGTTGGGGCGCCAGGAGTCCCAAATCCGACACGCCACGAGGTAGTGGTCTCCCAGCGCTGGGAGACCACTACCTCGTGGGTGTCGCGGGATCCTGGCTCGGGATGGGTCAGGCGGCGGGCAGGTACTTCGCCAGGTCGTCGAGGATCTTGTTGGCGGCGCCGACGCCGATGCCTGTCATCCAGATCTCGTCGGAGACCGGGTACGCCTTGCCGGCCTTGACGGCGCCGAGGCCCTTCCAGAGGGTGCCGCCGCCGACCTTCGCCTGCTCGGCCGCGGCCTTCTCGCCGTACGCGGTCACGAAGATGACGTCACCGTCGACCTCGTTGATCCGCTCGGGGCTGACCAGGTCGAAGCGCTTGTCCTCCTTGTTGGCGAGCATCTGCCGCTCGGGGCGGCCGAGGCCGGTGTCGCCGATGACGATGCCGGAGAAGGAGTCGGGGCCGTACACCCGGATGTTGCCGGGAACGAACCGCACGATCGACACCTTGCGGGCGGCGGGGTCGCCGAGGGTCGCGCCGAAGTCCTTGGCCCGCTTCTCGTACGCGCCGAGGAGGTCCTTGGCCTGCTGCTCGCGGCCGAGCGCCTTGCCGTCGAGGAGGAAGTTCTCCTTCCAGGTGATGCCCACCTTGTCGGTGAACACGGTGGGCGCGATGGCGGCCAGCTCGTCGTAGAACTTCTCTTGGCGGAACTTGCTGCCCAGGATGAGGTCCGGCTTGAGCGCGTTGATCGCCTCCAGGTCGGGCTCGGTGAGCACCCCGACCTCCTTGATGCCGGCGAGCTTGTCCTCGCCGAAGTAGGTCGGCCAGCTCTTGGCCTCACCGGCGGTGGCGGCGCCGATCGGTGTGATGCCCAGCGAGAGCGCCGTGTCGATCTTGTCGGTGTCGAGCACGATGACGCGCTTGGGTTCCGCCGGGACCTTTGTGGTGCCCATGGCGTGGGTGATCTCCCGAGTCTCCCCGGTGGTGGTACTGGCGACCGGGTCGCTCTCACCGCAGGCGGTGAGTCCGACGCCAAGGGCGGCGGCCGCGGCGAGAACGGCGACGAGACGACGCATCAGAGTCCTTTCGAGGGGGACGAGGCGGCGAGCGGGTTGACCGCGTCGCCAGGGAGTCGGGCGTCCGGCATGGACGTCTCCGACGGATCGGGGTCGACGGCAGCGGCGGTGGCCGGCAGGGCGGCGGTGCCGCCGGTGAGGGCGGGCACCACAAGTGGCGCTCCGGTCACCGGGCAGGGCACGACCACGCAGGCCAGCCCGAAGACGTCGCGGACCAAGTCCGCGGTGAGGATCTCCCGGGGCGGGCCGGCGGCCACCACCTCGCCGGAGCGCATCGCGACCAGGTGGTCGGCGTAGCGGGCGGCCTGGTTGAGGTCGTGCAGCACGGCGACGACTGTGCGTCCGCGCTCGACGCGCAGCCGGTGCAGCAGGTCGAGCACCTCCACCTGGTGTGCCAGGTCGAGGAAGGTGGTGGGTTCGTCAAGCAGCAGGGCGTCGGTGTCCTGGGCGAGTGTCATGGCGATCCAGACCCGCTGCCGCTGGCCGCCGGAGAGGCTGTCCACCGGCCGGTCGGCGAGGTCCGCCACGTCGGCCAGTGCCATCGCCTCGGTGACGGCCGCGCCGTCCTCCGGCGACCACTGCCGCCACCACCGCTGGTACGGCTGGCGACCCCGCCCGACCAGGTCGGCCACTGTGACGCCCTCGGGCACGAGCGGGCTCTGCGGCAGCACGCCGAGCCGGCGGGCGACCTCCCGGGTCGGCAGGTCGCGGATCGCGGTGCCGTCCAGCAGGACCGCGCCGCGTCGAGGGTTGAGCAGCCGGGCCATGGTGCGCAGCAGGGTGGACTTGCCGCACGCGTTCGGCCCGACGATGACTGTGAACGCGTCGGTGGGCAGGTCGAGGCTGAGTCCGTCGAGCACGGTCCGCTCGTCGTAGCCGACGACAAGGTCGCGGGTGGAGAGCATCACACGACTCCTTAGGTGCGTCACGACGACCGCCGCCGTCCGCGAAGCAGCAGGAAGATCAGGTATGGGCCGCCGATCGCGGCGGTCAGCACACCTGCCGGCAGTTGGGTGGGCGCGAACAGTCGCCGGCCGGCGAGGTCGGCGAGCACGAGCAGCAGCGCGCCGAGCAGGGCGGCGCAGACGAGCGGTGGCCGTTCGGCGCGGACCAGCCGGCGCGCCAGTTGGGGGGCGACAAGCGCCACGAAGTCGACGGCGCCGACCTGGGCGGTGACCATCGCGGCGATGACCACGCCGGTGCCGGCGAGCCCGATCCGGCGGGCCGCTGGGCGCAGGCCGACGCCGCGGGCCGTGTCGTCGTCCAGGGCTGTGCTGTTGAGCGCCCAACCGGCCCAGGCCAGCACGGGGAGCAGCACCAGCAGGGTGCCGGCGATCCAGGCGGCCTCGGTCCAGCCCTTGCCGGCCAGGGTGCCGATGAGCCAGATCTGCGCGCGCAGCCCGTCGATCGGGTCGGCGGTAAGCATGACCACCTCGATCAGCGCCCGGAAGCCGAATGCCACCGCCACCCCGGCGAGCACGAACCGCTGGGCGGCCAGCCCGTGCCGGGCGCCGAGGACGAACAGCAGGGCCGCCGCGACAAGCCCGCCGACAAGCGCGCTGGGCGCCACCAGGACGGCGGCCGCCCCACTGGTGAGCGCGATGGTCGCGGCGAGGCCGGCGCCCTGCGTGATGCCGATGACGTCAGGGCTCGCGAGGGGGTTACGCGCCACGCTCTGGATGAGCGTGCCGGCCACGCCGAAGGCAGCGCCGGCCACCGCGGCCAGCATGATCCGGGGCAACCGAAGATCAAGGACAACGAGGTCGTACGGGGTGCCGACGCCGGAGAGGGAGCGCAGGACGTCGGCCGGGGCGACGTACGGGGTGCCCAGGGAGAGGCTGAGCAGCATCGCCAGCAGGAGCAGGACGGTGAGCGTGGCGGCGACCAGCACGGCGCGGCGGCGGAACTGCAGGCTGACCGGGCCGATCCGCAGCAGCGACCGGCCGGGCAGCAGCGCATGCCTGGCACCGGCCGGACCAGACGAGCCAGCCGGGCGCTGGGTGGTGGTGGTCACGCGGTCACCACCCGGGCGCGGCGAACCAGGAAGGCCAGCAGCGGGGCGCCGATCAGGGCGGTGACGATCCCGGCGGGTATCTCGCCGGGTGGGGCGACGAGCCGGCCGACGACGTCGGCGCCGAGCAGCAGCGCCGGCCCGAGCAGGGCGGAGACGGCGAGGGTCCAGCGGTGGTCCGCGCCGACCAGGGCACGTGCCAGGTGCGGCACGGCGAGCCCGACGAAGGCGATCGGCCCGGCCGCCGCGACCGCCGCCCCGGTCAGCAGCACCGCGGCGAGGCCACCGCCGAGGCGGACCAGGCCGATGCGGTGGCCGAGGCCGCGGGCCACGTCGTCGCCGAGGGCCAGCGCGTCCAGCCCTCGGGCGACCACGGCGGCCAGCACGAGCCCGACGAGGACGAAGGGCAGCAGTTGCGCGGTGACTGTCAGGTCGCGGCCGGAGAGCCCGCCGACCACCCAGAACCGGTACTCCTCGAAGGTGCGGGCGTCGATGCTGAGCAGCGCGTACACCCCGGAGGCGAGGCTGGCGTCGAGCGCCGCGCCGACAAGCGCGAGGGTGACCGGGCTGGCGCCGTCGCGGGCCCGGGCGGCGATGGCGAAGACCAGCAGGCCGGCGATCAGCGCCCCGGCGATGCCGAACCAGACGTACCCGGCGAGCGTGCTGACACCGAAGACGGAGATGGCGAGCACCACGCCGAACGACGCGCCGGCGCTGATGCCGAGGATGCGCGGCTCGGCGAGGGGGTTGCGGGTGAGCGCCTGGAACAGGACGCCGGCCATGGCGAGCGCGAGCCCGACGGCGAGCCCGAGTGCGGTGCGCGGCATCCGCAGCTCGCGGACGATGACTGTGGCGTCGCCGCCGTCCGGTGCGACGAGGGCGTGCCACACCTGGTCGACGCCGAGTTGTCGGCTGCCGAGCGCGAAGCTGGCCAGCACGGCGAGCAGCAGCACGAGCGCGGCGCCGACGGTGACGGCCACCCGGCGGCCGGTGCGGGTGCCGGACCGGTTGGAGGCCGGGGCCGGCCGGGTGGCGAGGGTGGTCACGAGTCTCCTGCACATTCGCGCTTAGGGTCGCCTTACCTTAGCCGACCCCCTGAGGGCTACCTAACTCGCATCCGTCGATCCGAAACGGGCTGACCAGGGCGGACGCCCGCGCGGGCGGACTGGCGCGCCTAGGGTGGGCTCATGCGATTCGACCAGCACACGGTCGTACTCCTGATCCGGCCGGCGGACGCCCCCGAGCTGCCGCTGGACGCGGCCGACCGATTGCGGGACGCCCACCTGGCCCACCAGGCCGGTCTGGTGGAGCAGGGCCTCGTGCTCGCGGCCGGCCCGTTCCTGGCCGCCGACGACGACAGGTTGCGGGGCTTCGCCGTGCTCTCGATAAGCCCGGACGAGGCCCGCGAGCTCTATCACAACGATCCGGCGGTACGCGCCGGGCTGCTGGCCGTGCGGGTGATGAGCTGGATGGTGCCGGAGGGCAACGTGCGGTTCGAGGGCGTGCCGATGCCCCGGTCGATGCTGGAGGCGGCGTCCGGCGACTGAGCCGCGCCGCACGCCCAAGCGGCGGCTCAGTCGAGCGCTGTCACCCGCAGGGCGTCCACCGGGCCGACGATCATCCGCAGCGACGGGAAGTGGTCCCGCAGGACGGCCTGGCACGTGTCGCACGGCGCGACGACCTCGCGGCCCCGGTCGGCGACCGTGACGATCGTCTCCAACTCGGTGACGCCCTGGGTCGCGGCGGTGCCGACGACGACCAGCTCGGCGCAGGCCCCGCCGGTCTCGTGGTGGACGTTCACGCCTGTGAAGACCCGACCGTCGGCGGTACGCGCCGCCGACGCGACGGTGTGGTGCTGGCTGCGGCAGCGCAGCTTGGCGACCGCCGTGGCGGCCTGCACAAGCGCCCGGTCCGTGTCCCGCAGTTCCATCCCGGCCCCCTGGCGCTCGACATCGGCCGCCAACACTAGACGGCGGCGCACCCGGCCACTCCCCGACCATCGGGCGGCGGCCGGGGCGATAACCCAGGGGCGGTACGCCGCCGCGCTGCCTATTCTTGGGCACGACATGCAGAATCCAGCCGCCGCCGCCGCGACCGATCCGGTCCGCGAGCTGCACCGCCGCCTCACTCCCCTGATGTTCCGCGACCAGCGCCGGCTCCAGCGGCGGCTCGACGGTGCCCGCAAGCTGCGTGACCCGCAGCGTCGGGAGGCCGCGCTTGCCGAGATCACCGCCGAGCTGGCCCGGGCCGAGCAGCGCCTCGCCGCCCGTCGCGCGGCGGTGCCGGTCATCACGTACCCGGCGGGGTTGCCGGTCAGTGAACGCAAGGACGACATCGCCGCAGCCATCCGCGATCACCAGGTGGTGATCGTGGCCGGCGAGACCGGCTCCGGCAAGACGACCCAGCTGCCGAAGATCTGCCTGGAGTTGGGGCGCGGGGTGCACGGCCTGATCGGGCACACCCAGCCCCGGCGGTTGGCGGCCCGGACGGTGGCCGACCGGATCGCCGACGAGCTGGGCACCGAGCTGGGTGACGTGGTCGGCTACAAGGTGCGCTTCACCGACCAGGTGAGCGAACGCAGCCTGGTCAAGCTGATGACCGACGGCATCCTGCTTGCCGAGTTGCAGACCGACCGGATGCTCCGCCAGTACGACACGTTGATCATCGACGAGGCGCACGAGCGCAGCCTCAACATCGACTTCATCCTCGGGTACCTGCGGGAGCTGCTGCCCCGGCGACCCGACCTCAAGGTCATCATCACCTCGGCGACGATCGAGACCGACCGCTTCGCCAGGCACTTCGCCGGCCCGCCCACGGCCGACGAGCCGCAGGGCGTACCGGCGCCGGTGGTGGAGGTGTCCGGTCGCACCTACCCGGTGGAGGTGCGCTACCGGCCGCTTGTCGAGCTGGCCGAGGGTGAGGAGGACGGCGACAGCGACGAGGAGAACGTCCGCGACCAGATCCAGGCGATCGGGGACGCCGTCGAGGAGTTGGCCGCCGAGGGGCCCGGCGACATCCTGGTCTTCCTCAGCGGGGAGCGGGAGATCCGGGACACCGCCGACGCCCTGGCCAAGCTGGTGCAGACGAAGCGGACACTGCTCGGCACCGAGATCCTGCCCCTGTACGCGCGGCTCTCCAGCGCCGAGCAGCACCGGGTGTTCGCCGCGCACACCTCGCGGCGCGTGGTGCTCGCCACGAACGTCGCGGAGACCTCGCTGACAGTGCCCGGCATCAAGTACGTGGTCGACCCGGGCACCGCGCGGATCTCCCGCTACTCCAGCCGGCTCAAGGTGCAGCGGCTGCCGATCGAGCCGATCTCCCAGGCGTCGGCCAACCAGCGCAAGGGCCGCTGCGGGCGTACCTCCGACGGCATCTGCATCCGCCTCTACGACGAGCAGGACTTCCTGTCCCGGCCGGAGTTCACCGACCCGGAGATCCTGCGCACCAACCTGGCGTCGGTAATCCTCCAGATGACTGCCATCGGGCTCGGCGACCTGGCCGCGTTCCCGTTCATCGACCCGCCTGACAAACGCAACATCGCCGACGGCGTCAACCTGCTGCACGAGCTTGGCGCGCTGGACCCGACCGAGGCCGACCCGGCGAAGCGGCTCACCGCGCTGGGCCGGCGGCTGGCGCAACTGCCTGTCGACCCGCGACTGGCCCGGATGGTGGTCGAGGGCGAACGCAACGGCTGCGCCACCGAGGTGCTGGTGATCACCGCCGCGCTCTCCATCCAGGATCCGCGCGAGCGGCCGGCGGAGAAGCAGGCCCAGGCCGACCAGGCGCACGCCCGGTTCGCCGACAAGGAGTCGGACTTCGTCGCGTACCTCAACCTGTGGCGCTACCTGCGGGAGCAGCAGCGGGAGTTGTCCTCGAGCGCTTTCCGCCGGATGTGCAAGGCGGAGTACCTGAACTACCTGCGGGTCCGCGAGTGGCAGGACATCGTGGGCCAGTTGCGCCAGGTGCTGCGTACCCCGGCCGAGGGCGAGCGGCGTGGTGGGCGGCCGGCGCGGGACACCTCGGGCGACGCGGACGCCGGCCGGGGTGCGGGCCGCGCCGGTGCCGACCTGCCGGAGGAGATCGACACCCCGAAGGTGCACCAGTCGCTGCTGCCCGGTCTGCTGTCGCACATCGGCCTGAAGGACGCCCAGAAGCACGAATACCTGGGTGCCCGGGGGGCGAAGTTCGCGCTCTTCCCCGGCTCGGCGCTGTTCAAGAAGCCGCCGCGCTGGGTGATGGCCGCCGAGCTTGTGGAGACGTCCCGGCTGTGGGGCCGCATCGCCGGCCGGGTCGAGCCGGAGTGGGTCGAACCGCTCGCGCAGCACCTGGTCAAGCGCAGCTACAGCGAGCCGCACTGGGAGAAGAAGCAGGCCGCGGTGATGGCCTACGAGAAGGTCACCCTGTACGGCGTCCCGCTTGTCACCTCCCGCAAGGTCAACTTTGGGCGGATCGACCCGGCGATGAGTCGGGAGCTGTTCATCCGGCACGCCCTCGTCGAGGGCGACTGGCAGACCCACCACCACTTCTGGGCCGACAACAAGCGCCTGCTCGCCGAGATCGAGGAGCTGGAGAGCCGGGCCCGACGCCGGGACATCCTCGTCGACGACGAGACGATCTTCGGCTTCTACGACAAGCGGATCCCCGCCGACGTGGTCTCCGGCCGGCACTTCGACTCATGGTGGAAGCAGACCCGCCGCGAGCAGCCCGACCTGCTCACCTTTACCCGCGACGTGCTTGTCAACGACGGTCGGGCCGGCGTGGACGAGGACGACTACCCGGACGAGTGGCAGGCCGACGGGGTGAGCCTGCCGCTGACGTACCGGTTCGAGCCGGGCACCCCCACCGACGGCGTCACGGTGGACATCCCGCTGCCACTGCTCAACCAGGTGCCGGCGGAGAGCTTCGACTGGCAGGTGCCGGGGCTGCGCGAGGAGACGGTGATCGCTCTGATCCGGTCGCTGCCCAAGCCGATCCGCCGCAACTTCGTCCCGGTGCCGGACTTCGCGCGGGCCGCCCTGGCGGCGATCACCCCGGGCGAGGAGCCGCTGCTTGACGCGCTCACCCGGCAACTACGGCGAATGACCGGGGTGACAGTGCCCCGGGACGCCTGGGAGCCGGCCAAGCTGCCCGCCCACCTGCGGGTCACGTTCCGGGTGCTCGGCGACGACGAGAAGCCCGTCGCCGAGGGCAAGGACCTGCAGGCGCTACAGCGCCAACTCCGCCAGGAGGTACGCCAGGTGGTGGCGGCCGCCGCGCCGGAGGTCGCCCGGACCGGGCTGCGCGAGTGGAGCATCGGCACACTGCCACGGACCATCGAGCAGGTCCGCGCCGGCTACGCGGTGACCGCGTACCCGGCGCTCGTCGACGAGGGCACCACTGTCGGGGTGCGGGTGTTCGACTCCCCCGCCGAGGCGGAGGCGGCGCAGTGGGCAGGCACCCGACGGCTGCTGCGGCTCACCGTGCCGTCGCCCGCCCGGTTCCTCCAGGGTCGGCTGAGCAACGAGGCGAAGCTGGCGCTGAGCCGCAACCCGCACGGCGGCGTACAGCAGTTGATCGAGGACGCCGCCGGTGCCGCCATCGACAGGCTGATCGGCGACGCCGGCGGGCCGGCCTGGGACGCCGAGGGCTTCGCGGCGCTACGCGAGAAGGTCCGGGCCGACCTGGTCGACACAGTGGTCGAGGTGATGGACCGGGTCCGCAGGGTGCTCGCCTCCGCGTACGCCGTCGAGCAGCGGCTCGGCGCCACCCGCAACCTCGCCGTGGTGGCGGCCCTCGCCGACATCCGCAAACAGCTCGCCGGGCTCGTGCACGCCGGTTTCATCACCGAGACCGGGTACGCCCGCCTGCCCGACCTGCTGCGCTATCTGACAGCCATCGAGCGCCGGCTGGACCGGCTCGGCGGCAACCCGCAGCGCGACCGTCAGCAGCAGGACCGGGTCGCGGCGGTGCAGAAGGAGTACGACGATCTGCTCGCCGCGCTGCCGCCCGCGCGTCGGCAGGAGACAGCGGTCCGACAGATCCGCTGGATGATCGAGGAGTTGCGAGTGAACCTCTTCGCCCAGGCGCTTGGCACCCCGTACCCCGTCTCGGAGCAGCGGATCTACCGGGCCATGGACGACGCCGAGGGCCGCTGACGGCGCTCAGCGCGGGTCCACGCCCGGCGGCAGGTCGTCGCGGTCGATCGCGGACTGGATGTAGTCGAGCAGGATCCGCCGCAGCTCCCGGCCGGCGTGGGTGGGCACCACGTCCCGGCGGCGGGCCACCGCGATGGTCCGTCGCACCCCGGGCGGGGCCAGGGGTGTGATCCGTACCCCCGGGCGGCGGGCCAGCACGATGCCCGGCACCAGCGCGATGCCGAGCCCTGCCTCGACGAAGCTCAGGACGGCGTCCATCTCGCCGCCGTCGACCGCGAAGGTCGGCTCGAAGCCCGCTTCGCGGCACGCCTGGATGGTCGCGTCGCGCAGGTCGTAGCCCTCCCGGAACATGACCATCGGCTGATCGCGCAGGTCGGTGATGTGCAGCTCGCCGGTCGCCGAGGCGGTCGGCACCTCGTGCACCGAGGCCACCACGAGGCTCTCCCGCAGGATCGGATCGACGCGCAGACCCGGGTCCGCGCCCTGGGCCGGCATGATGATCAGCGCCAGGTCGAGGTCGCCTCGGAGCAGGTCGCGGACCAGGTCCTGGGAGCCGCCCTCCTCGACCCGCAGGTCGACGGTGGGGTGGGCGTCGCGGAACCGGCGCAGCACCGGCGGGGCGAGCGAGGTGGCGAGGCTCGGGGTGGCGCCGAGCCGGACGCGGCCCCGCCGGAGCCCTACCAACTCCTGCACCTCGCGGGTGGCGGTCTCCACGTCGGCGAGGATCCGGGTGGCCAACGGCAGCAGGACCTCGCCGGCCGTCGTCAGTGTGATGTTTCCCCTTACCCGTTCGAAGAGAGGGGCACCGAGGTCGGTTTCCAGAGCGTGAATTTGCTTACTGAGAGAAGGCTGAGTGATGCCGACGATGTCGGCGGCCTGGGTGAAATGTCGTACTTCGGCCACTGCGACGAAGTACCGAAGCTGATGGAGCTGCATCTGCATAGCTTACGGCTATCAACACTGCGAGTTCGATGCATTGGACGACTGGTCCAAGTGCTCCTAGCGTCGGTCACGTGGTAATGACGAAAACTCGGTCGCCCATCCGCTCCAACGTCGGTCTCAAGGCCGTCATGGCGGTGACGGGCATAGTGCTGGTGCTGTTCCTGATCGCGCACATGCTCGGGAACCTGAAGGTGTTCGCGGGGGCGACCTCGTTCGACCACTACGCGCACTGGCTGCGCGACATCGGCAAGCCGCTGCTGCCCGGTGTCTGGTTCCTGTGGATCCTGCGCATCGTGCTGGTGGTGGCCGCCGTCGGTCACATCTGGGCCGCCACCACTCTGGCGCTGCGAGCCCGCGCCGCGCGCCCGGTGAAGTACGCCCACCGCAAGAAGGTCCGGGGCAGCTACGCCGCCCGCACGATGCGGTGGGGCGGGGTGATCATCCTGCTCTTCGTGATCTACCACCTCCTGGACCTGACCACCGGCACGCTCAACCCGGTCGGCGACCCCAGCAGGCCGTTCGCGAACGTCGTCGCCGACTTCGCGCCCGAGCGCTGGTACGTCACGCTCTTCTACACCCTGGCGATCGTCACGCTCGGCTTCCACCTGCGCCACGGCGCGTTCAGCGCGTTCCGCAGCCTCGGCCAGCAGACGCCGAGGGGCGAGCGTCGGGCACGCGTCGCGGCGCTTGTCTTCGCCGTCGCGCTCTGCGCCGGGTACCTGGTGGTCCCGTTCGCCGTTCTCACCGGATTGGTGTCCTGACATGGAACTCTTCACCGAGGGCGACCCGATCGCCGACACCAAGGCTCCCGCCGGCCCCATCGACAAGCGCTGGGAGACCCGCCGCTTCGAGGCCAAGCTGGTCAACCCGGCCAACCGCCGCAAGATGACGGTGATCGTGGTCGGCACCGGCCTGGCCGGTGGGTCCGCCGCCGCCACGCTCGCCGAGCAGGGCTACCACGTCAAGTCCTACTGCTACCAGGACAGCCCGCGCCGCGCGCACTCGATCGCGGCGCAGGGCGGCATCAACGCCGCCAAGAACTACCGCAACGACGGCGACTCGGTGCACCGGCTGTTCTACGACACCGTCAAGGGCGGCGACTTCCGCTCCCGCGAGTCGAACGTGCACCGGCTCGCCGAGGTGTCGGTGAACATCATCGACCAGTGCGTCGCCCAGGGCGTGCCGTTCGCCCGCGAGTACGGCGGCCTGCTGGACACCCGCTCCTTCGGCGGCGCCCAGGTGCAGCGCACCTTCTACGCCCGGGGCCAGACCGGCCAGCAACTGCTGCTCGGCGCGTACCAGGCCCTCGAGCGGCAGATCGGCCTCGGCAACGTGGAGATGAACTCCCGGCACGAGATGCTGGAGTTGGTCCTCGTCGACGGCAAGGCCCGGGGCATCGTCGTCCGGGACATGGTCACCGGCGAGATCAGCACCGAGATGGCCGACGCCGTCGTGCTCGCCTCCGGCGGTTACGGCAACGTCTTCTACCTCTCCACAAACGCCAAGGGCTGCAACGTCACCGCCACCTGGCGGGCGCACCGCAAGGGCGCGTACTTCGCGAACCCCTGCTACACGCAGATCCACCCGACCTGCATCCCGGTCTCCGGCGACCACCAGTCGAAACTGACCCTGATGAGCGAGTCGCTGCGCAACGACGGCCGCGTCTGGGTGCCGAAGACCAAGGGCGACGACCGCAACCCCCGGGACATTCCCGAGGACGAGCGGGACTACTACCTGGAGCGGATCTACCCCTCCTTCGGCAACCTGGTCCCCCGCGACATCGCCTCCCGCGCCGCGAAGAACGTCTGCGACGACGGTCGGGGCGTGGGGCCGACGAAGCTCGGCGTCTACCTCGACTTCGGCGACGCGATCAACCGCCTGGGCCGCAAGGCCATTGAGGCCAAGTACGGCAACCTCTTCGAGATGTACGAGCGGATCACCGGCGAGGACCCGTACGAGGTGCCGATGCGGATCTACCCCGCCGTGCACTACACGATGGGTGGCCTCTGGGTCGACTACGACCTCCAGTCGAGCATCCCGGGCCTGTTCGTGATCGGCGAGGCGAACTTCTCCGACCACGGCGCGAACCGGCTCGGCGCCTCCGCGCTGATGCAGGGCCTCGCCGACGGGTACTTCGTGCTCCCCACCACGATCGCCAACTACCTGGCCTCCGGTCCGCTGGAGAAGGTCGATGCCAGTCACCCGGCGGCGATCGAGGCGCGCACCGACGTCGAGGACCGCATCCAGCGGCTGCTGGCGATCAACGGCGACCGGACTGTGGACTCGTTCCACCGGGAGCTGGGCCAGATCATGTGGGAGCACTGCGGCATGGAGCGCAGCGAGGCCGGGCTGCGCAAGGCGATCGACGAGATCCGCGGCCTGCGCGAGCAGTTCTGGCAGCGGGTCAAGGTGTCCGGCACCGGCGACGAGCTCAACCAGTCTCTGGAGAAGGCCGGCCGCGTCGCCGACTTCTTCGAGTTGGCCGAGCTGATGTGCATCGACGCCCTGCACCGCGAGGAGTCCTGCGGCGGCCACTTCCGGGCCGAGCATCAGACCCCCGACGGTGAGGCGCAGCGCGACGACGACAAGTTCGCGTACGTGGCGGCCTGGGAGTTCACCGCCGCCGGCGAGCCCTCGGTGCTGCACAAGGAAGACCTGAAGTTCGAATACGTCCACCCCACGCAGCGGAGCTACAAGTGAACCTGACCCTGCGCATCTGGCGCCAGAAGGGCCCTGAGGACAAGGGTCGGATGGTGACCTACCCGGTCAACGACGTGTCCCCGGACATGTCGTTCCTGGAGATGCTCGACGTGCTCAACGAGCGGCTGATCCTCGACGGTGAGGACCCTGTCGCGTTCGACCACGACTGCCGCGAGGGCATCTGCGGCATGTGCGGTCTGATGATCAACGGTGACGCGCACGGGCCGCAGCGCGGCACCACCGCCTGCCAGCTGCACATGCGGCAGTTCTCCGACGGCGAGACGATCGACATCGAGCCGTGGCGGGCCAGCGCCTTCCCGGTCATCAAGGACCTGGTGGTCAACCGGAACGCCTTCGACAAGATCATCGCCGCCGGTGGCTACATCACCGCACCGACCGGCAGCGCGCCCGAGGCGCACTCCACACCGGTGGCCAAGGCCAACGCGGACGCCGCCTTCGAGTCGGCGGCCTGCATCGGCTGCGGCGCGTGCGTGGCGGCCTGCCCGAACGGCTCCGGGATGCTCTTCACCGCCGCCAAGCTGACCCAACTCTCGCTGCTGCCTCAGGGCCAGCCGGAGCGCTACACCCGGGTCATCGGCATGGTCGACGCGCACGACGAGGCCGGCTTCGGCGGCTGCACCAACGCCGGCGAGTGCACTGTGGCCTGCCCGAAGGGCATTCCGCTGAACACGATCGGCCGGCTCAACCGCGACTACCTCGCGGCCACCGCGAAGGGTGGCAACACCCCCGGCTCCTGAGCTCCACCGCGCCTGCCAGGCCGCCGTACCCTCCCGGGTACGGCGGCCTGTGCGTTGCACGGGGTCAGGCGGCGCGACGCAGCCGCCCCAGCATTCCGCCGAGATCCTGGACGAACAGTTCGTGACGGAAGTAGTGGCCGCCCGGAACCTCCCGCCACTCGTGCGGGATGCCGGCCCAGGCCAACGCGCCGCGGAACTCACGCTGCCCCGCCAGGACCTGGGTCTCGTTGACGGTGTCGAACCAGTTGACCGGGTCGGGTGAGGTGCCGGCGGCCAGGAAGACGCGCTTGTTGCGGTAGCTCTCGATGCGCTGCACCGGGTTGTCGGCGCTGACCCGAGCCTCGTCCCACAGCGGCGCGCCGTAGACCGTGCCGCCGCCGAGGTCGAGAGCGGCAGAGGTGGCGTTGGCCCAGTGGACGACGAGGCCGAAGTCGCGGCGCAGGCTTGCCGGCCCCGAGTGGGCACTCACCGAGCAGAAGTGACCGTAGTATTTCGCGGCGTACTTGAGAGCGCCGAAGCCGCCCATCGAGAAACCCGCCACGGCACGGCCGTTGTATTCGGCGAACGTCCGGAAGTTGGCGTCGATCCAGGGCAGCAACTGAGCGATGTGGAACGTCTCCCAGTTGCGGGGCCCGGTGTTGCTGGTGACCGGGTTGGAATACCAGCCGGTGGAGGCGTCCGGCATCACGACGATGATGTCGCGGCCGGCGGTGAGGTTGATGATGTTGTCATGCATGTGGAAGGTGCGGAAGTCGGCGTTGCCACCGTGCAGCAGATAGAGCACCGGGTAGCGCTTGCCGCTCGTGTGGTAGCCGTCCGGCAGCAGCACGTTGACCGCCGGGTCCCACTCGATCGCGTCGGTGGCGAACCGGTAGTACTGCAACCGGCCGCCGTTCTCGTTCCGGGCGACGATGCGCAGGCCGTACCCGTTACCTGCGGCGCTTGCCGAGGTCGGCGCGGAGAAGGCACCGGCGAGGGCGCCAGCTGCGGCGACCCCTGCGGCACCGGTGAGGAGTCGTCGCCTGCTCACGGGTTGGTGGTCCATGGATCCTCCTGGGGGTCTGTCGGGGTCAGAGGGTGGTTTCGCCGTTGAGGCCGAAGTAGTCGTGCCATTTGGTGCTGGGGGCGAATGTGGTGCCGGTGGAGAGGGCGACGTAGAT